>JANYJT010000119.1 GCA_025358395.1 Bacteroidia bacterium
CACCAAATCAACTTGTCCATCTCAACTTTTAATTCGCTGGTGAAACCATCCGTTTTGCAGGCGTACATCTGCTCCATCTGATATTTGAAATAATCCGGATTATTGATCGACTTAAAATCCCGCTGGTCACCTACCGGATCAAAACCCATTGAATAGAGATCACTTACCTGGACAAAGTCTCCATTGTTGGAAAAGTAATTAATGGAAATGTCTTTGAGACCGGAAGAAAATGACCTTGGTTCGGGATGAGCATGAACAATTAATACATTTTTCAACTGATGAAACCAATTAAATGATTATTGCTGTTGAGCCGTCGGGAAACTTACCATCCAATTTACGCCAAATTTGTCGGTAATCATGCCATAATAGTCACCCCAGAAGGTATTTGCCAAAGGCATAGTAATTTGTCCGCCCTCCGAAAGGCCGGTAAATAGACGGGTAGCTTCTTCTTTGCTATCTGTTAGGATTGAAATAGTGATGTTGTTACCCACTTTGAATGTTGGAGCCCATTCTCCTCCGGTATCGCTGCCCATTAAAATGGTTTCTTTACTGATAGGCAAGGAAACATGCATTATTTTCTCGGTCATTCCCTCAGAGCATGACGGCATACCTTCTTGAACAGGCATATCCTTGTATCTTCCTAAGTAAGGAAATTCACCGCCGAATATGGATTTGTAAAAATTGAAAGCCTCTTCACAATTGCCATTAAAATTTATATAAGCGTTTACAGTTGTCATTTTAAAAGTATTAAAGGATTAATAATAATTGCTGTATTTGATCATTTAATCCATTTATACTTTCTTCTTCGCAATTTGTTTCTTAAAAATGACTGAATGCCTTCTTATTTTGCATTTCAGGTAGTTGGAACAACGACAATATTCCAGGACTTCTTCTCCTTTTATTTGGTGATATTTCGCTTTATCCGGGGTGGATAGATTATTTCAACGCCGCAAAAAAGTCATTTCCCTTATCATCAACAATAATAAATGCCGGAAAGTCCACTACCGTGATCTTGCGGATGGCTTCCATGCCCAGTTCCGGAAAATCGATCACCTCGACCGATTTGATGCTGTTCTTAGCCAGGATAGCCGCCGGTCCGCCAATAGATCCCAGATAGAAACCACCGTATTTCTTGCAGGCAGCAGTGACCTGGCTGGACCGGTTTCCCTTGGCCAGCATAATCAGCGATCCTCCCAACGACTGGAACTGTTCAACATAACTGTCCATCCTGCCGGCTGTTGTCGGTCCGAAGCTGCCGGAGGCCATTCCCTTGGGCGTTTTGGCTGGACCGGCGTAGTAAACCGGGTATTTTTTAAAGTATTCGGGCATCTCCTGGCCGCTGTCGATCATCTCCTTGATGCGGGCATGGGCGATATCGCGTGCCACCACAAGCGTGCCTCTGAGCCTCAACCGGGTTTTGACGGGATATTTGGAGAGCTCCCGGCGAATTTCTTCCATGGGGCGGTCTAAATCTATGTCGACAGAGGGCTGTAAATAAGGAGCCGTCTTTGGTAGAAATTTTTCAGGATGTGTTTCCAATTGTTCCAGGAAGATTCCCTCTTCCGTAATTTTTGCCTTGATATTCCTGTCAGCACTGCAACTTACACCGATTCCGACCGGGCAGGATGCAGCATGGCGCGGCAGACGGATCACACGCACATCGTGGACGAAATATTTCCCGCCAAACTGGGCACCAATTTCGCTCTTTTGGCAGATCTCTGTAATTTTCTCTTCCCATCCGAGATCTCTGAAGGCTTGACCACCTTCATTGCCTTCGGTTGGCAGATCATCAAAATAGCCGGCAGAAGCCTTCTTGACCGTAGCAAGCGTGGCTTCGGCCGAAGTGCCTCCAATCACAACCGCCAAATGATAAGGTGGACAGGCCGAAGTACCAAGATCCTTGATCTTTTCCTTGATAAAATTGGTGAGGGTGGATTCGTTAAGCAAGGACTTGGTCATCTGGTAGAGATAGGTCTTGTTGGCAGAGCCTCCTCCTTTGGTAATGAACAAAAATTCGTAGGTATTGCCTTCTGTTGAATAAATATCAATCTGTGCCGGGAGATTATTCCCGGTATTTTTCTCGTCAAACATGGTCAGTGGAACCACCTGTGAATAACGCAGGTTGCGGTCCCGGTAAGTCTCATAGATCCCTTTGGAGAGTGATTTGGCATCGTCGTTTCCTGTCCATACATTTTCTCCCTTTTTCCCGATCACGATGGCAGTTCCGGTATCCTGGCAAGTTGGCAGTTCACCCTCGGCAGCAACGACCTGGTTGAGAAGCATCGTGTGTGCGACAAAGATATCGTTGTCACTTGATTCCGGATCCTGAAGAATGTGTGAAAGTTTCTCGAGGTGTGAAGCCCTTAGGAAAAAAGAGACATCGGCAAATGCTTCCCTGGCAAGAAGTTCCAGTCCTTCGGGTGCGATTTTTAAGATTTTTCTTCCACCTGCCTCGATCGTCTGAACGAAATCCCTGGTAAGTAGCCGGTATTTTGTTGAATCCTTTTTTACAGGGAATGGCTTTTGATAAATAAAATCTGACATAGCAGTCTATTTTGATTTGTTTTAAAACCCCATCAACGGATGTGAGGTAATTAATTTAACCTCTTACAAAGATATAAACTTGAAAGAGCAGAAGCAATGGATCCGGGATTTATTGCAATTTGTCTGATTCTAAAATAAACAGGCCATTTTCATCATTTAAAGCCAATTCGACCATCTTTTTTGCCACTTTGTCGACATGAATGGCTTTGTACCTTGCCGGAATCATAAATTCAATGGTTCGCATCATCCATCCGGCAAACTTTTCACCTGCTCTTTTTTCCTGACGGGGACCTAACAACAAGGAAGGTCTGAAGATCCCGAGACGGGGAAATCCGATTGCCTTAATATTCTCCTCCATTTCCCCCTTCACTTTATTGTAGAAAATTGATGAGGCTGGATTTGCACCCATCGAACTGACAACGAACAGTCCGCTTGCCCCAAGTGAATTGGCTTTTTTTGCAAATGAGACAACAAAATCATGATCAACTTTATAGAAGGCACTTTTGCTTCCGGCTTTCGCGATAGTGGTACCCAGAGTCACATAGGCATCGTCGGCTTTAAAGCCCACATGAAAATCCGCAAGTTTTTCAAAGTCCACCAGGTGCTGAACCAGTTTCGGATGAACGAGTTCAATCTTTTTTCTTACCAGGATATGCACCTTTTCATAATGTGATGATTCCAGTAGCATTCTCACCAAAGAGGATCCTACAAGGCCGGAAGCGCCAGCCACCATACAAGTTTTCATTGTTTAATAGATTTATTATACTGTGGATTGCACGGATTAAAACAGATGACACTAATTAACCCCTGTCCCTACCACAGATTACACAAATTACGCGGATTATTTAAATCAATAACTTTTTCTATCGTAATAACCCTTTCAACTTATGATAACTGAATACTAAAACAGATAATGCAGTCCAATGTAAACGCCTTTATCGCCGTCCTGATCGTTTGCAGCCATTCCATAATCGAATGCAATGACAAAGTTCTGGTTCATGGCCAGGCGGATACCTGCGCCATATGTGGCATGCATTTTTTCAGCTCCGGGATTGAAATAGTCAGATGCATTTTCATGCAGTGGTTGAATGTTTGGAATAGCTACTTTCTTCGTAACCTGACCCAGGTCGACGAAAGCATTTAATCCCCAAACGAATTTTTGGTTGATAAAATTCATTCGGGCAAATTTCCATCTTAGTTCCAAATTGCCATAAACGACACCATCTCCAACAACCCGGTCTCTTTTTGCTCCCCTCAGATATCTGGATCCCCCAAGTCCAATGGTAGCGTAGCCGGTCATCGCGGTTGTAATCATTTGCGGTTGCATGTAAAACGGTACCTGTCCTCCAAGGGTCTGTTGCCAACCGATCCGATAGGCAAAAGAGAGGTCATTCTTTATGAGGGTAAGATATTGGCGATGTATTAAAGCGATCCTTGTAAATCCGGACTCTGCACCCAGAAATTTTGGAACGGCAGTGAGAATAGCCTCTGTCCACATACCCTTCATCGGATTAACCTTTACTTCCCGGGTATCATATACAATTCCGGCTTTGAGCTCAGGAATAAAGCCACCATTTGCCTCACCCGGTTTAATGATTCCCCAGTCGATGTATTTTTCATAAAGTCCGGGCCGGGAGCTTATGCTTGGCAATTTATCGGCGTCACTTTTGTTTTTATTCAATTTGTCTATATCGACAGAGGAGATAGAGAAGTTCAGCAGGTTCATCCCTGCAATCCATTTAAAGTGGGTATTGCCAATTTTGTGTTGCAGATCCACTTTGAAACGGAAAAGATTTTGTTGAAACTTGTAGAACATTCGTGTTTTGTAAGCATCCGATTTATCATCCACCCAATTTTTATTCATGACTGATTCAAATCCGTTGAACCCATAAAAGTCATTGGCCTGATCCGGCAGATAGGTGAGGTCGAGTGAGAAATCGAAGTTCTTAAGCAGTTGATCCGAATTGTAATAAAACCTGTAAACACCGCTGCCTTTTGTAAACCGGGAAACTTCGAAATAAAGAGATTGATTGTATGCCGGGAATCGTTTCCCATTTCCATAATCGAAGAAATTTACAAGGGCCCCGTATTGAAAACCAAGATCGGTATCAAATGAGATAGCAGGAAGTGCCCCAAAATTCCATCCACTTTTGATGGAATCCGCTTTCTCTTTGGAACCTTTATCTGCCGCAATAGAAACTAAGCCGCAACAAATAAGCAGAATTACCATTAGGGAAAATTTGTTAAGTCTCATTTTTTTGTTAAGTTACGATGATTAATTCTATACGAATATCAGATAAATTTTTGAATTTTCTTCAACACTTTAAAGTTGAACTCGTATAAGGAGAGAAATTCGGGATTATTTTTATTCATAAAGAAACATCAAAAGAATTGCAGCGTACCATTAATCAAGATAAACGAACCGTAGAGACACAGCATGCTGTGTCTTTTGTAAACAAATCAAGATAATATTGTCTTTATAATTACCATATTATGAAATATTTAGGAGCCCATGTCAGTGCAGGCGGAGGAGTTGAAAATGCGCCAATCAATGCCAAAGAGATTGGTGCAAATGCGTTTGCCCTTTTTACAAAGAATCAGCGCCAGTGGAATTCTCCGCCACTGAGCGCCAAAAGCATTGCCGCCTTTAAAAGCAACTGCGAAAAATTAGGTTTCCTCCCGGAGATGATCCTTCCTCATGATAGTTACCTGATCAATCTTGGTCATCCGGAGGAAGAACCACTGGCAAAATCCAGAGAGGCCTTTCTGGACGAGATGCAGCGTTGTGAACAGCTTGGATTGAAATTGCTGAACTTCCATCCCGGCAGCCATTTGCAGAAGACCGAGGTTTCCAAATGTCTGGCAACGATTTCGGAATCAATAAATTATGTTCTCGATAAAACCAGAGGTGTAACCGCGGTAATAGAAAATACAGCCGGACAAGGATCCAACCTTGGATATATCTTCGAACAAATCGCCGAAATGATCTCCTTGGTTGAAGACAAATCAAGGGTAGGCGTTTGTATTGACACCTGCCATACTTTTACTGCGGGATATGATCTTCGGGCTAAAGAATCTTACGATTATACCTGGAACAAATTTGGCGAAGTTGTTGGTTTCAAATACTTGCGCGGGATTCACCTGAACGATTCGAAGAAGGAACTTGGTTCCCGGGTCGACAGGCATGACAGTGTTGGAAAGGGATTGATCGGCCTCGAACTCTTCAGGCTTATGATGAATGATGACCGGTTCAATCAGATCCCCATCATCCTTGAAACGCCTGATGAAACATTGTGGGCAGAAGAAATAAAACTGCTGCGCAGTTTTGAGTAAGGACTTGGAAGACTGGGACGACTAGGACGACTGAAACGAGGGAAACGAGAAACGGAGAAACGGAGAAACGGAGAAACGGAGAAACAGTGAATCTTCATGGAACTTTCCATAGATTCAGTATTTTAAACGGCAGATCGAAATGACCTGGTCCCGCTCTCCTAGTCCCCGAGTCCCCCAAGTCCGTTTTTACTCAGTAATTCCCTTCCACTTATCTGTCCGAAACGGATCGGCAGGCAGACCTTCGCTATTGTATAGATTGGCATCATCCGGATTATTTGCCCAACCATACCTAACTGCAGCAGGCTCAACCACATCCGGTGAGCTGACCTGAATGGTATTTGTCCCGGTAATAATTGCCTTAGCCCAAACGAATTTATGGTTGCTTCCAGAAATGGTAAAACCTTTTACGTAGCCATATTTGTCTCTTGCTATCAGACCTTTTTCTACATGGTCGAAGGTGATTTCTGCTTTGTTTCCTGTTGTTTTCATTGAACTGAAAACTGGACCAAGATTCTCAATATTTTGATTGTAAGCTACTTTAAAAGCTGAAAGCGCAAGCCTTTTGCCTACAGTTTGCTTGTTTTTCGGATGAATATCCAGGGCTTCACCGACATCTATTGCTGAAGCCATCCCTGTTTTAGGCAAGGAAAGTGTCATTGATTGGGCTTCGCGCAATTCGGCCCAGGAGCTTTCCGCCGGAAGGCTGTCAGCTTTCATGAAATTGGCCAGCTGAACGAATAGAAACGGGAAATCGCCTTGCCCCCACTGTGCCCGCCAGTCTTTGATCATGTCCGAAAAAACATGGCGATACTGGAAAGCCCTTCCTGCATTGCCTTCGCCCTGGTACCAAATAGCACCTTTAATTCCATAGGGCACCAGCGGATTGATCATTCCATTGTACAACAAAGTAGGGTAGGAGTTGGGACCCAACTTCTTCTCATTTTTCTGGTTGTAATCAGCAATATCTAACTTTTTCAAATCCTCAAGTTTAGCGGCAAAGTCCGGATTTTTTGAAATGGTCTCCGGGCTCGTCCAGGTCTCGGCAACAGTACCGCCCCATGAAGTATTGATCAGACCGATCGGAACTTTGAGTTTCAGGTAAAGTTCACGTCCAAAAAAATAAGCTACCGCTGAGAACTTTGGCGATGACACAGGTGAACATTGCCACCATTCGCCCTCCTCAAGATTCTCCTGAGGTGTTTGGGCCATCCTTTTTTTAACAGTAAAAAGTCGTATTTCCGGGTAATCAGAAGACGCGATTTCAGCTTGCGCATTTAGAGAGGAAGAGAGGTTGAATTCCATGTTGGATTGTCCGGAGCAGACCCAAACTTCGCCAATAAGAATGTTTTCAATGGTACGAAGATTTTTTCCCTTGATAACCATATTGTAAGGTCCTCCATAGTTCATGGCTTGCAGGCTTACTTTCCATTTGCCGTCTTTCCCTGTTTTTGTGGTCACAGTTTTGTTGTTAAAAGTCACGCTTACTTTTTCTCCGGGCGAAGCCCATCCCCAGACGGGAATAGGGATCCCTTGCTGCAACACCATGTTACAGTTGAAAAATGGCGGAAGTACAACCTGCGCACTAACCATGTTGCTGAAAAGCAACAGTACCACAAGAATTTTTAAAAAATTTAAAGACGATCTCATTTTTTTCAGTTGAAGAGTTTATAAGATTAGCATTTCAGTTTGAACGAAAACCGGTCCCTGAGCTTGTCGAAGGAAAAAGGCTTAAAGAACGCCGGTCCCTGAGCGAAGTCGAAGGGGAATGTTCACCGGAACGAAAATAGCCATAAATATTCAAACATCTTATTCCGACAGATTATTCTTCTTGTTCAAATTGTTTTACTTTGTGAAATAAATCTTAATGCCATGCCAAAATATATACTCGAAGAGACCAACTGGAAAGAAGTAAAAGGTACAAAGCCGGAGGTTGCAATTTTGCCCTGGGGTGCCACTGAGGCGCACAATTACCACATGCCATACGGAACAGATAATTTTATTGCAGCAGAGTTGGCTGCAGCTTGTGCGGAAAAAGCATCAGAAAAGGGGGCAAAGGTCATGGTTTTGCCGACAATCCCATATGGTGTTAATACCGGTCAGCCGGATATTCTCCTGGATATGAATCTGAATCCCGGCACGCAGTTTCTTATTCTGAAAGATCTCATTACGGTACTTAACAGGCAGGGCATTAAGAAATTAGTTGTTATGAATACGCATGGAGGCAACGATTTTAAACAACATATAAGAGAGTTAAATCTGCTTTTCCCCGGAATGTTACTCACACAGTGCAACTGGTTTAAGATGCCCGGCATGGAGGATTATTTCGAAGATCTTGGAGAACATGCAGGTGAAGTTGAGACCAGTCTGATGATGTATCTTCATCCTGAGCTCGTCATGCCGCTCGCTACCGCTGGTTTAGGAGTCGCCAAAAAGTTTAGAGTTGAAGCTCTTAACCAGGGCTGGGCATGGGCCGAACGAAACTGGAGCAAGGTCACTGCAGATACAGGAATAGGCAATCCGGCAAAGGCATCTGCAGAAAATGGAGAGCGGTTCTTCAAATTTATAACGCAAAAGATTTCGGATTTTTTGGTACAGCTGGCGACAGCGGATCTGGAGGATTTGTACGTCTGAGAATAGTATTCTTGTAGCGACTGCCCTGCCTTTATAAAAACACAAATGGGAACAAATCTTTTGAATTTGTTCCCATCCTCCCAGACAAGCGAACTTGTCGTGGTGCCAGGCTACGGTTATTTGGCCGGTCATCCTGCACTGACGCTGCTTGCGCTTTGTTTCCTGCTTTCTGTAGACCCAGACCTTCCGTTACGACCTTTTACAGCGGTAACTTCCGGTTCTCCTTTCGAAATCCTTGCGGATCTCTTCCCGGAGGGAGTTGCTTTAAGTCCTGCCAGCTTTTCCCATCTTGCGATGAAATGGCTTCCAGGGTACTTCCTTTGTCTTGCGACTCCGGTTTCCTTCGAAAACTTCCTGCGACTTGCGCCGCGTTCTGTTTTACACTTTAAGCTTCAACTTCCTTAAGAACGCTCAGTGCCTTTTTTCTTGCCGGCCGTTCGATGCACATCCGAAACTTGCGCTTCGTTTGTACCTCTCCGGCTCCCTTCCTGTTGGTACGGCTTTTAACGGCTGCATCTTCAGGCTTCCTTCCCGATCCCCTTGCGGGGTCCGTTCCAAAAATCTCCCCACGGTCACCTTTCGGAATCCGCGATGGAGAGGTGCATCAAGTCGGGAGATAAATCAACTTTTCAATCAACTAAAACCCGGAGTAATTTCTGACTCTTGCGAGCCACTCTTACGAGCTCCCTCTTGCGAGGGACGATTTCCTTCGAAAATTTTCCGGGACTTACGAACCATCCGATCTTCGACTTTTTTACTACAACATTGAAAAGAACACTCAGCACTTTTGGTTGTCCGGATATCATCGGATTACTCCTTGTGATCCTGAACTCCGACCCGTCTGTGGCGCAGATCTTTCGACCTGTACGATTTGGCTTCAAACTCAGTTAAGAACTCTTGGCCGCTTCCACCATTTTTGGGTGACCCTTTATGGCTGACCTGATGAATCAAATGTAATACAAGTGATACCCGTTTTGCAACAATTTTGACGCTTTTATACCAACCTTGTTTCAACCAAGGTTATTAACAATTGTTGATAACTTATTTTATTTAAATATCAGATAATAAGGAATATAGACATATGTATTTTACTTATTATGATGTTATTTCCGTTTTTTTTAATGACTTGATGGAAAAAAATGTATTTTTCTTTTAAAAAAAATATTAGTTGTACTTCGTGAATTATCTTTGCGTCCAAATATTGAACATCAAAATCTACCTGAGCCATTCTGTATAAGATGATCATTCCTGCTGAAAAGAAAAATAAAGAGATGCGTTACCTGTTTATTCTGAATCCTGTAGCAGGGGTAGGAGGGAGGAGGGAATTTCTGCAAATGATTGCAGATGCTTGTGATGAAAGGAAAGTGAAGTTTAAAATACTTTTTACGCGTAGCCGGGGTGATGCCAAAAAGATCATCGAAAAGAAATTTGATAAATATGACGTTTTTGTGGCAGTTGGTGGCGATGGAACGATGAATGAAGTGGCTTCAGCTTTGGCTGGTACAACAGGAATAATGGGTTTAATCCCGGCAGGATCAGGCAATGCACTGGGAAGGGAGTTGGGAATTTCCATGAAACCGGAAACGGCTGTTATTCAACTGCTGGATGGTCATCCAATTACCATTGACACAGGATTGGTAAATGGACGCAGATTTATGAATGTTTGCGGCCTGGGATTTGATGATCACATTGCCCGTTGTTTTGCCAAAGTTGTCAACAGAGGGCCAATTCCTTATTTTAAAGTTACCTTGAAAGAGTTTTTCAAGTACAAACCACAGACATATACTGTTGAACTGGATGGTATTTCGAAAAGCTACCACGCTTTTGTCATGACATTAGCCAATACCTCTCAATATGGAAACAATGCCTTTATAGCTCCCAGAGCAAGCTTGACGGATGGAGTGCTGGATTTTTGTGCCTTGAAACCTTTCGGATTTTTTGATGCGCCGGGTTTAGGCTTCAGACTGTTTAACAAGACCATAGACCAATCGGGATTTTGTACCTATTTCAAAACGAAGTCGCTGGTAATCAAAGGAAATAACCTGAATTTTCATGTTGATGGAGAACCAATCAAGAACTCCGATCCTTTGCACATATCAATAGATCCCATGTCCTTGAATATTGTGGTTCCTTAGAAAGCTGTTGGCTGTTAGTCATTAGCTATTAGCAGGTTGGAGGAAATAGCTAAAAATGCGCTAATCCCTTATTCTAAAAGCTAAAAGCTAAAAGCTAAAAGCTAACTGCTAATAGCTTAAAAATCAGCCCACAAAATTTACTACATCTTCCTCCGTGATCGTCTTTCCACCAAGGATAATCAACCGTTCAATCACATTGCGAAATTCCCTGATATTGCCGGACCATGAACGCTGTGCAAGTATTGAAAGTGCTCCAGGTGTTATTTCTCTCAGCGGCTGACCATATTCAGTGCACAACTGCGCTATAAAATAGTTCGCCAGAAGCGGAATGTCCTCCTTTCGCTCATCCAATGAAGGCACATGAATAAGTATAACACTGAGTCTATGGTAAAGATCTTCTCTGAAGGTGCCGATTTTGATCTCTTTCTGCAGATCTTTGTTGGTGGCTGCAAAGACTCTGACATTTACCTCAATCGGCTTGTCGCTGCCAACTCTGGTGATGATGTTTTCCTGCAATGCACGCAGAACTTTTGCCTGGGCGGACAGGCTCATGTCGCCAATCTCATCCAGAAATAATGTGCCACCATCAGCTTGTTCAAATTTTCCTTTTCGTTGTTTAATGGCGGAAGTAAAGGCCCCCTTCTCGTGTCCAAATAGCTCACTTTCAATTAATTCAGAAGGAATGGCCGCGCAGTTTACTTCTACAAACGGATATTCTGAACGAGAAGAAAGTTCGTGAAGACGGTGGGCGATCAGCTCTTTCCCGGTTCCGTTATCGCCGGTGATCAACACTTTTGCCTCTGTCGGGGCAACCCGGTCGCACATTTCCAATACTTTTCTGATGGAAGGAGAATCACCGATAATTTCAAACCTTTTGCCAGCCTTTTGTTTTAGGATTAGAGTCTCTTTAACCAGAGCTGTCTTGTCGCCGGCGTTGCGGAGTGTTATGAGCAGACGGTTAAGATCCAAGGGTTTTTCAATAAAATCAAAAGCCCCTTTCTTGATTGCCTCCACAGCCGTATCGATGGTTCCATGACCACTTATCATGACCACAGTTGATTCAGGCTTGATGATCCGTATTTGGTCGAGTACTTCCAGTCCGTCCATTTCAGGCATTTTGATGTCGCAAAAGATGATGTCGAAATCGTTGGATTGAACCATTCCTATTCCGGCTTTTCCATGCTCTGCCAGCTCAACATGGTATCCTTCAAACCCAAGAATGTCTTTCAGGGTATTCCGGATACTTCTTTCATCATCGATCACCAGTATTTTCAGCATCGTGTAATCATGGTTTTTGGCGAGCCATCTCAAACATCACTCCTTCTTTCAGCGAAAAATGGGTGTGAATCATTTTTTTGATTTGCAGCTTCCGCAGGATGAAGTTAATAAATATTGTGGAAATGACGATCATTTCCACCCTGTTTTGGTCAACCCCGGCAATCTTGCAACGATTTTCACGGTCGACCGAAATCAGCAAATGATGAATGCGGTGAAAATCAGCCAAAGGAAAGATGGAAGATTTCCGAAAAGTTGCATCGGGTTCTTTTTCCTCCAGGATATCCATCAGGGTATCGAATGCACCAGAGCAACCGACCAAAATATGGGGTTGATAAATTCGGCAAATTTCCTCCATCGACTTCAGGTTATCCTCAAACCACGCCTCGACCCCCATAATTTCCTTAAGTACTGGCGGGTCAGACATTGGAAAAAGTTCCAATACTCTGGCTATGCCGATGTTAAAACTTTCTTTCCAGATAATTTTGTCTCCATCGGCCAGGATAAATTCATTGCTTCCTCCACCGATGTCCAGAACCAGGTATTTTTCATTCATCGGTGGAAGGGAATTGACAGTCCCGCTGAAAATGTATTCTGCCTCCAGGTTGCCATCAATCACTTCAAGGATCCAACCGAACTGCTTATGCACCATTTCAACAAATTCAGCTTTGTTGGCAGCTCCGCGAATCGCAGAGGTCCCTATCACCCGAACGTTGGAGGCACCAAATTTGAGGATGTTTTTATGATGAAGAGAGAGGGCGTTTAACCCTCTCTCCATTGCTTCGGGAAGCAATAATTCTTTGTGGATACCCCCTCGCCCCATTTTGACAGCTATCCGTTCTTCATATAGTACCCTGAAGGCTCCTTTTGAATTGGGTTCGGCGATCAGAAGATTGCAGGTATTGGTGCCTAAATCAATAACAGCATTTATGATTTGTAGGTCAGCCATTTGCCTAACTCTTTCCAGGATGCTTTCTTACCATACATTAGAATACCTGTTCTGTAGATTTTGCCCGCAGCCCACACCATTCCTACGAATGTAACAATGAGTACCACCATCGAGAGCGCCAGTTGCCAGGCCGGAACGCCGAATGGGATTCTGGCCATCATCACCACTGGTGAAGTAAATGGTATGATGCTGAACCAGAAAGCTGTTGGCCCTTCGGGATTTTTTATGGCGCTCATCATCACAAGAATGGCAAGGATAATGGGCATCATGATAGGCATCATGAATTGTTGAGCATCCTCCATCGCATCAACGGCTGAACCAACAGCTGCAAACATGGAGCTGTAAAGCAAGTATCCACCAATGAAGAAGAAAATAAAGCATCCAAGGATCAGTGGAAAATTGACAGATCCAAGCATAGAAAGAATGTCCTGTATTTTGTCCAATTGGGCAGGTGCCTGGTTGGCTATTTGTGCTTGAGACATAATCTCCTGAGCTGTCCCGGTATGCTGCGCAGCGGGCACCATTCCTCTGGCACCCGCGATAATCGCAATACCCAGAATAATCCAAAGACCCAGCTGAGTGAGTCCAACCAGGGCAATACCAATAATTTTTCCCATCATCAGTTCGAAGGGCTTAACGCTGGAGATAATGACTTCAACAATTCTGCTTTGTTTCTCTTCCATGACACCCTGCATCACCATCTGGCCGTACAAAAGAATAAACATGTAAATGACAAATCCAAAAATATACCCCAGGATCATTCCTATCTCAGTGGAACTTTTTTTAGCCTCTCCGCCTTCTCCCAGTTTGATGGTAGTGACGCTGATAGGTGTTTTGGTGGCAGCGATCCGGGCTTCCAGATCAGGAATTGAGGTTTGTTTGATCACTTCAGCCATTTTTTCTTTCTCAATTACAGATCTGATTTTATTTTGAATCTGATTCTTGACATCAAAGGATATATTACTTGTTGAAATGAGCTGTACGGTTTTGGTATTCAGTACATTGGGCTGAATAACAAGTAAGGCATAATAATTTGTCGTTTTGAGGTTGTCTTTGATCTTGTCATATTCCTCCTGGGGGACAAATTTGTACTTGGTATATTCATTGCTTTCCAGCTGACCAAGCAGGATGGTCGAACCATCATAGACAGCAATGGTCCGCTCCTTTGTATCGTCCTGGGACATGAAATAAGCGGGAAGTATGAACATGGCGGCCATCAATGCCGGCATCAGGATGGTCATGATGATAAATGATTTCTTCCTGACTCTGGTGGTGTATTCTCTTGAAAGAACTAATCCTATTTTGCTCATCGTGTTTGGTTAAGAATTTTGTTTGACAACTTTGATGAATACCTCATTCATGCTGGGAATCAGTTCGTTGAACGAAATTATTTCCACGTGATCCACTAGATCTTTGATCAGTGAACCTGAACTGCTGCCATTCAGAAACTGAATTTTCAGTGTATTGGTTCTGCCTTTCTCATCGTGTGCAAGGATTGAATATTTTCCGCCAATTTCGTGCTCAATTTTGGTAAAGTCACCTTTGTATGCGACATCGAAAATGTTTGATTTGTAATTTTCCCGTATGTTTAATGTTGGACCATCCAGAATTTTTTTGGATTTATCAATTAATGCAATGTGGTCGCACAACTCCTCCACAGATTCCATGTTGTGGGTGGAGAAGATGATGGTAGCACCCTCTCTCTTCATCCGGAGAATCTCTTCTTTGATGATTTCAGAATTGATGGGGTCAAAACCGCTGAAGGGCTCATCGAATATCATCAGTTTTGGCTTATGAAGGACAGTACAGATGAACTGAACTTTTTGCTGCATCCCTTTCGAAAGCTCCATGACCTTCTTATCCCACCAGGTGATGATCTCGAATTTTTCGAACCAAATCTTGAGTTCCCTCATGGCATCCCTGCGGGAAAGCCCTTTTAGCATGCCCAGATAAAGTGCCTGTTCGCCAACTTTCATCTTTTTGTAGAGCCCCCGCTCTTCGGGTAAATAGCCGATTTTGGCGATATCATCAGACTTCATTTTGCGTCCTTCGAACCAAATGGTTCCGCTATCGGGCGCTGTAATCTGGTTGATAATGCGGATCAGCGTTGTTTTGCCTGCACCGTTAGGTCCTAACAAGCCAAAAACCGAACCCTCCGGTACAGAAATGGATACTTCGGAAAGAGCCTTGAAATTGGAATAGGATTTTGAAACTTCTTGTGCTGAAAATAGATCCATGCTTTCTGAAAGTTTTGGTTAATATCAATTGAACGAAGATAGATAATAAGTATGCATTTCAGTGTTTAATTACAGCATTAATTGAAATTTTGTGACTGAGACTAAAGAAGACTAAAGAAGGCTAAAGGCTAAAGGCTAAAGGATAAAGGCAAAAGGATAAAGGATAAAGTAAGGGACTCCGAAATATGGTACTGTTGGTTATTGGTTATGAAGCTACGATCCTGATAAGAGCGTTCTTTACTTTATCCTTTTAACTTTATCCTTTAGCCTTTACTTGTACTCATCCCACGATTTGATGGAGATATCATCCATCTCAAGTTTGCAAATAGCATAGATAAAAGCGCTGGCTACGCGGGCGTTGGTGATCAGTGGAATATTGAAATCGATGGCATTCCTGCGGATGCGGTACCCATTCGAAAGCTCCCTTTTGGTATGGTCTTTTGGAATGTTGATGACCATTTCAATTTTACGCTGTTTGATTAACTCAAGCGTATTTGGCGACATATCTTCTTCATCGGGCCAATAAACCTTTTCAGTCTCGACTCCATTCTCCTGAAAGAAATGGTGGGTGCCACCTGTCGAATAAATGGTGAAACCTCTCTCCTGCAACATCCTGGCGCTAGCCAAAAGTTCAATTTTACCGCGGACAGGTCCGGAAGAGATGAGAATGGTTTTCCTGGGTACCCGATAGCCCACCGATAACATTGATTTCAGCAATGCTTCGTAAAAATTTTCTCCGATGCATCCGACTTCGCCTGTTGAGGCCATATCTACACCTAAAACCGGATCGGCATTCAGGAGTCTATGGAAGGAAAATTGTGGCGCTTTGACTCCGACATAATCCAGTTCAAACAGGGATTTGTCAGGCTTTTCGAAAGGTACATCCAGCATCGCTTTTGTGGCTATCTCGATCAGGTTCGTTTTCAATACCTTGGAAACGAATGGAAACGACCTGGAAGCCCTGAGGTTGCATTCAATGACCTTGATGTCATTGTCTTTGGCCAGATATTGAATATTGAAAGGACCTGTAATCTCAAGTGCTTTGGCAATTTTTTTGGAAATTTTCTTGATCCGGCGAATGGTCTCCACGTACAATTTCTGCGGAGGGAAGACAATGGTGGCATCTCCCGAATGAACGCCGGCAAACTCCACATGTTCAGACAATGCATAGGCCACTATTTCACCATTTTTGGCCACAGCATCAACTTCGATCTCTTTCGCATTCTCGATAAACTCTGAAACGACAACAGGGTGCTCCTTGGAAACATGGGCAGCAAGTTCGAGGAAATGTTCAAGCTGGTCGCGGTTGGAAACTACATTCATTGCAGCACCCGAAAGAACATAGGAAGGACGAATGAGTACCGGAAATCCGACTTCATCCACAAATTTGTAAATCTCTTCAATGGTTGTAAGCTGGCTCCAGCGGGGCTGGTCGACCTCCAGCTTGTCAAGCATGGCGGAAAATTTGTTGCGGTCTTCGGCATTGTCGATCTTTTCTGCGGTAGTTCCGAGGATCGGCACTCCCATGCCATGCAGTTTCATGGCCAGGTTGTTGGGGATCTGTCCACCCATCGAAAGCACCGTTCCTTTTGGCTTTTCCAGGTCGCAAATATCCAGAACCCTTTCCAGGGAAAGTTCATCAAAATAAAGACGGTCGCAGTTATCGTAATCGGTTGAAACCGTTTCGGGATTGTAGTTGATCATGATGGCCCGGAATCCCGCTTTGCGGATGGTATTAACGGCATTCACCGAGCACCAGTCGAATTCGACGGACGAACCAATCCGATAGGCTCCGGAACCCAACACGATGATCGACTGACTGTCGTGCTGAAATTCAACATCATGTTCCGAACCGTTGTAAGTCATGTAGAGGTAATTTGTCTGGGCAGGATATTCACCCGCTAGGGTATCGATCTGCTTAACAAAGGGTAAAATGCCATGCTTCTTGCGGAAGGTTCTGACTTTCAGACTTTCCACATTCATGTCCCTCACCCCTGATTTTACCACAATCCGGGCAATCTGGAAGTCAGAAAAGCCAAGTTTCTTTGAGTCGCGTAGCAAATCTGCCGGAAGATTTTCCAGCGTATCGAAGCTTGTTAACTCAGTCCTTAGCAGGTAAATATTTTGAAGGCGCATCAAAAACCATTTGTCGATACGGGTAATAGCCCAGATTTGGTCCACCGTGTAGCCTTTATGGAAAGCTTCCGCGATGGCAAAAATGCGCCTGTCGGTTGGGTTTATCAGCTCCTCATCAATATCAATAATCTCCATATCTCCACGATTGCCGACAAAACCGTGCATGCCGATTCCAATCATGCGGAGACCTTTTTGGATGGCTTCCTCAAAATTGCGACCGATGGCCATTATTTCGCCAACAGACTTCATGCTGGATCCAAGGTTCTTGGATACACCAACGAATTTGCCAAGGTCCCAACGCGGGATTTTCACCACGCAATAGTCGAGGGCAGGTTCGAAACAGGCAGTCGTCACTTTGGTAACGGAGTTCTTTAATTCATGAAGACCATAACCCAGTCCTAGTTTAGCAGCCACAAATGCCAGCGGATAACCCGTCGCTTTTGATGCCAGCGCGGAGGATCTTGATAGACGTGCATTTACTTCGATTACCCTGTAATCTTCTGAATTGGGATCGAGGGCAAACTGAACGTTGCACTCTCCAATTACGCCAATCTTACGGATGATCTTGATGGATAAAGCACGTAACTTGTGATATTCATCGTTCGATAAAGTCTGGGAAGGGGCTACTACGATCGACTCGCCGGTATGGATTCCCAGCGGATCGAAGTTTTCCATGTTACATACGGTGATGCAGTTGTCGTACTGATCACGGACAACCTCATATTCAACCTCTTTCCATCCTTTTATGGACTCCTCAACCAGTATCTGACCGGAATAGGAGAATGCATTGTCGGCTAGTTTATTCAGTTCTGTTTCGTTGGAGCAGAAGCCGGAACCTAGTCCGCCGAGCGTATAGGCGGCACGGATAATCAGCGGATAACCCAACGTATTTGCTGCGTTTCTGGCTTGTTCGATAGAGGTACAGGCAATGCTTCTGGGGGTTAAAACATCAATTTCGTGCAGGATACCTGAAAAAATTTCGCGGTCTTCAGTATTGATAATGGATTGAACCGGTGTTCCGATCACCTTTAAGTTATACTTCTCTAAAATTCCCTGACGGAACAGATCGACACCGCAGTTTAGGGCTGTCTGACCGCCGAAAGCCAGCAAAATGCCATCAGGTTTCTCTTTTTGGATCACCTTTTCAACAAAAAAAGCCGTGATGGGGAGGAAATAGATTTTATCCGCGATATCATCGGAAGTCTGAATGGTGGCAATGTTCGGATTGATCAGGATGGTATAGACACCTTCCTCTTTCAATGCCTTGAGCGCCTGCGAGCCTGAGTAGTCGAACTCACCGGCTTCTCCGATTTTCAGAGCTCCTGATCCAAGGACGATTACTTTTTTGATGTCTGTGTTAAGCATAACGTTGTGTTTTTGAGTGCCTAAAGTGCCTAAAGTGAGCTAAAGTGACTAAAGTGAACTAAAGTGACTAGAGTTCCTATGGGTCGAGCATGATTCGTTCGGAGTCCATAACTTTAGTCACTTTAGCTCACTTTAGTCACTTTAGTTCACTTTTTATATTGGAAATAAAATCATCAAACAAAAATTCGGTATCCACCGGACCGGAAGAAGCCTCCGGATGAAATTGCGTGGAGAAGAAGGGTTTGGTTTTATGACGGATCCCTTCGTTGGTATTGTCGTTCACGTTGTAGAAAAGTGTCTCCCAATCATCCGGTAAAGAACTCTGGTCAATAGCATATCCGTGGTTTTGCGAAGTAATGAAGCATCTGTTGGTGCCGGACAAAAGTACAGGCTGGTTGTGACTTCGATGACCATACTTTAACTTGTAAGTTTTACAACCGGCCGCCAGCCCCAGTAACTGGTTGCCAAGGCAGATTCCCATGATGGGCTTCTCCTGACCGATGGCTGTTTTTATGTGCTGGACAGTGATGTCACACATGGTTGGATCACCCGGACCATTTGTGAGAAACAAGCCGTCGTATTTCATGGTAGTAAAATCATAATCCCAGGGTACGCGAACCACTTTGACACCTCTTTTGATCAGGCAGCGAATGATGTTGTTTTTCACGCCGCAATCCACCAAAACCACAGTTTTATCTCCTTCTCCGTACGTTTCAACAGTATCGGAACCGGCTTTGGCGACCAGGTTAATTAAGTTTGGATCTTCCAGTTCAATAGGTTCAGATTCAAATTCAATTTTACCAAGCATCGAGCCTTTTTCCCGGAGGATTTTTGTTAGAGCACGTGTGTCGATGCCATAAATTCCGGGTATTTGTTGTGATTTCATCCAATCGGCCAGACTGCATTGCGCATTCCAGTGACTGTAACCGAAAGAATAATTGTCGACCACTAATCCGGTAATATGGATCTTCCCGGATTCAAAATGTCGGTGTAACCCATTCTCTTTTTTATCTGAAGGAACTCCATAGTTGCCGATCATCGGATAGGTTGAAACCAATATCTGCCCGGTGTAAGAGGGATCTGTCAAGCTTTCGGGGTACCCTGTCATGGCTGTATAAAAAACGACTTCCCCGGAAACTGATTTTTCGTAACCGAAGGATTTTCCATCAAATGTTGTACCATCTTCCAGTACCAATTTTACTTTTCGCATAACTATTTATAAATGTGACGCTTTTGCTTTAAATCAGAAGAATAGCCATTAGCCATTAGCTTATCGACCTTCATTAAAGAAAAAATGCGTTTTCACTACTTTTTAATCAGCAGTAAAAACGCATTTTTCGCGTTAACAAGATCGATATTCCCGGATGATGTCGCACATTGGCAAAAATAGATAAATCTTCCGATTATACCAAAAGATGCAATCAAATTTATAAATATTCATAAATATTTAACATTCATCAAAAAAATGACTACAAGTTATATAATTATACAAATTATGAATATATTTGCATTTTAATGTGAATATATATTCAAATACATATTTATTTTGAAAAATAGGGATGAACGTTTCGAGCTGATCAAAAAAATCATTTCCAGCGAAGTAATCAGTAACCAGGATGACCTTCAGCTGAGGCTTTTGTCAATGGGATTGGAGGTTACACAGGCTACTTTATCTCGCGATCTGAAAGCCATGCAGGTTATTAAAGTTAGTGATGCCAAAGTAGGATATACCTATCGGTTGCCTTCTGCAGAAAACTTAAATAGCCTCAATCCGGATGGTGCTCCTTCCAGGTTGAATTTTTTGGCTGATGGAGTTCTCGGGATAGCGTTTTCAGGCAACTTAGGCGTGATAAAAACATTGCCCGGATTTGCCTCCAGCACAGCTTTGGCCATAGATGAGGCTGGCTGTAGTGAAATACTTGGTACCATTGCCGGCGATGACACCATCCTGCTGATTATCCGCGAAGGTATTGGTCGGAGTGATGTCACAAAGACGCTGATCGGTATTATGCCAAAACTCGAGAACAGAATTTAATGTTTGAAATGTTTGAAATGTTTGAAATGTTTGAAATGTTTGAAATGTTTGAAATGTTTGAAATGT
>JANYJT010000127.1 GCA_025358395.1 Bacteroidia bacterium
GTATACAGAATGTGCTCCTTTGTCAAGTAGATATTTCATAGTTATACATTATCTACTATAACCATAAAGGTTTCTGTTGGTAGGATGACGGCTATCATCCCCCATCTTGCGAAGGGGGACTTCCCGCCTGTTTAGTTAAAACAATTATCGTTCCAACGATGTTTAGAGTAGTTTTTGAAAGTTCTATCATTTTCAGTTACACCATACCTTTGATAGATCCCATTACAATTCTTGGGTTTGTGTTTTCAAGGAAAGCCAATACCTCATCCGGAGTCATTGGGTTTTCCTCTGTGTTGTTCATCCAACCCCCGACCGGATATGTGAAATATAATTTCTTTTCTTTCGATTCAATCCATGCATATGCATATTTCGGATTGTTCAATTGTTTTTTAAGATATTTGATTCTTTTTAGTGTTGATTTTTTCATGGTTTCTGTTGCTCCTCTGCTATTTCACATGGTTGTTTCCACAGTCCACACCCGTACAAGGCTGTAAACCTACGCTGATGCGCTAATAATGCCATCAGATCCATCCAACTGTAATAACATGCGTCTCCATAACCATAACCTTCTGCACCAGTTATATCTTGTTTTAGTGAATTAACAGTTCGTTCAAATTCCTGCGCATAAGAACGTAGTATGATTTTACACGTCATACGTTTGTCGGCAGGGTGTTCGTATAATATACAATTACTACACCTGTTTTTACATGGGTTTTCTACTTTATTTGAAGATCTTTCCTGAAACCGCGTATCTTCATCGTATAATCTATTCGGCTGTCTCATGTTATCACTTATGTAGTTGATGTATTTTTTATCAGTGATTTAACTAATGAATCCGCACGACCCCCGATATTATTCAATGAAGTGCGTTTTTCATCTAGCCATTTCTTTTTGAATAATTCTTTCTTTACCGGATCATCAATTGAGTTTAAAGCATCAACCACAAACATGCGGTCTTTGAACGAGCCGAGTGTTACAGATTCCAATGCATGCATAAGATCTAACTTGCGGTCTTTCATTACCCGATCCATTGATACTGTGAAGGTAACTCCGAATTGTTTCATGAACCAATCGTCTGCACCGAACATAAACATCGGGATTGTCATTTCATCTTCAAGGATTTCTCCTTTGTCATCTAACGGGGTTGCTCCATACATCCCTTTTCCTAAAATTGCTATACAGATCGCTGCAACTTCAAGGTCGTGTGCTTCGAAATGATACGGGTCTGATGGGTTAATAATTTCATATAACATGATTTACTCCTTTATTTATTCATCCCTTTTTTTCCACTTACCACACCAATGATCGTTTTTTACAATTGTTGTATTCATCGATGGCATGATATGATGCGATGCGTAACCCGTTGCATCTACACCACTATAAGGGGGGTTATATCTGCATACGAAGGTTTCCATAGTTTTCATAAGTGTTTCACTTTTGAAGAAACCCATATTCACCACCTCTGTTTTTGACCATTCATATGATGCACAAAAATAACAATTACTACATGATTCATTTTTTGGTGTACTTAATACCATATAAGATTCTCCGATTGTAGTTCAATTAACGATATTAGTTTGTGAGATAATAATATTTTGTAAAAAGGTTTATATTAATCGTGGTTTCCGTTGTTCCAAAAGAAACAATCTCCCATTGTGCAAACCCCACAATCCGCACCTTGTTTCAGGTTTCCGTTTTTATCGAGGTTTCCCTGTTCACAAGTGGGAATTGGGATTCTGTTTTTCTTTATGAGTCTTGTCGATGGATACAAAATTTTCACATCCTACATCCCCGAATAGATAGTACGGATACCCTTTTCTCATTGCACAATTATAACAGTTCTTTGGGATTACACAACTGATCTGATAAAATTGTGAACACCGCATCTCTGGATTGTTATATTCTTTTTTAGACATAATCAAGACTCCGTTATGAGATTGATGAATTTATCAAAATCTCCTTCGGACTCGTTGCGTTCTTTTTGTTTCTGTGCATTCTTTCGTTGTTCAGCATTATATTTTTCGAGATAATAATCAGCAAACTCGCATTTTATCTTATAACATCGTTTTATTCGACTTCTATAGATCCTCTCTTTTTGTTCTTCGTTCGCTAATAGTGGTGCCATATTGATATCACTTCCACATGACGGAAATATTGACTCTAATAGTCCCGGATGTTTTCTGATAGTAGTGGTAAAATCCGGTTTGCTGTCTTTTACAAGAGTTAATGTCATTATTTCATTATCTCCATCAAATGTAATTGAAATTGTTTCGCTGAATTTTACTTCTTTATGAATCATGATTCCCCACATGTTTATAGTTATGATTGACATATCTACGAGTTTTACGACCTAATTCCTTAATGAATCCGTGTGATTTTAAATAAATAGTTACACGTTCGCGCGTAAGACCTGTTTCTTTCATCAGTTCATCTGAATATACTGCATTGAGGTGGTTTATTAATTTCTCAACCGCAGAACTCATTTGTTTATCTGTCGAATGTTCCACCATTGTTAAGTACCCAGTATTTACATTTAGAATGTGATGCACATCCAGCGTCATTAAGAATACACCATTGCTGCCATGTGATATTGCGATTTAGTTTGCTACACTTACATATCCCGTAGTCTGCATCGAGTTGTGTTTTGTAATCGCAGGTTTCACATCGTAATACATGAAGTGTCATTTTTGTTAACTCCTTATAGTTATTTATTTTCTTCATCATTGATACATTCTATTGACGGGATCTTGCTTATTGAATATCTGATATAATCCGGGGCATATCCACATATATATGCACCAAATATTGAGAATGATATTAACGATAATATAAACAATGCCAAATCCATATCACTCATATTAGGAGTTACAGATCCACTATATAATGCCAATACAAAATACATAGTTCCTATGATATTAAATAGTTGGTATTCTATATAAATTATATGTTCTAATACACTTTTGGTTTTTCTAACGGTGCTACATTTAATCGGTAGTATGAGTTTACTCATCTAATGTCCTCTGAACCTTTTTTGCTTTTGAATCTTCATATATTTTACGAAGGTATTGTAAGTGATCGCGCCCACAAATATCTTCTCCGCATTTTGTGCATTTTCTATAAGGTTGATCCATCAAATCAAAATTTACCGTAGGTGATAATAGTTCATACGGATGATCACACCGTTCCGGGATCTCTAACATATCTTTAATTTTTTTCATAATTAATCCTCCAAATAAATAGCAAATACTTTTTCGGGGGTTTTCCCAAATTCCATGTGAATAATATCTCTGATATCATACCCGTTATAACAGAAATGTATTTGATTGCTCGGATCTGATTTAGGTTTATATGCATTATCTATTGTTAGGTAATCGTATTCTCTATCTACTAATCGAGTTATCCAATACGGTTTATAAAGACGATATTCTTCTTTCTTTTCACCCGATTTTATCTGATTGAAATAAACTGTTTTTACACGAAGAAATAGTGTGCGAGTTAGTTTTGGCATTTTTTCCCCTCATCATATTTAATTAATAATTTTTCGAGTTCGTGATATGTGCTTGTTATTGGGGTCAATCACGAATCCTGCACAATACTCACAGGGTCTACAGGTTCCGTTTACTGATGTTCTTTCAACCATACTCGAATTCATCGGACATGCAACCATTACGTGCGCTATAAGTGTATCTGTGTTATCGGTCATAATTTACAAACCTCGTGTGCTTTATCTGTTTTGTTTTTCTCCAAGATATAATCTACGTATAAACTTGTGTTCAATTTACTTAAAATCTGTTCACTCTCATCTCTGATATTGAATAGTTCTTCCGGTAACATAGACACCGTTTTATTAAGTTCCTGTGAAATGATTCTTGATTCTACACTCCCTGAAAATTTTTCCATTTGATACGGGGGAAATTCCCCTTCATTAATAGCACGAAGAATCCTCTCATTAACGCATCTAATACAACGGATTTCTTCTAATAATTTTATATGATACGGTGCGTCATCCGGATATGTATTCGTCATTTGTTCTGCTCCTTTATCCCGATAAATATTCCATTTTTAACTACAGCAGATACATAAAAAAATGAATTACAATTATGACAGTATTCATAGACACTGTATTCACCGTCACGTAATGTATTTATTATTACTGAACGATCTTCTGCTGAACCCGGGAACTTTTCGAATATTGAACATTCTGGATAGTATATTTGTTTGATGATACTTTGTTCGATTTTTTCTATATCGTTTAAAGGACGAGATGCATATTGATTTGCGGGTTCTCCTTCTACATACTTATCTAGTAAACAGTCCAATTCTTTGGTCTGAAATCTTTTGAACGCACCGTGGTAACAGTTCGTGCATTGGATCGGTATTTTTATAATGAACTCGTCAAACATTCCCATAGTTATCACTTGAATTCCGACATAGTTTGATCAATCTTATTCGCAGATTCCTCAACAGCCTTAATATGCTGTTCTTTATCTTTGATCCATTTTACACTGTCGTCAATGCTAATTTTCAAGCGATCTTTGAACGGTAACATTCTTAATTCTGATAGTTTCGGGGCTAATAATTTCTCTATAAATAATGGTTTGTTTAATTTAAAAAATACAAATGTTCTACTGCAATCATCAAACGGTTTATCTTTCTTGTATCTTATAGATAAGCAGATACCATTGCATTTCAGATCACATTTCAGATCACTGAAACAATCACTACTATCACGCGACGGACTGTATTCAAGAACAAAATGATCTCCGGTATAAAGGATACCGTATCCTGATTTGTCTCCATAGACCTCTGTTTTGTACATTTGTTTTTCGTATGAATTTATTGGCGTTTCCATATTAGTTCCTCCTATTATGCATTACTAGTTACACTTCCTTTTTTCTGTCCTTCGATCATCTGTTCTTGGAATAACCGTATCCTGTTTTCATCTACCATATCCGGTTGCTGTGACTGCATTTGTGTTTCCATCGAAAGTCGCTCTGCCGGGGTCGGTCTTATGTATGCAATAAACAGACTTAAACTCTTTTTTGCCGGAGCTTTGTTTCGGTTTTCTGCGTTTTTTGCTTTTATCAATAATCCTTCTGCAAATGTCCTTACTAATTCGTTACGTTGTTTATCGCGTTCTTCTACCGGTAAATCACTTAATGAATCTGCAATACATGATGCCATATAATCAATAGCGTCAATTACCATCGCATCCTGTGCTTCTTTCGTCTGGATTACTGCTGCAGCCATATTATAATCATAACTCCATTGGTTTAGTATCTTTTAACCATGCTAAATCCGCAGCTCGTTTTAATTTTTCCGTGAGTGCGAATACTTCTTTGTTACTCATTTCAGTAAATGCGAAATTCTTATTAGTTACTGTTACAGGTAATCCTGATTTTACATAACTGTTTATCTGGTGGCATTTCAAGATTGCATGAATGCATATACAGTATTCATCTTCAGTAAGTTCACACATTATCGTACACCTTAATATAGTTCTTTTTTTCAAGATCTGATATTACAATACTGACTTACTCCCACCGCTAAAGCGGTTGGGGTTCTTGACGGTGTTAGCATTCTAACAGAACGTCGTTACGGGGAATCAGTGCTCCCATCATCTGTAACAACTCTTTCGTAATCTTCGCAAATATCAGTATAAAACACTTCTAATTGTTCAACGTCTGGGGGGTCATATCGTGTGTCGGACTGTGTATGAATTGAACATTCGCAACTATCATAATCCGAGATATGATGTTTACAAGTTCCACAACATGTTCCCCTAATGAGATTCGGTGCAGTTGTGATTTTCCAATCCCCCGCCTCAAAATTGACGGTATAGAGATGGGGCTTAATACCTGCCATCGATATTAGTTCTTGCCCTTCTGTATATGATAAAAGGGTGTGTGCGATATATATTTTTAATTTGTGGCGTTCCATTAAAGTAATCAGGTTTTTAATTTCACCAATGAAGTAATCTTTTTGATATTCTTCTGGAACGTTTATATTTTTTAATCGTTCTAATATCTCGATTAATTCTTCGTGTGTGTAATAACTGTAATAAATTACTTCTTCTGTGAGTTCTATCATACATCACTTCCTTGTGTATATCATCGGATAATTTCCATTTTCATAATAATACCATAAATAAGTTCCTGCGGACGCTGTGTTAGTGAACGCTCCCATTTTTTGAATGGTTGTATGATTGTCACGGTAATAACAGATCCAGTATACGTCCGATTTAGTTTCGTTTTTTATTGCACCGTCAACCAACGTCGGGGTGTCGCGGGTAGTATTCTCCCAAAATTCATACTGACATGCAGCAATTAATGTTGGGTCTAATTCTAATCTCGCACTTGGAGAGCCGCCCATTGCTTTAGCGTAATTATCGAAGGTGACACACCCGCAACTTATTGTAAATAACATTGTGACTAATAACAGGATGCTGATTATTTTCATTATATCACTCCAATATATTCATATGTGTATCCGGTTTGATTCCCATAAACATACGAGATATAATCATACCGCGTATAATTATATTGACTTCCGACCGTATATTGTTTCCATTCATACGGGTCATTTATTTTAATTATTTTATCATTTTCCAGTTTGATAGATAAGTCATGATACATTAACATGTACCCCCCATCATAACGGTCTATAATTGTACTGGATTCGTTTGTTTTAATCATATATTTTTCGCATATCGCCGCATCTATACTTTGCGTTACTATGAAAAAGAGATGATAATTTGGAATTCAAGAAGACTTATCATTATATCACGTCTCTCATTATGAACATACTGAATATGCGGTCGTGTTATTACGACCTTCATTATACATATCGAACTGGGAGTTCCCTAATGTCATAAAGTATGAAGGATAATGCCCCCCATTTTCTACGGTAAAACTTTTACAACCGTTGATTAATCCCCGATCAACTCGCGCCGAGATCTTATCTAATTTAAATTGTAACTGGTTTATATTTTCCGCAGATGCCCCTGCGTCCGACATTTCTTTTACCAGTTCTGCATGTTGTTTTTCGATTGCTTTACCTTCTTCAATTCCGACTTTATACCCCGATTTATATCCATCAGCCTGTCCTATACTAATTCCAATCAACGATCCAAATACAAATGCGCCTATCATAAGGAGTACTAAAACTGTGCTATCATCGTTATTCATTATTATCAGTCCTCATTTTTGTTTTTCGCTCCACTTGATCAGACAATATGTTGTAATGATCCCCCCGAGAATTACGAGGATTACGGCGACTATCATTAATAAGAATCCTTTTTCTTTTGAATTCCCGCCACCTTTAAATAACCCCGTTACATCTTTGAACATCGAAGGTAATGTTCTAAATGCTGACCATATGTTTAAAGCCATTGCAAATGTGTTCCATCCCGCTACAAGGATGCTTACGGCTGTTCTTTGTCTATATGCAGTTTCTACTGATTGCACCCACATTACAAGACCTGCGCCAATTACCGGGAAGATGATTAACATGTACCCAATTTCTAATGCACCTTTTACATACATCGGTTCTAAGTAACCAAGCGCTCCTGCTCCTAATGCGATAACAATTAAATAACACCATGTAAATCCGCATACAGACATTATGATGACAGACCACAAGACTAATTTCATCCATCCTTGCGGGTTCTGTTTATAGGTTCTCCCGACACCAATCGCATTGAATGCACTGATGACGAAATTTAATAACCATATTCCAATTAGTAAGATAACTCCAAATATACCATCCATATTATTCCTCATGTAAATTTTCAAATAATATTTTTACAAATGCATTACGTTCTTCAACAATATTCTGTTCTCTTTTGAGTTCTTTTGTGTGGTAATCTACATTAGATTGGATTTTTTCTATTTCTGATTGTTTCCATTCTGCACCGGTTTTTTTTGAAATTTTTTTATTATTGAGATAGTCAATATAATCGTCTGATTCAATCGAGCGTTCTAGTTGTTCTAACATGAATCCTCTCAATTCTGTAAGGGTTGCCTGTATTTTCCATGCATTGACACGCTTTAACATATCCACATATCTTTTTTTCACTTAATTTAAGTTGTAAGTTTTTTGCAAATGCTAACTCCACCATTCCATTTTGCTTCGTTATGATACTGATTTTCATTTAATCATCTCCCGGTTCATTCCCGAACTGTTCGTCCCATAACTCTGTGCGCCATACACGATCTGCTTCTTTTAATCGGATTGCTTCTTTTAGAATTTCGAAGTCAAGTGCAAAATCGCTGTCATCTCTTTGGATTTCATTTACATAAAGATCAGCAATACGTTCTGCGTTTTCTTCTGATATGTATCGCCACCCTTTACAATGAGTGTCCGGGATATCTTCTCCGTAGTTATTCTTGTGCATTTAAGTCACCTCATTAAAACGTAATCTCGTTCCTTTTGCAATTCTACTTTTAGAGGAGATGCAAGTATTGAGTCATAGGTTTCATAAAATTCTGCGCGAGATGACGACCCGTTGGTAGTATGTTCTTCAATCATTCCAGCTATTTTTGATAACTGCTCTTTTGTTATTACTAATGCTGTCATGGTTCTTCCTGTATGGTTTTGATTAATCCCATTACCATTTCTCTACAACAACCATTTGCCGGACATCCATCGGGTTCGGGAATTTGTTCTAACCAGTTAAAGAATACTTGATGCATGAATGGGTTAGTTCTTGTGAAGTATTGTCCATCTTGTCTTTTCATAATTTTAATCCTCCATTTTAACTCAATTTTCATTTTCGTTTTTTGCTAAGTTGCACCAAATTTTATGGCTCTTTTTATCTAATATATTTTATCAATGGTTATTTAATATATTAAATATTAATAAATATTTTTTAATACTGAGTTATATATTACTTCGTTATAATTTAATAATAAATATATACTTATTATTATAATTGTCGCTCATATTTCCACTTCCCTGCAACATACATTACCTGATGAACCATCTGATGACAATGGGTGCAGAGGGTCACTATATTATCGTCAGTAACATCACCATTTGGGATGATATGATGCAGATGACTTAGTTTATAGGTCTTTTCAGACGATGAATACACATTGCATGACCCGTAATGATAGATACTGTTACAAAGATAACAAAAACCTTTATCTCGTGTTTCAAAATGTAACCTATCTATCGGCTGAAAACTAACTTTCTTTTTTGATTTGTTTAGGTTATCGGGGATACAATATATCAAATTTTTAAAGCGGTTCCAATCAAGTTCGTGCATCACGGATTCTTTAATACGACTCTCATTATCCCGACGTAATTTCTCATAATCTAACGTTATTATACCTAATCGTTTGCGTTCAGTATAATACGGCATTATTTGTGACATTTCTGTTTTGTGATGCCACCTATATTCGGGGTTATTTAATTGGTCTACAGATGTCATTATTTATCACAGAGTTTTCCATATAAGAATGTCTTTCCGATACCATACTTTTTACATACTTTTGTTTTCGGTATTCCTGCGGCGATATCGGCTTTGATTGCTTCCACATCTACGCGCTTTTTAGGTCTGCCGAATCTCACACCTTTTTCTAATGCATAATCTATACCAAGTCGGGTTTTCTCATTTATTTGTGTACGGTCATATTCTGAAAACGCACCAATGATCTGATACATTAATTTTCCGAGCGCTGTAGTAGTATCAATATTATCCTGAATTGAAATGAACTGGATCTGATTTTGTTTTAAATCTTCTAAAATGTCTATCAGATTTTTTAAGTTTCTTCCTACACGATCAATCTTTAAAACAACAACTCCGTCAGCATCAAATGTTTTTTTGTGCAATACGTGCATCATTTCTGTGAACCCATCACGATTGATATCCTTTCCGGACGCTTTGTCAGTGTACAATTTGACAAGCTCAAAATTTCTATAATCGCAATATTTTTTGATCTCACTTATCTGTACTTCAAGGTCTTGATCCCTACTTGAAACTCGCGCATATCCTATAACTCTCATATAGGATATTGAGAACTACTATGCTCTTAAATGTTTCCATCGATGTATTTAAAAACTATCATTTGCATATGTGCGGAAAAGTCCACTTTAAAGAACGGCAAAAACCCCGCCAAAGGGGTTTATTTTCAGTATCTTTTGATTGATCGAACAACTATACCAACAATTGGTAAAAACGCCCTTGGTGAAATTCGCTTAAAATATTTTCAACTTAAATTTGCATTTTCACTAAAAATATGTATATGCACAATTATATGTAGATTATAAGCAAACCTAATCTCACACTGATCACTAGAACTCCAGTTACAGATAATATAGTACCAAGTATAATCACTCCCAAATTTTTGTATTTCACACTCACTCGTAATATATGCGTTTAAATGCATTTGGTTCTGGTGTTGGGGTCGGACTTGTTGTCTGCGGAGTTATAATACTTTCGACATACCACTTGTGATAGTCCTCTGTCGGCAATGGGGTCGGTGCAATATACGGGGATTCTAACTCTGCTATAGTCATTTTTGATGGAGTGTTGCATGAGTGCAATTTATCATACCACCCTTTCATGAATCCTTCGAAGGTATCAGTATTCCAATAATCGCTAGCTACCGAATCCATTCCATATTTCTCATGATAGTAGATTAATACGGTTTTTAAATTACATTTATCTATCCCATTGACCTTGAATATCGGTGTGCTAACCCCCTTATAATGTTCAGTGAGAGTGATACTATCTCCTGTGTTTTGATTCTTAAACACGTCGTTCGAGTAATACGCAGTGTATGTTTTATTCTCGTCTACAACTACGGGTGTAGGTGTAATAGCCGATGTTACCGTGGGTTTGAATTCGAACTGCCATCCACGGTATCCGGGTTCACTCGTATATACTATACAAGCTCCACATACGATTACTGCAATAATAACGGCTAAACCAATGATTATGGATTTAATTGTTTTCTTGTTGATGCTTTTCGGAATTGTCATTATGAAATCGCTCCTCCTGTGATATATGCTGCGAGAATGTATAATAAGATTACAAATAAGATTATTCCAAACGCAATTATCGCTACTTCGCGTTTATCTACATAAAACTCATCGGTTAATTCATCTTTTGGCATCTTGTTTACGCTCCTCTAATGATTCTAATGTTTCGATTAATCTCTTTAATCTTTCTAATGCATGAACATACCCACTGTGGTTTGCATTAATATGACCGTCATTCTTTGGTCGCTGATGCTTATTCCATGATTCTGTTTGTGACTCGATCTCTATTTCACAATATTTTTTTACCCACTCTGCGTTAATAAAATCAACTTTCATCTTTTTCCACCTCGTTTTCTGGTTCTTTAAGATCCCAATCTTTTTCAATTATATGCGGGACTCCTTGCTCGATTTTTAGTTCGGGTTTAAGAGATAATATATCAAAGTCGCCTCTTGCGATACGAATCATTAGATTATCTAATGGTAGTAATCTAATATTATAATCTGCTGTTCCTTGCACATTTCCTTCCAATTCAGCAGCGTCACGACGTTTTCTGTATTCAACCTGTTTACTGGTAACGTATTTAATTACTGCATCTGCATTTAGTGCTCTCATAACAATCATTTCTCCAAAATGTTGATTCTCCTGACAGTGTAAATAGTATATACCATATATAGATACATACAAAATGGCATATTTCGTTAAATCGATAAACTCAATTCATACTTAACAACCATGCGATCACATCATAAAACTGGTTTAAACCCCCTCTATGAAGGTTGTTCACTGGTAGAGCACCGAAAACAATAATACCTCTCCGAATGAATTATATTGAGGAATTATATATGGGGCGTCCACGAAATCCTACTGAAAAAACGTCTGAACAGATAAGAGATGAACTTATTGCAGACTTAAATGAGTGTTCTAAAGTCATTCCAAAGAAACACCCCCCTATGAAAAATATCTATAATTATCACCCCGATTGTCCATATGCAGACCGTAACACAGGAATTGTGTTAGAATCTTATTACCAGTATTGGCGTTTTTATCCTAAAGATATTATCCAACCGGACGAAACTATTAAGCATATGAACAATGATCGGACTGATAACGATATTAAGAATTTAGTCAAATGGAAGAAACAGATAAAACCTGATTGTCCCATTGATACATATATGCTCGCTATTAAACGGGCTGATAGAAGATAGTTATTTAAAATCTCTTAAAGAGATATTAATATACCTATACTCATTATTTTCGTTTACTTGTTCGACATTCTTTCGGTTATTTACATCAACGATCATACCGCGAATAATGTTCTGCGCTGCTATGATTCCTTGATTGTTTGATACGATACGAGTCATTTTTGATTCCGTTTGTTCTGTTACAGATTTAAAGATATTTCCTTGATTATAGTTCCTTTCGGAACATTTGTAACTTGGAGCGTATATAGGAAATTAGTCGCTTGAACTGCGGTCATTCCCATAAATACAATCGGGTCACTCATACTGATTCCTCTTTACGGGGTTTGTGAGGCATTACTAATCTCGACATATTAATCAATCCTTATTTTTAAGTTCTGATGCTCTTTTGAATTCGTTTTTGGGTTTACATAACACTTTGCGCGTGTTTCCTGACCACATTGTATATCCTAACTTTGACATCAGAGTTGTCGTAATAATACGCACTCTCATGTTTTTGTGGATTTCAATCCATCGGTTCTTCCCGTCGATAAGAGTAAGATTATCTTTCATGCGTTCACACATATCGTCGTCAAGTTCCCGCGTATTTACAAAGGGTGCATTTTTAACGGATATATGTTTTTTCAATAATGGGAGCATTTTCTTTGACATCTTTTCAACGTAGAGTTCGAGGTTTGCTTGGTGTGGGGTTATCGGTCTGCCTTTTTTATACATTATGCCCCCTGATCGTCCTCTTTGTTAAGATACAAGTGAAGTTCGCGCGTTTCCATAATCGTCCTCATTTACAAAGTTCGTTTCATTTCTTTATCAGAGTTAATAAGGTCAATGATTCCTGTCATCGGGAATGGCTGATACTTTATAACTTCTACTGATACATTGAACTTGCGGTTCGCCCTGTCAAAGAACGGGAATTCCTCTAATTTATTATTATGGTGATGCCCGTGGATTGTCCATCCGTCGAACGGTTGGTTTTTAACTTCGTACGGGTTATGAATTAGTCTAAAGTCAATGCCTTTATATTTCATGAATAATTGTTCATGCATTGAATCGGGGTTGCGGGATTCATCGTGATTGCCACGAACGAAGAATATCTGCCCATTCAATGAATCGATCAGATTGTCACTGTTTCCCATACTCATATCCCCTAAAAAGAAAACATGATCGTTCTTTTTTACAACGAGATTCCAGTTTTTTATCAATACCCGATTCATCTCTTTGGCATTGTCGAATGGTCTTTTACAATACGTGATGATGTTTGTGTGATTGAGATGTAAATCTCCGATTACAAACGTTGAACGGTCAGGAGTGTATGTTTCCACTGACAGTTCATATCCTTTTTTAAAACGATACTCTTTATTGTTCATGTTATTATATCCTCAAATCTTGATTTTATCCTGTGTTTTTGCGTAACGGTGTGACCTTTTATAGTAGATGTTGTTTCTGTGTTTGCCGAGTAATTATTTGTTACTGTTGTGTGGGGGTCTTCAAATAAATCGGGGTTTCTGAACCCGATTGACCCTCTTGAACCGCTTGCCGAAATAGATCCGTTTTGTGCTATTAACATATATGCCCCACCGTTGGAAAAATATAATGTACCCTCGTGTTCATCATTATTATGAAGCCAATTTATCATTTTTACATTTGCGACTCTGCGAAATTTTTCTGATCGCCCCCAATTGAAATCGTAATTTGGGTTACGTGGGATATAAAAAGAGGTTTCGGGCATTTTATGATTAGTATAAAATGTTACGGCACCTATATTAAGGGGGAACGTGATGGGTGGGAAAATTAACTTAAATTCTGGTCTCGATAGGATAACCTCAACATCACGGATTGCTACCATTTTATCACAGTCCTAATATTATCTATTACTCTTTTGGGGAGTCTATATCATTCACCGCATCTATATCCTCGAACCGACTTTTCTTTTTAGAGGATTCTTCTATGTGTGAATAGATAATGTAGTGGATCTTCACATCCGGGAGTGGTTCGTCTTGTTTACCGGATAAGACTTTATTCATTGTAGAACATTCGACCAATTTCCACGCACCACATTTTCTTACGAATAGAACACCTGTATATTCAAGTCCTTTTGACTTGATTGTTACATATGCAACTAACTTGCCTTTTAATTCTTCTTTTGTGAACGGATTGATCTTGTAATCGTCCTTTTTCTCAATGGTTATAGTTCCTGACCCCAATAGGGGTGATGCCGTGAGTGGTATCGGTCTGAACGGCGTTGATGGGATTGCAGTTTCCCTATTTGAGTTGCCCCACCAGTAATCATAACTGCTACTTCCTGCAGTTGTGTTATTTGGATAATTGTTACTTATCGGAATCCCCGATTTTGCTATTGCGTGTTTTAGTGATTTATCTGATGAATAATATACAGCGCTTGACATATTCCCCATATAGAGTCCTGATTCGAAGGGTCGTGTTTTGTATGATTTTGTAAGTTGTGACCACGGGTCGCTCGTTTTCTTGTTCCGCTTTTGCATTTCCTATCTCCTTTAGTTCTTTCTCTTTGAGTTCTTTTTTCTTTAAATTCCAGTGTGCGTATAGTCCTATTCCTGAACCCCATCTACTTGCCAATATTTTAATGTACCAATGTCAATAATACTAAGATAGCCTTTCCAGACACCACCCGTATCGCACATTATAAGATTATTAAAAAATTGAGGTACAGTTTTCTTACCGTATAATTGTGTCGAGGTATGACCTACAAAGACTTTCGAGTACCCTTTAATGGTATTTTTTTTCGAATATTTAATTAAAGTCCTGTCCCATACAATAAATTCGCGTTTATTATTCTGGATAGGCACCAGTGGGTTAAAACCACCATGCACAAATATCATACCATCCTTAATAAGATAATATGGAGCATTCTTGATCATATCAATATGTGATTGCGGAACTTTTTTCCTATCATATCCATATGATTCCATTGTAGCATATCCACCTTGATGTACCCATCCGGGAAATTCTGGTTCACCATTCATCCAATCCAAAGTCCATAAATCGTGATTGCCTACTATAAATGTCATATTAGGCAATGATAATGCAAGATTTATACATTGCCGTGTTTTATGACCACCATCTACAATGTCACCAATAATAATGATACTGTCAGTCCCCATCTCCATATCATAATCAACTATTTTTAAAATGTTTTTGAAACCATCATAATTACCATGAATATCAGCTATTACATAATTGGTCATATAATATCAACACCGTCAACCACTATCAGGAAATACTGGATATCTACAAATGTCAACTACCAACGGCTAAAGCCGTTGGCTTGCACTTCAACTTCCCGGAACATTTCTGATCCGGACAGAGTGCAATAGGCTGGTTGACTACAGCCCTTTGAGCAATATTCTTTGCAGCGTTCACGTCAGCGTTTTCTTTGTGCCCACATTTCAGGCAGAAAAACTCTGACTGTGTTTTCCGGTTATCCTTGTCAATGTACCCACATTTTGAACATGCTTTTGAAGTGTTATGAGGATCAACAAAAGTTACCGGTACACCGGCCATTTGTGCTTTATACTGAATGAACGACGCAATCTCGAAGAAAGCCCATTTTCCGATAGATGCCCGCAATTCTTTATAACCGGTTACTCTTTCGCGGATACCTGTAAGGTTTTCAAGAGCAATTCCTGAAAGAGTGTCTTTTGCCATAGTTACTATCGATTTTGAAATACAGTGGTTCACATCGCGTTTGAACCGACGTTCACGACCACTGATCTTTTTCATATGTTTCTTAGCGTTCCACGACTGTACAGATTGAAGTTCGGCTTTGATCGTGGAATATTTCTTTCTGACTTCTGTACAATGTTCACCGGAGAATTGTTTACCGCTAGAGGTTGTAGCAATGTTGACAATCCCTAAATCTATCCCAAGTATTTCACGAGGTTCAAACTCCGGATCTTCTGGGAGATCAATTACAACCATGAGATAAAACTGACCTTTAACAAGTATGAGATCGGCCTGACCGCGTATGCGGTTCAGATCAAGAATTTGATACCCACCGTACGCAATGTTGACCGTTTCTCTACCGTCTAATGTCAGGATCGAACAGGTTTCAAGAGATTTGAACGACAAAATTCTATGGTCGTAAACCATTGCACCATGCGGATCGATTTTGTGTTGACATTTCCGATCAGTCTGATAACTTTCTGACACTTTCCCCACAGCGCGTACCGCCACCTGTGCAGATAACCCAAACTTCTCACGGATCTCGTGATACAGATGTTTTTGAAGCAGGATCTTCCCAAAAGTTTTGTTCCGATATGCAAACTCCGATACAAAATCACATGCTTCGTTGAATCGTTTCATCGTCTGTAACAACTTCTGATGTTGATCCGGAGTTGTTATCAGTTTCATCTTTAA
>JANYJT010000147.1 GCA_025358395.1 Bacteroidia bacterium
ATTTTGAAAGCATTGACATTGTGGTACCATTTACCGTTGTATTCACGACCTTCCAGGCTAAAACTTACTTCTACTTCATGATTTCTGTCATTCTCCCCGATCATCTCTGTTTTATCATTGAACAGTGTAAAACAAATTTTCTTTGGAAATTGATCATCAGGAACTTCCAGAACGAAGTCCAATTTTTTCCATTCTCCACGCGGACTGCTACCGGTTTGCACCGGTAGTATGTCAACAACTTTTCCTTTTACTTTAAAGCTCATAATATTCTTGATTTTAGAAACGAAACCCGGAAGATGAAATTCATCCATTCCGGGTTTTGTTTTTGAGGTTAATACCTCTTTGACAATAACTTAAATCATTTATTTTGTAGCCGGAGCAGGAGCTGCAGCAGCCGGTGTTGGCTCAATGCTTATCAGTTCGACTTCAAAAATCAGTGTTGAATTGGGTTTAATTTTCGGTCCGGCAGCTTGTTCTCCATAGCCTAATTCAGAAGGGATATAAATCTTCCACTTAGAACCTACAGGCATCAATTGCAATGCTTCAGTCCAACCTTTGATTACTTGACCCAATCCGAAAGTGACTGGCTCTCCACGGTCAACCGAACTATCAAAAACCTTGCCATCAATTGTTGTTCCATGGTAATGAACTTTAACAGTATTCTCAGCAGTTGGTTTAGGTCCTGTTCCGGCTTTCAAAACCTCATACTGAAGACCTGAAGCAGTAGTTGTTACACCAGAACGTTTACCATTGTCAGCCAAAAACTTCTGACCTGCTTCCTTGTTTTTGCCACCTTCCTGTGACTGTGCCTTTACAAAATAAGCTTGAGTAATGGCTCCGGCCTTAGAAGAGGCAATAAGACCTGAATCACCTTTCATAACAGTCGAAAAAGCCTGCAGAATGATTTCAGAATTAAGTTCTTTACCACCCGGTGCTTCAGGCAGATTCTTCTTGATGTTGTTACCTAAATCCACACCTATAGCATAAGCTGCAGAGTCGGCTTGAGTCTTGAGATTAACTTTGGTGTTTGAAGTGTTGCACGATGCCAGAACTATTGAACCGGCTACTACTGCTAGAAGTAAATTTTTAATTTGCATAACTGTTTTTCTATAAAAATTGAATGATGGTTCTAAAAGTTGCGAAGATAACTAATTTTCGATTGATTAACATAGTTGCTGTTTAATTTAATTATCTGTAACTAGTTGTCAATAGGGTTATTAATTTTTCTTCAACATTTTATCAAAACCTGCTGTATAAAATACGGAAAATCCTCCTTGCTGGTCATCGCTGATAAAATATGCCTCAATATTTTCCTCTTTTGAAAGAAAATCCCGGGATTTTTCCAAGCCCATTACCATGAAAGCTGTTGCATAGGCATCAGCGGTCATACAATCAGCAGCGACCACTGATACACTTAGCAGATTGTGTTTCACCGGATAGCCATTTGATGGATCTATCGTGTGCGAATACCTAATGCCATTCTCCTCATAATATTTTCGGTAACTCCCTGAGGTAGATATAGCACGATCTTCCAAAGATAAAATTGTCTGTATCTTTCTTTCATCATTCATATTTTTAGCTGGCATCTCTATTGCTACGCTCCATTTTTGACCGTCAGGTTTGGATCCATGGCCCAGAACCTCACCTCCCACATCAATCAGATAGTTTTGAATTCCCTTCCCTTCAAGATATTTGGCCAGCCAATCGGAGGTATATCCCTGAGCAATTGCATCAAAATCAATTCGAATCCGGAGGTCGGCTTTAATCAGTTTGCCTTTTGATAAATGCACATTTCTATAGCCTACCAAAGGAAGAAGTGAGTCAACCAAAGCCTGATCAACATTGGCCTTCTTTGAAAATCCAAATCCCCAGGCATTTACCAGTGGACCAACAGTAATATCAAATGCCCCATCTGATTTTGCAGAAACTTCCATTGACTTATTGAAAATGGATTCATAAATTGCATCTGCAACCACCGTCGTATCATTGTTATTTAACCGCGAAAGAATTGAGGTTGGCACATAGGCAGATACCGACTGGTCAAACTGCTTAAAAAGTGAATCTATGGCAGGCTGAAGATTTTCATTGCTATCAGAGCAATAAGTTATGGCATAGTATGTTCCTTGAGCAGAGCCATTCATTTTATATAACTTGAGTTCTTTCTTATGGTGAAAACAGGACAGAACAAGTAAGACCAAACCAATAAAAACAATCGATCGGGATAATTTGTCCATAATGTTTTTTTGGCGTGAATTTTTTATCATATCAATTTCAATTATTTATGTTTAAAAATTATTGGGAAATTTTTATCTCTCCTCAAATTTCGGCTTACTTAAAGGAATCGCTCAGCAAAGTTTTTCGGGCTCTTATGATCTCTCTTTTCCCCGGAGGACCAGCAATTCTCTCAACACTAAATCCGACTGTCTGAAGCATTCGTCTGATGGAGCCCTTTGCGCAATAAGTGACCAAAATACTGTTTTCCTTCATTATCCCAAAGAGGGACTGAAAGACTGACAAACCCCATAATTCCGGTTGTTTCTCAGGAGAAAATGCATCGAAGTATACAAGATCAAACTGAGGAAGCGAAGAATAATTTGTGTCAAGAAGATCTGAATCCAATTTGCGCAGGATAAATTTTTCCTGAATTTCAGTCTCACGGTTCCAGGAAGCTTCGTGAATAAGATGGAATAAATTAGGGTCAGTACCTGGAAATTGTTCATAATAATTTAATTTTCCCCAAACTGATTCGGGTAATGGGTATTTTTCTATGGAAATGTAGCTAATTTGATGGTGGCATTTTACATTCGCGAGTAAAGTCATGTAACAATTCAGGCCTGTTCCGAACCCAATCTCCAAAATTTTAATTTCGTCTAACTTGATTTGGTTAAAACCTTCTTGAATAAAAATATGCCTTGACTCCTGAATTGCACCGAAGGTAGAATGGTAATGCTCTCCAACTTCTTCCAAATACAAAGTATTTGATCCATCAAGTGTTTTAACAATCTCAATTTTCATAAGCTATGGATGATCTTTTTCTTTTCATAATCTGTAAGGTACTTTTAACTACTATTTCGACGAAAGTAAAACGAAAATAGCTAGTTTTACTAGCTTATAGACAAAAAAACAAATGCGGGCATATGCTTATCAAGCTTTATGAAGACAATCCCAACCAAAAGGAGATAGATAAAATCGTTGACATGCTTAGAGATGGAGCTGTTATTATCTTTCCCACGGATACAATTTATGGTATTGGTTGTGATATTACAAAGTCAAAAGCAGTTGAAAGAGTGGCCAGAATCAAAAATGTCAAACCTGAAAAGGCTGATTTTTCATTTATTCTATACGATCTAAGCCAGATTTCAGACTATTGCAGACCATTCCCAAATAATGTCTTCAAGCTTTTAAAGAAAAATCTGCCTGGTCCTTTTACATTCTTGCTTCAGGCAAACTCTAATGTTCCCAAACTGTTTAAGAATTCAAAAAAAAATATAGGGATCCGAATTCCTGAAAAAAATGTTATCCGAGCCATCGTAAAGGAGCTAGGCAATCCGGTATTATCAACCTCAGTCCATCATGATGATGTTGTCCTCGAGTACATTACAGATCCGGAACTTATTGAAGAAAAATATGGTCACCTGGTAGATTTGGTGATAGATGGTGGATATGGCGATAATCGACCTTCAACTATAGTGGATTGTACTTCCGGCGAAGTTGATATTTTAAGACAAGGCAAAGGTATTCTTATTGAGTAATCAAAGCTATTTTTATTAAGTAATCAGATTGTATGAACTTGTAAGTGACTTGAGAAAGATCATATCCACACCAGCAGTTTTGTTTTTGTTATTTACTTCTTTGATTATAAACGTAGTGGAGCTTTACATTGGATGAAATTTATCCTCAATTTTAATTTTATTGGAAATAACTGCAAGAATACCCGCCTGCAAATGCATTTTGGTGTAAATGAATAATAAGTTGTACCGACCTGTAGAGATTGAATGAAGGAGTGGCATCGGACGCTTTGATTTTCTTCTCGGAGTGGATTGCCGTCCGATACAAGACAATATTATCTGATGGAAAGGTCGTTTTAGCAAATTCTTCGGATTTGTTATCAGCAATCCAAACGATATCATTTCTAAAATCCGTATTCAAGTGTGACTCATATTTCATTCCTGTAGGTTGCAAAAAGATCCTTATTCCATTAAAAAATAACAAATTACCGGTTATCCCGAAGTTTTTGTTTACCACACGAAGTGAATCATTTAAACAATAAAATTCAGTATTGCTAATTCCTCTTGCTCCCAAGTAGGGTTTAAAATAGAAATTGAGTTTAGAACCCGCATTATCGCACTTATCGTAAACCACAATTGACTTATTTCCTCGCGTAAGTGCGATAGCTCTCGTACCTGGGATATTGAAAAAGACTATTTCAGCTCTTGTCTGCTTTGAATAAGACGAAGCGACTGTAATGGTAAACAGCAATATTGCCAGCCCACACATGACTTTTAAGTAAAGAATTTTCCGTGATTTGTAAAACATGAAGAACAATAAGCATAATGAAAGTATTAATACTACCTGGCTAAATGAAGGATATAAACCTTTTAATACAGCCAAGGGTAACTTTTCAACAAGATTGACAGTCAACAATACCAAACGTACCGACCAATCAAGTACGAAAGCCGATAAGGATGTTAAAATGCCGGAAATGAAGGAGAGAAACAGAACCAAAAAAGAGAGGTAGAGTATCAAGGTGACCAAGGGTATCACAATTAAATTGGCCAACCAGAAATAAACCGGAAATTGATGGAAATAGGTTAGGGTAAAAGGAAGTGTGCCAACTTGCGCAGCACAAGTGACTGAAAGGATTAGCCAAGTCTGATTCAGAATCCAGGATTTAAAGTAAAACTGTTTATATAAAAGAGGCTGAATTACGACAATTGATAAGACTGCCATATAAGAAAGCTGAAAACCAACATCATACAAAATTATTGGATCCCATGTGACGAGGAAGAAGGCTGAAACGGCCAAGGAATTGTAAATATTTGCATTTCTATTCAATGCATTACCTAAAACAACGAAAGTAAGCATGACAGCTGCCCTAAGTATGGACGCTGACATTCCGGTTATTAGGGCATAACTCCATATAGAAATCAAAATGATCAATGTGTGACATAAAAACCCAAATCGTCCTCTTTTCAGGAAGCGGAAAAGAAAATCAAGGATAACAAAGATTAGTCCTACATTCATTCCAGAAACCGCCAGAACATGTATGACGCCAGTATTGGTAAAACTCTGAACGGTTTCTTTGTCAACATCTTCCCGGGCACCGAAGGAAATAGATGATATCAAAGGTACGTTCTCACTTATCACACCGGAATTATTTAATATCACGATAAGTTTCTCCCGAAGGATTAAAGCGTATCGGTAGATGTTTATTTGATGCTGTCCATTGAGGATGAAAAATTGGTTCTCTTTTAAAAAAATTCGATATCCTATACCCTTGTTGTTAAGGTATCTGCGATAATCAAACTCAAATGGATTACCATCATTTTCTATCAACTCAGGGAATCCGTCAAAGCAAAGAATATCACCAGGTTTAGCCTTTTTGACAGCTGTCGATTTGGGAAGGTAGATCAATATCTTCAAGTCCGAATTGACCAGCTGGCTAACCACTTGAAATGTCTTACTCTTCTCTTGAGGAAATTCGTCAAATACGACGAAATACCTTTGTTTAATGAGCATTGGGAAAATCTTCTTTTGATTTTGGGCTCTGATATATCCAAAAATTAGGATGCTAACGAATAGTAGTAAGCCCCAAAAGAATTGGGAGTTGAAAGAAACGTTTTTGACGAACAACAAAAAGAGAATAGTCAGAAAAAAAACTGCGATAAAAAGAATCGAATTTGAAAAATCAATAGATTGAAATATGCTTACGCCAATACTGAGAGGTATAAAAAACCTTATAAAGGGAGCACTTGTAAGTTGAAAAGAGGAATGAACCATGTGAATGAAGTATCCACATCAAGTTAAGGCAATACAATGAGAAAAAGAAAAATAGATTCAAGAATACTTAAATATTGGACGACAATCAATTTTTTGGAACTTTTACACGATAGGTAGCCGATGTAATTCCCTTAGAAATATCAGTTAATCTGCGCTTTAGCAAACGTTTTTTCAATGGTGAACAGAGATCTGTAAACATAATGCCATCTAGATGATCATATTCATGCTGGAGAACCCTTGCCGTATATCCGGTAAAAACTTCATCGCACGCAATTCCATCTGCATTTAAATATTGAATACGAATGTAATTTTTTCGGAAAATTTCTTCATGTATCCCTGGAATACTTAGGCAGCCCTCTTCCATTAACTCATCCTCACCACTTCGTTCGAGAATTTTGGCATTGATAAACGCCTTTTTAAAATCCATCAAGCTTGGTTCGTCTTTGGAAAGAGGAGTCAGATCAACAACAAACAGTCGAAAAGATAATCCAATCTGAGGAGCTGCCAGACCAACTCCCTCGGCATTGTACATGGTTTCGAACATATTGGCTATCAGTTCTTGTAAACCATTGTAGTTTAAATCTATGTTTTCGGCTACCTTTCGAAGAACAGGATCACCATAAAGTGTGATAGGCAATATCATAAATTATAAATACTTTTTTTGCTCAAGATAAGACTGTAATAAAATTGTAGCACTTACTCCATCAATAGTTCCTTTATTTTGACGTTGCGATTTTCTTAAGCCGGCATCAATCATCGATTGAAATGCAAGTTTGGAACTGAATCGTTCATCTACCTGCCTAATCTCCTTCGCGTATTTTTGTTTGAATTTTTGAACAAAAGGATTAATGTATCTCAGTGCCTCCGACGGCTGATTATTAAGCTGAACCGGATATCCAACTAAAACTAAATCAACAACTTCCTTCGAAAAATAATCATCTAAAAATTTCCAGATAAGTTCAGCGTCAATGGTCTCCAGACGGTTCGCAATTAATTGCAAAGAATCAGTCACCGCCACTCCTACCCTCTTCTTGCCGAAATCAATGGCCATGATTCTTCCCATATCTGCTTTTTAATTTCACTACAAATATAATTGTTTAAGAAATCTTAAAAAAACGATGAACGATATTGAATTTACAACATAAAAAATTAATGTGAATTAAGAA
>JANYJT010000153.1 GCA_025358395.1 Bacteroidia bacterium
GTTGATTGGTAAAAAAATTCCTGTCGGCGAAAATCCACTTTTCCCACTGGTAGATCATCATCCGGTAAAAACCCAAAGGCAACAGCAAGGCAGAGGAAATTCAGGTCATTCCAGACCTAAACCGGCAGAAGTAAAAAGAGCGGTCGCACCAACTAAAAGTCCGAAAATTTTATTCAGCAAAAAAGGTTAAAGGTTAATCGTAGATGTGATTCGGATCCACCTCTTCATCGCAATTCCCCCGGTTGTATTGTTCCATCGCACGCAAGCTCATCCCCATTGAAGAGAATCCTCCATCGTGGAATAAATTCTGCATGGTCACTTTCTTTGTAAGATCAGAAAACATAACAATGCAATAATCTGCACATTCATCGGCAGTCGCGTTGCCAAGAGGGGACATTCTTTCTGAGAAGTCGAGCAAACTGTCAAACATCTTTATCCCGTTTCCCGCCGTTGTAGGAGTTGGGGACTGGGATATGGTATTGATCCGTACATTTCTTTCTCGACCATAGATGTATCCAAAGCTGCGGGCGATGGATTCAAGCAATGCCTTCGCATCGGCCATGTCATTGTAGCCATAAAAAGTACGTTGAGCGGCTACGTAAGAAAGGGCTAATACAGATGACCACCGGTTCAAAGCATCGAGTTTCCGGGCAGTTTGAAGCACCTTGTGAAAGGAAAGTGCTGAAATATCCAATGTTTTGGCGAGAAAATCATAATCCAGGTCACTGTAATGTCTTCCTTTGCGCACATTCGGCGACATACCGATGGAATGCAGGATAAAGTCCAGCTTTCCGCCAAGAACCTCCATGGATTTGGAAATAAGGTTTTCCAGATCATCCAGGTTAACGGCATCAGCCGGTATTACTACTGTGTTGCATTTATCGGCCAGAAGTTGGGTATCACCCATTCGAAGTGCAATCGGCACATTGGTTAACGTGAAGGTTGCACCCTCTTCAAAGGCTCTTTCGGCAACTTTCCAGGCAATGGAATGCTCGTTTAATGCTCCGAAAATGATCCCTCTTTTTCCTTTTAACAAATTGTAAGACATGCGGGTAAATGTTTTTGTGTGAAGTACTTGGATTACTTGAAGTACTTAGAGTACTTAGAGTTATGGCAGTTGTGAATTTTATCCATTAGAATGATCTTACGTGAATTTGAGTATTCAGTTTCAAATTTTTGATCGGTACCAGAAATGAGCCTTTTCAACGAAAATCATCATAGTCCCTCCCACTCTAAGTACTTCAAGTAATCCAAGTACTTCTTACTTCAAAAGTTCCACCGCATTCAGCCTGGCGGCTTCTGTGATCACTTCGCCGCTAAGCATCTTGGCAATCTCCGAGATACGGTCGGCCGGGGACAATAACTTCACCTGTGTGATCGTTTCTTTCGCAGTATCCTCTTTGTAAACAAGATAATGCAGATCACCTTTGGCTGCAATTTGTGGCAGGTGTGTAATGTTTATCACCTGCATATCCCGCGAAATCTCTTTCAGAATATTGCCCATCTTGTCGGCCGTTTCACCCGAAATACCCGAATCAATCTCATCAAAAAGGATGGTAGGCAATGCTTTAGATTTAGATATCAGGGCCTTTATGGATAGCATCAGCCTGGAGAGTTCACCACCTGATGCCACTTTGGATATCTCATTCAACTCGCCATTCTTGTTGGCAGTAAAGAGAAAACTAACCTCATCCCTACCCCATTGGGAAAGAGGTAGACCTGTTTTTACCTCCACAGTAAACCTGGCATTCGGCATTCCCAATTGAGTCAATTGTTCTTCTACTTTTTTGCTGATCTGTAAGGTTTTGGCTATTCTGTTTTTAGTAAGTTGACCTGCAAGATCAATTAACTCCTTTTCTCTTTCGATGACTTCCTTCCTAAGCAGAGAAAGCGATTCGTCGGTCGAAAAAACTGCATTTACCTTTTGTGCAAAATCGTCCCGAAGAAGTATCAACTCAGCTTCATTGGCAGCATGATGTTTCTGTTGCAGTGAATAAAGCAGATCCAATCGCTCGTTCAAATGCACAATTCTTTTGGGATCGACTTCCATCTTTTCGGATGAAAAAGCAACTTCAGCAGCAATATCAATCAATTCAAGATAAGCACTGTTCAATCTATCGGTAAGCCCTGATGCTTCCGGATAAAATTTCTGAATTCTGTTCAGTATTCCCATCGACTCTTTGAGGCGAACCAAAGCATTTCCCTCCTCCTCCCGAAGCAGATTGGCTACCGAAAGAAAGGCTGTTTTTATCTCATCAGCATGGGTTAACAGGGTAAGTTCATGTTCAAGATTCTCTTGCTCACCAATTTGCAGATTAGCATTTGAAAGCTGCTCCAGCTGAAACTGAAAATAATCCAGCTCCTGACGCATTTGCAATGCCCGCTCTTCGGCTATTGCTAACTCAGAATGGAGTGACTTGAATTTTTTGTACCCTGACTGGTATTCCTTTAGAATTGGAATGTTACCTGAGTAATTGTCCAGAACCATTAATTGAAACAAGCGGTTTCCCAGTTCAAGGCTCTGATGTTGAGAATGAATGTCAATCAGGCGGAGTCCCAGATCCTGAAGAGTCTTCAGGGTTACCGGAGTATCGTTGACGAACGACCTTGATTTTCCGTTTGAGGTAATCTCCCTTCGGAATATTACCTGTTTGTCGTAATCCAGCTCATTTTCAGCAAAAAGGGATTCCAATCCGTATCCGTCAACATCAAATATTCCTTCAACGATGCACTTACTTTCTTTCTCCTTTAAAACAGTTGTATCCGCCCGCTGTCCAAGTATCAATGAGAGCGCGCCGATCAGAATAGATTTCCCTGCGCCAGTTTCTCCGGTAATAATGGTCAGGCCGGAAGTAAAATCTACATCCAGCTCCCGGATCAACGCATAATTTCTAATCTGTAAACGTCGTAACATTTTAAATCAAATTTGTCTTTAGCGGCAAGCTAACAGCTGTTGGCCGTTGGCAATTTGCTGTTAGCTATTAACGTTTAGCTATTAGCATTTAGCTGTTAGCTGTTAGGTCTTTCGGCAAGCTAATAAACCTCAGGATCAGCGAGAAACATTTCGGAGTTCCTCTCTCCCACTCTCCGACTCGCCTAGTCTCCCAGTCCTCCTAAAACACCTTCTGCTGCATGATCTTCTCATACTTCCCCGAATTGGCAGGATCGCATTCAGATAATACGGTCATGATGCGGCTTTTCTCATCGGTTGAGCCTTTGGAAAATAGATTGACGATCTCGTCAGACTTGGCATCGAAGAAAATCCGGTTGATGTATGTATCAGGTTTGGCCCGGTAAACTTTCTGCATATTTTTCAATGTTTCTGCAATCTCCCCTCTGCCAATATCCGGTTTCTCCGACATGACATCCAGTCCGAGACGGTGATAACGGTACAACAGATCCCGAAATGGACTGTATGCCTTGTTGGTCATGTTATCCACGAGCCAGAATCTATTAAAATTTCCTTCGAAAGCACGCCATCCTTTTTCTCTGGAATTTTGCGCCTTGTTGACGATATCTTTGGCCCGCTGAAAGTAGGGAGATCCTCCCATCGGTGAAAAAGTGTCGTAATCAAATCCCAAAATCATGTAGGCATAATAAGCCAGAATGTTTGTCAGTGGATTGGTATTAGACGTTTCGCTGAATTCAAGAGGTTGAAACTCCACATATCTGACATCAAAATCATTGTCCTTAATGTTGAGAATAGGAGTCTGGTAAGAAGAATTGAAGACCGGACGGTTCAATTGAACCTGTATCGTCCCTTTGAACTGGTCTGCACCGATCTGGTCAGTAATCTGAATAAAAATGGTACAAATAATCCGTTCATCGTACGAATACTGATTATCGGTCCATTTTCTATTGTTCATGAACTCGGAGATATCGTTCCGCATCGTCTGGAAGATCTCTTTGTAGGTTCCTTCAATACGCGAACTGGAGACACTGACGTTGCATTGAAGCTCCTGGCCGGAAAGCTGAAACAGAAAAAAGAGCAATATAATAGAAAGAAAAGTATGGCGCATAAGCATTCAAATGTTTCCTAAAAATAGACAATCTATTTAAATGGCAAAAAATACCATCCGGCTAAATCCAAAGATAAGGTAAAAATATCAGGGAACGAATTTCTGATCCAACTCAATCATCCGGTTGACAATATCGATTGCCACCTCCTTTTTAGATTTGAGAGGATAATTATAGACCTGACCATCCGCCATAAGGATAGAAATTTTATTGGTATCGTAACCGAAACCGGCTCCATCGTCCTGCAAAGAGTTGACTACGATCATATCAAGATTTTTCGAATGTAGTTTTGCCCGGGCATTCTCCATTTCGTTCTGGCTCTCAAGGGCGAATCCCACCAAAATCTGGTGCGGCTTTTTCAATTTGCCAAGTTCAGCAGCAATGTCTTTGTTTGGACGAAGTTCCATCATCAGATTGCCTTTTGCACGCTTTATCTTTTCAGGGGAAGGTACCAAAGGGGTATAATCTGCCACGGCTGCAGTCATGATTGCCCCATCGCAAGATTCAAAATATTGCAAACAAACCTCATACATCTCATCGGCAGTAGTCACATCAATTCTCTGAATAGAAGGGTCTTGGGTGGTCAAATGAACAGGTCCGCAGACCAGGATTACTTTGGCGCCAACAGAAACCAGATGTTCAGCCAGGGCGAATCCCATTTTCCCGGTAGAGTAATTGCCGATAAACCGAACGGGATCGATCTTCTCGTGAGTCGGACCGGTGGTGATGAGGTAGGTTTTATTCAGGAGTTTTTTTTTTCGGCGAAGAATAATTCGACGATTTTGAGAATAGTATCCGAATCCTCCATCCGGCCTTTGCCGATCAATCCACTGGCCAGCTCCCCAACAGCAGGCTCGATGATTAAATTGCCAAAAGATCTCAATTTAGACAGATTCTGCTGCATCGCAAGATGTTCAAACATGTCCAGGTCCATGGCAGGGGCCACCATCACCGGACATTTGGCTGAAAGATAAGTAGTCACTACCAAGTTATCGCACAGGCCATTGGCCATCTTTCCAATGGTTGAGGCAGTGGCAGGAGCCACCAGAAAGAGGTCGGCCCAACTTCCTAATTCGACATGGCTGTTCCAGGAACCGCTCGATTTGGCAAAAAAATCGCACAGTACCGGCTTCCCCGAAAGGGTAGAGAATGTAAGAGGTGTAACGAATTCTTTGGCTGCATCGGTCATCAAAACCTGAACTTCGGCTCCTGCCTTAATCAGTCCCCGAAGGAGGTAAACCGCTTTGTAGGCAGCAATGCTCCCCGTTATACAGAGAATAATTTTTTTCCCTTGCAGCGGCATGATGATGCAATTAAATCAAAGTCAGCAAATTATTTCTTCTCCTTGGCAGGATTCCGGTAGTAGATCAGACCATCTTTAAACTCTTCGTAAGCAATCAGAACAGGCTTAGAAAGTCTTTCATAGTAGCGGGAAATTTCGATTTGTTCGCGATTTTCGAAAACCTCTTCCAGGTTATCTGAATAAGAGGCAAATTCTTGCAACTTTTGATTCAGTTCCTCTTTCACTTCGGCATTGATCTGGTTCGCCCTTTTAGCAATCACCATCAATGATTCGTAAATGTTATCTGTGGTCGAATCCAATTCATCCAGGTTGCGCGGAACAGTGGTTGAAGCTGCTTTTACTTTTCTGTAATCCATAATAATCTATTTCTTAACTTCTTCTATTTTCACATTCTTAACGTCTTCATCTTTCAAATTCATCATCTTCTTTGTGTTGGTAAAGAATCTGTCGGCTTCCTTCCGGAATTTGCTGTTGGGAAATTCATCGACGAAAGTATAATATTCGTCCAGTTCTGCATTTAGTCTTTCACGTTTCTTCTCTTCAATGCTATTTTCACCCAAAAGATATTTCGATTTCAAAAGGTAAAACATCAACTCTTCACGGTATTTGGAGTCGGGATACTCTTTTAAACTGTTAGTCAAAGAGATAACAGATGCACGGTAATCGCCCAGATCATAATAAAGCCGTCCGTTCATGTAGGATTTGTACACCAGTTTCTCGCGCATCTCATCGATGAGTTTATTGGCATCGGCTACCTTGCTGCTGGAAGGAAAAATATTGATAAACAACTGCAGTGCATCAATAGCATCCTGAGTTGTTTTCTGATCCAGACGGGCTGTCGGCGAATCCAGAAAGTAACAATATCCGATCATGTATTGCGATTCCTCGGCAAAACTGCTACGGGGAAATTCCTTGAGCAATTGCCTGAAATAATGGCCGGCCATCAGATAATCCCGCTGACCAAAATTGCTTTTGGCTAGATAATAATAGACCTGATCAGCTCGGTTGGTTCCTCTGAAAATAGTAATCAATTCAGCATATAGTTGAGACGACTTGGTGTAATCCTTTTTGTCGTAAAATTCTTTTGCCTTCTTGAGCTTGTACTCATAGTCAGTGCTCTTGACTATCTTCTGATATTCTCCACAAGATGAGGCGATTAATAAAACGCCTACCACAAAATATGTCTTCAGCTTCCGAATCATGGCGCAAAGATAAGTTTTTTCTCCATTAAATAAATATGGTTCACCCCTTTGGTTACTTAAGAAAGGTTAAATACCATTCCAAATTTGTGTTCTGACATTTGAACCTGACGAATTCTTTCTGACTTGTTGAAACACAAAATAATTTTTAGATTTGCAGGCTCTCAAAAATATTTTGCAATACTACATAAAGTTTACTACCGTGGATATATTTGAAAAAATTAAAACTGACAAAGGTAATCTTGGTCAGTACCAGAAAGAGGCACATGGTTATTTCTCCTTTCCAAAACTGGAAGGTGAGATTGGCCCGAGAATGAGATTCCGGGGAAGGGAGGTTCTTAACTGGAGTTTGAACAACTACTGTGGATTAGCCAACCATCCTGAAGTTCGTCAAGCTGACGCGGAAGCTACCGCACAATATGGTTTGGCATATCCTATGGGAGCACGGATGATGTCTGGTCAGACGAGTAAACACGAAGAGCTTGAAAAACAACTGGCTGCCTTTGAAAGCAAACCAGATGCATTTCTCCTTAACTACGGATACCAGGGAATGATCTCAATCATTGATGCCATTTGTGGCAGGAATGATGTGATCGTTTACGATGCGGAAGCGCATGCCTGTATTCTGGATGGTGTCCGTCTGCACATTGGTAAAAGATTTGTATTTCAGCACAACGACATGGAGAGTCTGCGCAAGCAGCTTGGACATGCGACTTCTTTAGTTCAAAAGACCGGAGGCGGTATCCTGGTAATTACGGAAGGGGTATTTGGCATGGCCGGAGATTTGGGTCAGCTTGACAAGATCGCCGCCTTAAAAAGCGAATTCAGTTTCCGTTTGCTGGTGGATGACGCTCATGGTTTCGGAACAATGGGGCCAACGGGAGCAGGCGTTGGCGAACATTTTGGCGTTCAGGACCAGATTGACATGTACTTCGGAACTTTCGCCAAATCAATGGCCGGCATCGGCGCATTTATTGCCGCCAAAGAGGAAGTTTGCGATTTTCTTCGTTACAACATGCGCTCCCAGACTTTTGCAAAATCATTACCCATTGCCATGGTCATCGGATTGCTTAAAAGGCTTGAACTGATCAAAACTCAACCGCAGATTCGTAAAAATCTGTGGATTATTGTCGAAGCGCTGCAAAAAGGCCTGAAGGAGGAAAATTTTGACCTGGGCGTTACCAACTCCCCGGTCACACCTGTCTACTTATCAGGAAGTGTGCCTGAAGGAACCAATGTCATCATGGATTTGAGAGAAAACTACAACATATTCTGCTCCATTGTTATTTATCCTGTTATACCTAAAGGACAGTTGCTTTTGAGACTGATCCCTACCTCTTCGCATACGCTGGAAGATGTGGAATATACTATCAAAGCATTCTCCGAAGTGCGCAAGAAACTGGAAGCAGGCAAATACGTTGCCTCGAAAATCGCCCAGATATCATAAATAAAAAAGCCGTCCCAAAAATTGAGACGGCTTTTTTATTTATGATATCTGCTATTTTAATTTTTGGATGTACAGATTTCTGAACTGAATTTTTGAACCTTCCGCTTGAAGCCCGATGCTTCCTTTCGTCATGGAACATTTGAGGGCTGTATTTTGAAGTAAGCCATTTACTTTAATCTCAACAGTATTTCCTTTGCAGGTAATGTCGTAGCTATTCCATTCTCCGCTCTTCTTTTCATTGGAAGGATTTAGTTTAGCTGCTATTGGCTTAACTTTTTCAGTTCCAATATAAATACTGTCACCAACTGTTGCTTGTTCGCCTACTGCATTAACAATAAAATCGCCGGCACTGCCTACTTTCAACTGAGCCTGGTAATGCTGCGGCCATAGCTTGTCCGGACCGTTTGTGTGCAGAAAGACTCCGCTGTTAGTCGGTTTTTCGGTGTAACGCCATTCGACATGCAGCATAAAATTTGAATACTCCTTTTTTGTCCGAAGGTATCCCATTGGAACACCGGGGGTTTCGATCACACCATCCTTTACATAAAAGAATTTCTCCGGAGCAATGGAAGGATCATTTACCCAGATGGTCCACCCTTTCAGGTTTTTGCCATTGAACAAAGATTCTTTCTTTTGGGCAAATCCGGTTACGGTTACAAAAAGCAAGGCAATAATCAGGAAGTTTTTCATACGTAAAATTTTTGATATGATAAAAATAGTAACAAATTTCAAGAAGTTCCTCAAATCTTCAAAAACGCTTGTTCCAGATCGGCGATCAAATCCTTTTTGTCTTCCACTCCGATCGAAACCCTGATCAACGAATCCTTGATGCCGGCCAGCTCCCGCTCTTTTGCAGTAATGGAAGAGTGGGTCATCAGGGCCGGATGTTCAATAAGTGATTCAACGCCACCAAGACTTTCGGCAAGGGTAAATAGCTCCAGACTTTCAAGAAACTCAACCGCTTCTTTCTCTCCTCCTTTGATTTCGAAAGAGATCATGCCACCAAAACCGGAAGCCTGGCGCAAGCCGATTTCATATTGAGGATGACTTTTCAATCCCGGGTAATAAACTTTTGAGACTTTGGGGTGATTTTCAAGATAAGAGGCAATGGCCAACGCATTGGACTGGTGTTTTTCCATTCTTAAAGACAAGGTTTTCAATCCGCGAAGAACCATGTAACAGTCAAAAGGAGAAGGAACCACGCCGAGAGAATTCTGACAAAACTTAAGTTTCTCATACAACTTCTTGTCATTTAGCATGATGGCTCCACCAATTACATCGCTGTGACCTGCAATATATTTGGTGATGCTATGTATCACAATGTCTGCACCCAAATCCGCAGGCTTCTGGAAATAGGGCGAGAGGAAGGTGTTGTCGACCACTACCAGCAATCTATGACGATGAGCGATCTCCGCGATTGCTTTGATATCGCATACTTTTAACAACGGATTGGAAGGAGATTCCAGCCAGATCAGTTTGGTTTCCGGAAGGATCGCCTTTTCAATATTTTCAGGTTGGGAAGCATCGACCAAAGAGACCTTTGCTCCATAATTTTCCTCCCACTGATGAAACAATCTTTTGGTACCGCCATAAAGATCGTCGAATCCGATCACATGATCTCCCGGTTTCACCAGGGCAAACAAAACCGTTGCTTCAGCCGCAAGGCCTGAGGCAAAGCCTAAACCATACTCAGTATTTTCGAGCGAGGCATACCTTTGTTCCAAAGCAAAGCGGGTTGGATTCTGGCTGCGCGAGTATTGAAAAAAACCAGGGTTCTTGACCTCTTTCCGGGCATAAGTCGATGAGAGATAGATAGGCGCGACTACTTCATTTCTGCTGCCTTCCAGAAATTCAGGACGTTCACCAACGTGAATGGTCCTGGTATCGAATGAATGATCTTCGTGATTCATAATTAAAAGTTGAGAGTTAAAAGTTGAGAAAAAATGCAACATTTCAAACATGATAAACTTTTCAAAGGTTCAGGTGCTTTTCGGAGAGATATCGCTCCGCATCCATAGCCGCTTTGCACCCTGATCCGGCAGCGGTAACTGCTTGTCTGTAATGGGGATCCATCACATCGCCGCAGGCAAAGACACCGTCCATATTTGTCATGGAGCTGATGCCTACAGTTTTGATGTATCCCACCTCATCGGTTTCGAGTTGATGTTTGAAAATTCCGGAATTGGGAACATGTCCAATAGCTAGAAAGAATCCGTCTATTGGAATATTGACCTCTTCTTCATTCGCTTCACCGCTGTTTTTTACAAATAAAGCACCTTCTACGACCATCTGACCTGTGAGTCCTTTGGTCCGGTGTTTCCAGAGAATCTCGATGTTGGCAGTTTTGAAGACCCTGTCCTGCATCACCTTGGAGGCACGCAGCTGATCCCGGCGAACAACCAGATATACTTTTCGGCAGAGTCCGGCAAGATAAATTGCCTCTTCGCAAGCGGTATCTCCCCCGCCAACGACGGCTACATCTTTTCCACGGTAGAAAAACCCATCGCAGGTAGCACAGGCAGAAACGCCTGAACCGGCATATTTTTTCTCATCAGGTAACCCAAGATATTGCGCTTCGGCTCCTGTTGCGATGATCACTGTCTCGGCTTCGATGATATTGATTCCATCGATGGTAATTTTGTGCACATGGCTCCCAAATTCTGCAGCAGTAGCAAGTCCCCAGCGAACGTCTGTCCCGAACCGGATAGCCTGGGCTTTCAGGTCTTCCATCATCACCGGACCGGTCACACCTTCGGGGTAACCCGGAAAGTTCTCGACTTCGGTGGTGGTAGTTAGCTGACCGCCAGGCTGCAATCCTTCATACAACACCGGTTGAAGATTGGCTCTGGAGGCATAAATGGCAGCGGTATAGCCGGCCGGACCGGATCCTATGATCAGGCATTTTACCTTTTCAGATACTTTTAACTCACTTGAAGATGGGCTTTTCTGATTTTCTGTATTCATCGGTTTAAACAGTTCCATGATGCGAATTTAATTTTATACAAAATTAGCGAAAATCAGTGACCATGGCAAAATTGGCTATCCGAACCAATATTATTTTTTAATTATGGATATTATTTTGGAAAACGGAAAACAGAAGCTATTTTTGCAACCGCTTTCTCTAACTGTTTATTGTTGGAAAGCAGATCAATTTCGGGGTGTAGCGCAGCCTGGTAGCGTATCCGTCTGGGGGGCGGGGGGTCGCAAGTTCAAATCTTGTCACCCCGACAATTGAAAATCAAAGGGTTAGGCTTAATTGTCTGACCTTTTTTTGTTGTCAATGTGTGCCTGCCTTCCGTCATTGCGGGCTTGACCCGCAATCCCATTATTAAACGCTACTCATCAGCAAATTCGCATTTACCCACTTTTTACTGTATATTCATAAGTATGGGTATTCAGAATAAAACAAGGAGCGAATCATGAGTAAATCAGCATTTGTTTATTTTATGAGCAACACGCACAATAATGTTCTTTATGTTGGCGTTACGAATAAAGAGAATCCGGATTGGGAAGATTTGGGAGATTCAATTGGCGTTACCGGGGAGGTGAGGCGGTTAAGGAGCATTATTATTGGATTGCGGGTCAAGCCCGCAATGACAGATAATATAGTTTTTAAAAGTATTTTTGTCCATAGATAAATGAAGACAAAATTGCTAAATAAATGCCTGATGCTCCTGGCAGTCCTGTTTATCATACAGGGCTGCAAAAAAGAAAGGCCTTTTGTGAGTGATACCATTGTGAACGGACAACGGATTCTGCAGTTTTCGGGCTATTCCTGGTTGGTAGAGTCTTCCAACGATTTAATCGTAGGTCCGGGTCCAAACCAATTCTCTGATTCAAATGAAAACGTGTGGTTCGATTCAGATGGCAAACTTCACCTGAAAATCACCCAAAAGAACAATAAGTGGTATTGTGCTAAACTGACCTTGTTGGGCTCTCCCGGATATGGTAAATACATTTTTTACCTCGATAGCAGGATCGATCAACTGGACTTGAATGTGGTCGGTGGACTTTTTTCCTATAAAAGCGATTTGGAAGAAATTGACATCGAATTTGCGAAATGGGGCCTGGCCGGAAACAGCAATGCGCAATTTTCTGTTCAGCCTTCACAATTGGCCGGCAATAAAAAAGCATACAATATTATATTGGGAAACCCGCAATCAACTCATTGGTTCAATTGGCAAAAGGACCGGGTAGATTTTTCATCCATCCAGGGACATTCCTCTGTTTTACCTTCGGCAGGAAACATCATTCAGCAATGGAGTTACTCAGGCCCCAACATTCCTCCACTTTCGGTCGAAAACATCAAAATCAACCTTTGGCTTTATCAGGGGAAACCTCCTTCCAACCTTCAGGAAGCAGAGATGGTTATTGCCGGTTTTGAATT
>JANYJT010000158.1 GCA_025358395.1 Bacteroidia bacterium
GTCGATGGATATAAAACTCCCTCTGCCAGCAGGCTCGAAATTCTCGACATCGAAACCGGTGTCCGAAAAGTCATCTATTCGACTTCAGGCCATATCGAAGCGCCTAACTGGTCGCGCGATGGAAAATTTCTGATTTACAATTCAGGAGGCAAACTTTATAAATTTGATTTGAAAAAAGGAACTCCCGAATTAATCAATACCGGAATGGCCATCAATAACAACAACGATCACGGAATTTCATTCGATGGAAAACTATTGGCAGTCAGCAATCATACTGAAGAAAACGGAAAAAGCAGTTCTATTATTTACACACTTCCGGTCAATGGCGGTGAACCATTCAGAGTAACTGAAAAAGGTCCATCCTACTGGCATGGTTGGTCGCCCGATGGAAAACTGCTGGTTTATTGCGCTGAACGCAATGGTGATTACGATGTTTATCAGAATTCGGTAAAGGGCGGTCAGGAAAAACAGTTAACCAAAACCCCCGGATTAGACGATGGTCCCGAATATTCTTCGGATGGAAAACACATTTATTTTAATTCGACCAGAACCGGTATGATGCAAATCTGGAGAATGAAACCTGATGGAACGGATCAGGAACAAATAACTTTCGACAACTACCAGAATTGGTTTGCACATCCTTCGCCCGATGGTAAATGGCTAATGTACATCTCCTACCCTCCTGAAGTTGCTGCAACCAACCATCCGCACAATCAACGGGTAATGTTGCGCATGCAAGCTGTCGATGGAAAAGAACCAAAAGCAATGGCACATATTTATGGTGGCCAGGGAACTTTCAACGTTCCGTCGTGGAGCCCCGACAGCAAAAAAGTGTCCTTTGTTTCCTATACTTACGGTGAATTGGAATAGGTAATCAGATTTTATATCCGATATATTGCGTGTCCGAAGTCCAATAAAAATAGGAATTATGTAAGTTATCCTGAAAATTGTGTAATGTTATTTTAACTAAAAGTTCAGACCTTTGCTTTGTGAGAATATAATTTCACAAAGTTCATTTCCTCGAAAAAGACATTATTGCAGAAAATAATAATAGGTGATTTACCGTTTAATAAAAAAAACAGTTATGAAAAAACTTACAATTATTTTAGTTTTAGCAGTATTTGCTCTAATAGGCAATGCACAAACAGTATTTGACTTTGGGTTAAAAGCTGGTATAAATACTTCGAAAATTTCGACAACAATGAGTGATTATACGCCTGAAACTATTAATAACTATCAGTTTGGAGCTTTTGCGAGAATTAATTTTGGACGTATTTACATTCAACCTGAAGCTTATTACAATTCAAAAGGTGGTGAAATAGGCCAGATTGGCATGTCAACTCCCAGTTCGTTTAATTTAAAAACCATCGATGTTCCAGCTTTGCTTGGAATAAAAATCATTAAGAAGAAAGATTTTAATTTGCGGATTATGGGAGGTCCGGTTTTTTCGATTTTGACTGACAAAAGCGTTAAAGGCCAATTATTTACTGAAAGTGAATTAAAAAACAATTTCTTTGGTTGGCAATATGGTGCCGGGGTCGATTTTTTATTCCTCACCCTTGATGCAAGAATGGAAAAATATGGAAGTGACATCACCCAGGCACCAGATTTCAGTACCAAAAACGGACATTTTCTGGTGAGTCTGGGCATTAAATTATTTTAAATCTCAATAATCGTATCTTTGCCGTATGAGACGGTTCTTTTTAATATTCATTTCCTCCTGTGCTACGCTTTTTGCATCAGCACAGGAGGAAATTAGTTTAGATAGCATTTCGGGGAAGCAGGCTGAAATCAAAGAATGGAAACCAGTGATGGAAAGACCTTTGATTTTTGAGGAAGCCGATCTGCCGGTTGAAATTAATTCGTTGGATTTCTCCATATTCCATCAGCCACTTCTCCCCGATTACAATAAAAGCCTTGATTTTAAAAAGTTCACCGATCACACAAAAGTGACCAGTTCCAATTATTATTACACCGATTCTTTTTCAAATTTGCTATTTCCATTCGGTCATGTTTTCAATCAAAGCAGTTACCAGTTGAACGACCGTTTTACCGTTGGCGGAAGCAGCTTTGGCGCACAATCGGTTTTTGATCGACCGAAATTGAATTCTACAATTCAGGACATGAGTATCAAGGGCGCTTTAATGTTCCTGCAATACAAAGTTAGTGACCATTTTAAAGTAGAAACCCGGGTAAGCATTTCAAATCATCCAGCTACTCCTTTTGAACCATGATCATTTTTCTTGAAAATGAGTCAAACAATTCTGGTTCAGGATTTATCTTTAAAATTCTGGTCTGATTAATCAACATTTCAACTAAATTTGCCACACTTTTATTAGGGCTATAATATGCTGGACAAAATCAGAGAAGTTGAACGGGTTTTTTCAAAGTTGGATAAAGAAACTGAAAAGTTCGGCAAACACTCAGGACTTAAGTGTTTGACAAATTGCAACCTATGCTGCCTAAAAAAAGGCTTGGAGGCCAATGTTCTTGAATTTTTGCCACTTGCATGGTACCTGGTAACCAACAACCTTCACGAAGCAGCATTGGATCTTTTGGAAACCAATCCCGAACATTGCATTAATCTGGCCAAGAGCCAGGTTCCGGGTAAAACAGCCGGTTGCGCCAACTACGAATATCGCGGTATGATTTGCAGGCTTTTCGGCTCTTCAGGGGTAAAGTTGAAAAACAATAAACTGGCAGTTTACACCTGCCCGCAAATGAAAAATGAATATTCTGCGGAGTTTAAAATTACCGAAGAACGTATTAACTCAGGCATGGAAATTCCATTGGTTACTGATTACTATTACCAGATATATTTCATTGACAACCGTTTGGCCAATGATTACAATCCGATCAATGTCAGTATCAGGAAGGCAATCGAACAAGTTGCATACTACTATTCTAACAAACCTAAATCAATAAAAAAGACGAAATCAGTTATCCAGATTGAAAAAGAAAGCTAATGGCAGACGAAATTTTAAATTTTCCTGATCTATCCTCAGAATTTATTTTTCAAACCTCCCGCAGCAGCGGTCCTGGCGGGCAAAATGTGAACAAA
>JANYJT010000172.1 GCA_025358395.1 Bacteroidia bacterium
GGCAAACTTAAAATCACGAATTCGTATATAAACTGTGCAATTTCAACTTCAAAGGCAGTAGGATGGAGATAAATCAATTCGGCTTCATCCTCGACCGGCTTCTCACTGAATTTGACCAGTAGCTTTCTGTTACTTTTAACCGGGAAAATAAAATTTTCCAGACAACGGTCGCAAACTAATTCAACTACCCCGCTGATTGTGAAGGACAAACTAAGATAAGTAGAACGTTTTTCAAGTTCTATCAGAATCTCCAACTCACCTTTCTCAACTTCGGAATTTTCAAACTCAGCAAAGAAGCGATCATTGATATTAAAATCAAATTGATGCTTTCCCTCACTCAATCCGGAAAAAGGAAGGGCGTATTGCGAAAGGTGGTTCATAATTATCCCCGTTAAAAAGCCTGGCAAAGGTATAAAAAAAATTATATAATGTGCTAATATGCTAATTTGCTAATGTGCTAATGTGAAAAATGAGTAATTGTAGGGTTAATTTGAATAATTATTTCCGATAAACAATTATTACTACACATTTTCGCATTAGCACATTAGCAAATTCCTGACAGCCTTGCAGATGCCTTCCGCATCAAATCCGCATTCGTGATACAATTCCTGTTGGGTTCCCTGTTCAACGAAGCGATCAGGCACACCAAGTCTGACAATTGATTTTAACCATCCTTCAGATGCAAAATATTCAAGAACGGCACTGCCAAATCCGCCATTTATCAAACCGTCTTCAACGGTGATGATACGGTCAAAACGAATGGCAACTTCCTTCAGGATTTCTTTATCAATTGGGACGACGAATCGCATATCGTAATGCGCAACGGAGATATTTTCGGAGGCTAGAATTCTTATCGCATCAGATACAAAATTACCGGGATGACCAATAGATAAAATCGCTACACTGTCACCCTCTTCCATTTTTCGTCCTTTCCCAACAGAGATCTCTGTAAAATCTTTTTCCCAGTCATTGATTACTCCGTTTCCCCGTGGGTACCTGATTGCGAATGGCCCTTTGCCGGGGAGTTGGGCGGTATACATTAAATTTCGAAGTTCCAGTTCATCCATCGGCGCAGAGACTGTCATGTTGGGAATATTCCGCATAAATGACAAGTCAAAAACCCCATGGTGGGTGGCCCCGTCAGCTCCAACCAGACCGCCACGGTCCATACAAAACACAACATTTAGTTTTTGAAGTGCTACATCATGGATGATTTGGTCGTAGGATCTTTGTATAAAAGAGGAGTAAATATTGACAAATGGGATTTTACCTGAAACAGCTAAACCGGCGGCAAAAGTCACTGCATGAGGTTCAGCAATCCCAACATCGAAGGCTCTTTCCGGCATCTCCTCCATCATGATATTTAAGGAGCATCCGCTTGGCATAGCAGGGGTTATCCCTATGATATTTGTATTCCTTCTTGCAAGTTCGAGCAATGTTTGGCCAAAAACAAATTGGTACTTGGAACCTTTTGGAGAATGATCCGGTTCATTGAAAATTTCACCGGTCACGACATCAAATTTGCCGGGCGCATGCCAGGTGGTAGCATCATTCTCGGCGGGAGTATAACCTTTTCCTTTTTTAGTGAGGACATGCAACAGTTTTGGCCCAGGGATATCTCTCAAATCGGAGAAGATCCTGGTAAGTGCTACCACATCATGGCCATCAACCGGACCGAAATATCGAAATCCGAGTGCTTCAAAAAGGTTGCTATCATTAAATACAATGGATTTTACCGCATGTTGGTGCCTCCTCAGCAGAGATTGCATTTTTCTACCGACTGCCTTGAAGTGTTTCAGGATTTGCCAAACGCCGGATCGTAAATTATTGTATGCCCGTGATGTTTGCATCCTGACAAAATACCTGCTGATACCTCCAACATTGGGATCAATGGACATATTGTTGTCGTTCAGGATAACCAGCAGGTCAGCGCTGATGCCGCCGGCATTGTTAAGCCCTTCAAATGCCAGACCGCCTGTCATGGAACCATCTCCAATCACGGCAATTACCTTACGATCCTTCTCCCCATTAAGCGCCGCAGCTATAGAGATTCCAAGCGCTGCGGAAATGGAAGTAGATGAGTGGCCTACACCAAAAGCATCGTATTCACTTTCCGACATGTTGGGAAATCCACTGATGCCTTTGTATCTTCGGTTGGTGTGAAATTGTTTTCTTCGACCTGTCAAAATTTTATGGCCATAGGCCTGATGGCCGACGTCCCAGATAAGTTTATCGTATGGCGTATTGTATACATAGTGGAGGGCAACAGTCAATTCCACAACACCCATGCTTGCACCAAAATGACCAGGATTGCAGGAGGCTTCCTGAATGATCAACTCCCTGATTTCGGCACATACTTTTGGTAAATCCCTTTCTTTAATTTTTTTAAGATCAGATGGATAGTCAATATTTTCGAG
>JANYJT010000230.1 GCA_025358395.1 Bacteroidia bacterium
GGCTAGACAAAAGGAAAAAACTCACATTGAATCTCGAAAATGATTTCTATCTCACCTTTAGGAATCAGAATTTGACATTCTGACTCTGCCGGTCAATATAATCAGATCTGTTCCAGATTATGGATTGCTATTCTAAATCAGTTAGTTGGGCAGGAGAAAAGTCCGTAATGCGGCAGATTGCAACATGTCGTCCAATGGCAAAAACGAATCTCTTTTAGACATATATCAATTCGGAATCAATTGATTTTAAATACTTTTCCTTAATCCCTTTTTTTGAAACCAAATCCACTTTGAATCCAACAATGTCTTCGAGGTCGTCAGCTAAATCAATAAATCGTATTCCAATTTTATCAGAGAATTCAACAAGAATATCCAAATCACTGGCATCGTTTTGTTCCCTGCGCGAGTAAGAGCCAAATATCGCCATTGATTTAATTGGATAATCATGAAATAGCCTGCTTTTATGAATATCCAAAGTATTTTGTATTTCCTGCAACGTTCTCATAATCCAAAGGTACTGCATTTGCTGCAATCCCAAAAAATTAGTACACCAAAGTTTGAATTACTGAGGTTTCTTTGTCCAATAGTCCTTTCTCCTGGTCATGCTGGACTGCTTGATGGTACATCAATGGATTGTGGTTCAAGCCCGCAATGACGGGGTTAAAGGTGACTGCTGGATGAGGCGCGCGAAGCGTAAACCAACCATTCCATTGAGACAAAAAGCTGTTTGAGCAAAGCCGAAGGCGGCGCGAGTTCTTTTTGTCAAGTCTTTTTTGGTTACTTTTTGGGACGCCAAAAAGTAACAGAAAAGAAAAAGTTGGATTGCCAGACAGAAGCTGAATGAAGCACCGCCGCTGGAAGCAGAACAGAGAACGGCGAGTCAAAAAAACCCTCCCCCAGAATTCCTTTTTCTCCCGGATTTGGGTTAACTTTAGGTATGACCAGCATCTCCTCCCCATCCGAAGATCTACTCTTCAAAATTGCCATCTCCCTGGTTCCGGGCATAGGTAGCATCACGGCTAAATCATTGATCGCTTATTGTGGAAGTGCCAGACAGGTATTTAATGAGAAGGAAAAAATACTGCGGACCATCCCCGGTGTCGGTACCGTACTTGCAAAAAATATCCTTCAAGCCAAAGTATTGCCACGGGCTGCCAAAGAGGTGGAGTTTATCAGCAGAAACAACATCACGGCACATTTCTATCTGGACGAAAGTTATCCGCAACGGCTGAGGAACTGCGTGGACGCTCCCATCCTGCTATTCTCGAAAGGGACCGCGAATTTAAACTGCCCCAAAGTCATCAGCATCGTCGGAACAAGAAATGCCACTCCCTATGGCAGGGAGCTCGTTGACAACTTCATGGTTTCCATTGCCGAGCGTGGCTATGAAATTCAAATCATCAGCGGACTGGCTTATGGCATTGACATCCAGGCGCATCGAGCCGCGTTGCACAATAATTTGCCAACGGTTTGCGTGCTGGCCCATGGGCTGGAGACGGTTTATCCATCCCTCCACAAGACAATTGCACAGGAGATGTGCGAAAAAAACGGAGGGATGGTAAGTGATTTTATGAGCAATTCGGTGATCGACCGTAAAAATTTCCTGCGGCGAAACCGCATCATTGCCGGACTGTCTGACGCGGTAATCGTGGTCGAATCTGCAAAAAAGGGCGGCGCATTGCTTACCGCCGAGCTCGCCATTTCCTACAACCGCGATTTATTCGCATTCCCCGGTAGGGTAGGCGAGATCTACGCGGAAGGATGCCATTTTTTGATAAAAAGCAATCGTGCCGGATTGCTCGAGAATATCGGCGATTTGGAATATTGCATGAACTGGCAACCCGGTTTCGCTGCTGCTGATGGTTGTCAGCCGCGGCTATTCTCCGATTTATTGCCGGATGAACAAAAAGTAGTGGACCTGCTCCGGGCTGAAGGCGCATCTGCCATCGATCTGATTTGTTTGCAAACCGAATTGCCTATGAACAAGGTATCTCCCATGTTGCTGGCGCTCGAATTTTCGGGTATTGTGAAGTGCCTCCCCGGGAAAGTGTTTAAGTTGGCCTAAAATGTTGTTACTTTGCAAGCTAATAGCAACAACGGCTAACAGCTAAAAGCTTTTAGCTGTTAGCTGTTGGTAATTTAGCATCGATAAATGAGCACAACTTTTGAGAATTTTGGGATCGGAAAGTCGGTCATGAAGGCATTGGATGAAATTGGTTTTCATGAGCCGACTCCCGTACAGGAGCTGGCTATTCCGGTCATTAAATCAGGTCAGGATATCCTTGGCATCGCTCAGACCGGAACCGGTAAAACGGCTGCCTATCTGATTCCTATCCTGATGAAACTGGTAAAAGCCGAAGGCGTGGATCCGCGTGCGCTCATCCTGGTGCCTACCAGGGAGCTTGCCATCCAGGTAGGCGAAGACATCGAAGAACTGACAAAATATACGAACATCCGGTCGGCAGCTGTCTTTGGCGGCATCGGCTGGACCAAACATGCCGACCTCGTGAAAGACGGCGTCGACATTGTTGTCGCTACACCCGGCCGGTTGTGGGATCTTTACACGGTCGGCGCCCTCAGGTTTAAAAAAATAAAGACACTGGTCATCGACGAAGCAGACCGCATGCTCGACATGGGTTTTATGCCACAGTTGAACCAACTTTTTGAGGTGATCCCGCCCAAAAGACAGAACCTGCTTTTCTCCGCCACATTCTCCGACAAAGTGGAACTGATCAGCAACGAATTTCTGACTTTCCCCGCCAGGGTAGAGGTGGCACCATCAGCCACTACCGTGGATAAGGTGGAGCAATATTACTACCGTCTGCCCAACTTCAGGAGCAAGCTGAACCTGATCAACTTCCTGCTAACGGATACCGAAACCTATAAAAGAGTGATCATTTTTTGTGCCACCAAAGAGAATGCCGAACTTGTCTTTAAAGTGCTCGACCGCAAAACGGAGGGCGAAGTGCGGGTACTGCATTCCAACAAGGCTCAGAATACCAGGATCAATGCCATTCAATCATTCAAAGAGGGAACAGTCCGGGTACTTATTTCGACGGATGTCTCAGCCCGTGGCATTGATGTTTCCATGATCAGTCATGTTATCAATTTTGATCTGCCTACCAATTATGAGGATTATGTCCACAGGATCGGACGAACAGCCAGGGCCAACCACGATGGTGTAGCCATCTCCTTTCTGAAGCCCGACGAGGAGTTCCACCTCATTAACATCGAAAAGCTGATCAGGATGGAGCTGACAGAGTTGCCAATTCCTGAAAAGGTCGAACTGGTTGAATCCAGCAGAAGTGAGATGCAGGAAATTGCCAGGGAGATGGATCGTCAGAAAAAATTGGATGATACAGGGTTCAAAGGTGCCTTTCACGAGAAAAAACCACGAAGAAAAAAGAGCCCGTTCACCTTCAACGCCAAAAGCAGGGAACTTCGACCCTACAGAAACACCCGGAAAGGGTAAAGAAAAAATTACGAAGTAATTTTTTCTTTACGGAGCGAGTCGCGAAACTACCCATTCCTTGCCCTCTCTGACAAAGAGTATGCGGTCATGCAACCGGTTGGGACGCCTCTGCTAGAACTCGATCCGCTCGGGCTGAACGAAATATCCTCCCCATCCGGCAGGTCGTTCGAGTCTTTCTCCCCTGGCAGAAATCTCCTTCCTTAGCCAAAGTTGTTCGAGCACTTCGCGACCCTTGACAGGTTCACTTTGCGGAGAAATAATTGCACTTATCTGGCTTTCGTAGGGTCTTTCGCTAAAATACCGGTCAGAAATTTCGGCCGGCGATTGACTCGCAACGCCTTCGATACGAACCTCGCGCTCTAGCTCCGGCCAAAAAAACAAGAGGGCTACCTGACTGTTTGCCTTAATTTCTTTGCCTTTTCTGCTGCTATAATTTGTGAAAAAATGAAATCCCTCTCTCGAGAAGAGCTTGAGCAAAACGATTCTCGACGAGGGCTTGTGATCTTCCGATACCGTACTTAGCATCATAGCATTGGGCTCGCTTACCTTGCCTTCAATGGCCTCTTCCATCCACTGTTCAAAAAGAGGAAAAGGCTCCCGAAGCGACTTTTCACTGAGAGTCGCCATGGAATAATTTCTGCGGATATCTTTCAGGTTCATGAGGAGTAACTAGAGTGAACTAAAGTGACTAAAGTGAACTAAAGTACTTAAGCCGCCGGCGTGGTTTATATGGAGTCCCTAACTTTAGTCACTTTAGTTCACTCTAGTCACTTTAGTTCACTCTTTTTTACGATTTCGGCTTATGCATGTTACATTTGATGTTTCCTGCATGAAACTTTTTGAAAGAGGGCAAAAATATTCTAATATTGTAGATTATAACAAAAAGAGCAGCACTTATGTTAACTCAGGAAAGACCCCAAAACCAATCCGATCCAAGGAAAAATGCAGTGGTTATCATTCTGGCCGTATTGTTGATAGCCGTTGTCGTCATGCTTTTTATGCAGCGGAGTGAACATGCTCAGGTAACAGCTCAGATGAAACTGGAAAAAGCGGCCATTGAATCTGAGTTGAACAACATGGTTTTAGGATATGACTCCCTGAAACGCAAAAATACCAACCTCAATGTTCAGTTCGAAGGAGCTCAGAACAAAGTCAAAGATCTACTCACCGAAATCGAGCAGGTGAAGAGTACCAGTTTCAGACAAATTTCGAAGTATAGGGAAGAGATGACTACCCTAAGGAAAATCATGCGTGATTATGTCATTCAGATTGATAGTCTTAACCAAAAAAACCAACGCCTGATGGCCGAAAACTCCACGGTTAAGCAAGAGGTTACCGAGGTGAAAACCCAAAACCAAAGCCTGGAGCAGGAAAAGAAAAAGTTGGAACAGACGGTTACACTTGCTGCGACTTTGGAAGCATCAAATATCAAGGTTACCGGTATCAATAAGAAGGGGAAAGAACAAAGTAGAGCTTCAAAGGTTGAGACCATCAAGGTTGACTTTACCCTCGGCAAAAATCTTACTGCCCGGAGAGGTGCTAAAAATATATATGTTCGTATCCAGCGTCCGGATCAGCTCCTGCTGACCAAATCAGACAATGACCTGTTTAAATTTGAAGGACTGAAGATTCCGTATTCCGCAACAAGGGAGGTCGAATATGAAGGTATTGACTTACCTGTCAGCATTTATTGGGACAATGCCGGATCACCTGCCCTGGTCGCCGGGCAATACACGATTGATATCTTCGTGGATGGAAACAATATCGGAACAGCCGGTTACGAGGTGAAGTAATCCATCGTTTTTAATCCTAATTGCATGTATCAGCTTTCCGAACTGAGATCCTATCTGGAGAATGCCTGTGTGGGCCATTTGCTTGATGTAGCAACTGGCGAAGGGGATTTCCTCCGGTTTCTGCTCGAATCTGTGGCCTCGTTCGACTCTGCCACCGGATTGGAACCGGGCAAGGAGAGCCTGGCCGTTGCAAAAAACAAGCTTTTTCCATACAAAGTGGACCTCGTACTTGGCAATGTGCGCAAACTTCCTTTCGAAGAGAGTTATTTCGATTTTGTAACCGTTTCAAATGCACTGCACCATTTCGAGCAACCCGTTAAGGCGATTCAGGCTATGATGAGGGTTCTGGTTTCCGGTGGCCGGTTGCTGATCAATGAGACCATCTGCGACTCGCTCAATCCTGCCCAGGAAGCCCACTATGAATTTCACACGCTCAAGGCGGATATTGACACCGCCAAAGGTGGTTACCACAGGCACAATTACAACAGAGCGGAGCTATTTGCTTTGTTACAGGAGGCACATGTTGAGGCAGAAAAAATTTTCATCTCCATCAATGAACCTCCTATGCTGAATTCGAAAGAGAAGGTGTGGCAGTTTACCCATCAAATTGACGAGATGGTCGAATTGGCCGGAGAATTGCCACAGAAAAATTTTTTTGAATCACGCAGCTGGGCCCTTAAAGAGAAAATAAAAACTCATGGTTTCCAGAAGCCACCTCAACTTGCCCTGATTGCTTATAAACCTTGATATTACCAAGTTAATAATGGTTCTAAATAGGCCTCGCCCGACTCCTTTTGCCGTATTTATTTCTTAGTTTTGGCTGTTTTTAAGGGCGGATTTCGCTGAATTTGCAACCATACAACTATCAAAAATGTCGAGAAATAGGAAGAGAAAACTAATCGGGCTGATTTTTCTTGTTGGATTGATCATTGGCATATTTCTCATCTGGGGGGCTGAAAAGGCACTCACCTATACCAATACGGATCAATATTGTGCCTCTTGTCACATCCATCCGCATGCCGAGGATTCCTGGAAAAAGTCGACCCATTTCTACAACAACAGCGGAGTCAAAATACATTGTGTGGAGTGCCACCTTCCCCCGAAAGGGAGCTTTAAATACCTGACGGTGAAGGCTAAAACCGGATTATCTGATCTTTACGGATTTTATTTTAAGGATAGCGCCTCTTTCAACTGGGAGGCAAAAAGAGAGTTGGAACATGCTTCAAAAATCGTGTACAATGAGTCTTGTTTGAAATGTCACCAGACGCTCTTCTCCAAAGGACTTTCAGCCGAAGGCGGAACAGCCCACCTTTATTATGAGAACAATGCAGAAAAGCTGAAACTGCAATGCATCAACTGCCACCTCTACGTGGGGCACTTTAACCCCAATTATAAGCATCAGAAGATGCAGGGTTTACCTGTTGCCGCTACCTCCAAAGAGTTGTTCACTGCCCCAACAGCCATTACTTCTTTTTCGAAATTCAGGGAGCAGGTTCCAAATACAGCCATTTCTTTCAACATGGTTCCGGTCAAAGGAGGATCTTTCAAAATGGGCAGCGAGGAGTCGGAATCATTTAGAAACAAAGATGAAGGCCCTGTACGTCAGGTTACTGTCTCTTCCTTCTTCATGAGTGAAATTGAGGTGACGTGGGACGAATACTGGGCTTTTTATGCTTCGACCATGTCGGAGGGCCGGATCGATCCGACGATAGTCATGGAAAAAAATGCATCAAATCCGGATGCCATCAGCGGACCAACGCCTCCGTTCGGCATTCCTGATCAGGGATGGGGAGGCGGCTCACGTCCGGCCATCACCATGACACACTATGCCGCAAAAACATATTGCCAATGGCTGTCAAAGGTCACCGGAAAGAAATACCGTCTACCGACTGAAGCCGAATGGGAATATGCCTGCCGCGGCGGAAGCGAGACCCCCTATTTCTTCAAGGGAGATCCGAAAAGATTTGTTGCCAAGGGATTGCGCAACAAGATATTCGGTGTCGACACAACCGGGATAAACACTTTTGTGGTCTATCAGCTAAATTCGTCCTCGAAAACCCAGGAACCCTCGTTCGTAAAAGCCAATCCTTTCGGACTGAAAAATATGGCCGGTAATGTGGCTGAATATTGCTCTGACTGGTATAGTCCGGATGCTTACAAATCATCAGGAAGCACCGTAACTGACCCCAAAGGACCTGAAACCGGCGAAGAGCATGTCGTCAGAGGCGGCAGTTACAACTCCGATGCGGCAGCCGTGCGTTCTGCGGCCCGCGAGTTTACGCAAACTGTCAACTGGCTGAAAACCGACCCTCAACAGCCCAAGAGCATCTGGTGGTACTCCGATATCAAGGGAATTGGGTTCAGGGTGGTATGTGAAGCGGATTCAGTAAAGAAGGACTAGGAGACGGGGAGAAGAAAGACGGGGCGACTGGGCGACGGGGAGAGGGGGCGAGTGGTTAAACCAAGAGAAATTGTTAACAACGAAGACAGATTGTGAACAACGAATAGTGAAAAGTGAACAGTGAATGGAAATGCGAATCGATCCATGTGCGTAAAGGATAACGATGAATTTTAAAAATGTGAAAATGTGCACTTCTCTCATAACTCATATCTTATAACTCATAACTAATTTTATATCTTTATAAAGATTTTCACTTCAACAAAATAACAAACCAACATTATGAGCAAAAATTCAGTAAACAGAAGAGATTTTTTCAAGAGTGCCGCTGTTGTCGGTGCGGCAAGTACATTGGGAGCAGGGACCATTCTTTCCTCCTGCAGCGGAGGCGATAAAACTCCGGCTCTTGTACCTTTGGCCAGTCTGGCCAATGCTTATATTCCTGAACTTGCAGATTATGCAAATGATGGCAAGCCCCTACGTGCGGGAGTGATCGGATGTGGAGGCAGAGGTACGGGTGCCGCCGCCAATTTCCTTAACGCAGGACCAAATATTCAAATTGTCGCATTGGGTGACCTTTTCCAGGATCGCATCGACGGTTGCCGCAAGATGCTGAAAGATAAATTCAAAGTTGAAGTACCCGATGCCAAATGTTTCACCGGTTTCGACAACTACAAACAAGTCCTGGCAGCAGATATCGACCTCGTTATCATTGCAACACCTCCTGCATTTCGTCCGGCTCATTTCGAAGCTGCAGTAGAAGCAGGTAAACACGTATTTTTGGAAAAACCACTTTGTGTTGACGGACCGGGAGCACGCTCCATCATGGCCACAGCCAAAAAAGCCGAATCTCAGGGCTTGGTAGTTGTCACAGGCACCCAGCGTCACCACCAGCGCAAATATGTTGAGTCGTTCAAACAGATTCAGGCAGGCATGATAGGTGAAATCGTCTCCGGTACAGTGTACTGGAACCAATCCATGCTTTGGTACAGAAACCGTGAAAACGGTTGGAGCGACATGGAATTGATGGTCCGCGACTGGGTTAACTGGAAATGGCTTTCGGGCGACCATATTGTTGAGCAACACGTTCACAACCTGGATGTTTTCAACTGGTTTACCGGTAAAAAACCTGTTAAATGCGTTGGTTTTGGTGCCCGCCAGAGAAGACTGACAGGCGACCAATATGATATGTTCAGTGTTGATTATGAATATGAAGGCGGAGTTCGTCTGCACAGCATGTGCCGTCAGATCGATGGTTGCAAGAACAACGTTTCTGAGTTTATCCAGGGTACAAGAGGTTCATGGACAAGCGCCGGTGCGGGTGGTAACCACGAAATAAAAGACCTGGCCGGTAACGTAGTCTGGAAAACGGATGGTGAGAAGGAGAAGGTGGAGCACAAACAAACCGATCCTTATACCCTCGAGCATGTGGATTTCATCAACCATATCCGTGCCAACAAACCGCTTAACCAGGCCGTCGAAACAGCCATTTCCTGTCTGACAGCCATCATGGGCCGCGAATCTGCCTACACCGGTGGTGAAGTGAAGTATGATGACCTATTCAACTCTGCTGTCAGCCTTATGCCGGCAAAACTGGAATTGGGAGCATATGACCTCAAAGCATATACCGTTCCTGTACCCGGGAAACCGAAGGAGGAGAAGAAAGGATAAAGGCTAAAGGTTAAAGGCTAAAGGCTAAAGGGAGGACGCACCAATCGGAATGGGTGCGTCCTTCTTTTTATACTAAGTCGGGAGTCCCTACTTTAGCCCTTAACCTTTAGCCTTTATCCTTATTTTATCTCAAAGTGTACCGGATCATGGTAGTTTCGGTAGCTTCCGCCCCAAAGCAATCCGTATTTCTCAGAGATTTTTACCACTCCGGTATTGCGCCAGTCTTTCTTTGAGTTGAATTTTTTCAGCCGGATCCTCCAAAGCCAGTTCTTTTGGAACAAATTGATGTCAATGGCTCTTCCCAGTACATGACGACTTTTGTTCGCGGAGGCATTTTTTGAGTTTTCCTGCAGAAGCTCTTTCTGCCTTTCTTTGGTTCTCAGTCCGCTGATGATCTCTACACTCCAATCTGTTTTTTCCTCAATATCGTCGATAAATTTGCTGAAAGTCCTGTAGCTCGCGGCATTAACTTCTTCAATTTCACTCAGTCTATTCCAGTTGGTTATTTTGATTTTTACCCAAATGACTATACCAACCAACACCCACAGACAAAAGGTGACAATTAAAATCGATACAATGAGCTTTGTTCTCTTCATTAAGAAATAGCAAATTCGTTAAGCCATCAGTTGATTGTCCGGTTTCGTCAGAAGCATTTTTGGAAACGCTGAAAATCCACCAAAAATATAAAACCATTTTAAGCAAGAACACCACTTACTGCCATCAAATTCCAAAATTTATCAACAAAATTTATCTTCACTAAACTTTAGTCACTTTAGTTCACTTTAGCTCACTTTAGTCACTTTTTTCCTAACTTTATTCCCAAACTTTAATATCAAATCTAAAATCATGAATAGAAAATTACGCATGGGAATGGTCGGCGGAGGCAGTGATGCTTTTATTGGGGCTATCCACCGCTTGGCCGCTTTAATGGACAACCAAATTGAACTTGTATGCGGATGTTTCAGCATCGACCCCGCTATTTCGCTCAGTTCGGGACTTTCCTACTATCTGCCGGAAAGCAGAATTTACAGTACCTACCGCGAGATGTTTGAAAAGGAGAAACTGCTTCCTGAAGGCGAGCGGATGGATTTTGTGACCATCGTCACCCCAAATTTCGCCCATTTCGAACCCGCCATGATGGCACTTGAAGGCGGATTCAACGTTGTGGTAGACAAGCCCATCACCTTCACACTGGACGAAGCCCTTGCTTTAAAGGCCAAGCTTCAGGAAACTGGACTCATCCTGGCACTCACCCATACTTATTCGGGTTATCCAGCCGTCAAGGAGGCCCGCGAACGCGTTCGCCGCGGTGATTTCGGCAAAATCAGAAAGATATTTGTCGAGTATCCCCAGGGATGGCTATCATCCAAGCTGGAAGATACGGGGAATGCTCAGGCTTCCTGGCGCACAGACCCGAAAAGGTCAGGCAAAGCCGGCGCCATGGGAGATATTGGTACGCATGCCCATCATCTTGCGGAATATGTTACCGGACTGAAAACTGTTGAGCTTTGCGCTGAGCTGAATGTCTTCGTACCCGGACGGCTTCTGGACGATGACGGCGCTGCCCTGATCCGTTTCGAAAATGGGGCAAAAGGTGTGTTGATGGCTACCCAGATTGCTGCCGGCGAAGAAAATGCCATTAGACTTAGGGTTTACGGCGACAAGGGCGGATTGGAATGGCTGCAGCATGAACCCAATACGCTTCTGGTTAAATGGGGCGACAGGCCAGCAGAGATCGTTCGTGTCGGCAACGGTTACATGAGCGATATCGCCAAACACAACACCCGCACCCCCGGAGGCCACCCCGAAGGTTACCTGGAGGCTTTTGCCAACATCTACCGCAACTTCTCCCTCACCGTCAGGGCTAAGATGAACAAACAGCAGCCCAAGCCCGAGTGGCTCGATTTCCCGGGCGTCGAAGATGGAATCCGCGGGATGATGTTTATCGATGCGGTGGTGAAGGCCGGATATGATGACACGAAGAAATGGGTGAAGTTTTAAGAAGTACTTAGAGTACTTAGAGTTTGGAGTACTTAAAGTTAGGGACTCCTTAGATATGAACCATACGACGAAATGCTTTTTATCACTCTAAGTACTTGAAGTACTCTAAGTATTCTAAGTACTTTTTCAATAATCGAACTATCTATAAATTATATCAACCATGAAAAGACCCGTTACGCTATTTACCGGCCAGTGGGCCGATTTGACCCTTGAGGAAGTTTGCAAAAAGGCCGTGGCCTTTGGTTACGACGGACTCGAACTTGCCTGCTGGGGTGACCATATCGAAGTCGACAAGGCAGATCAGGCCTATTGCGATGCCAAACTGGCCTTGCTGAAAAAATACAATCTGAAACTCTTCGCCATCTCTACGCACCTCGTAGGTCAGGCCGTCTGTGATAACGCCGATATCCGCCACCGGGGAATGCTTTCAGACGAGATCTGGGGAGATGGAAATCCCGAAGGTATCCGCCAAAGGGCTGCCGCGAACATCATCAAGACCGGAGAAGTTGCCAAAATGCTTGGCTTGAAAGTTGTCAACGGTTTCACCGGAAGCTCCATCTGGCATCTGAACTACTCTTTCCCTGCCGTTTCTCAGGAGATGATCCAGGCCGGCTTCGATGACTTTGCCAGGCGCTGGACTCCAATTCTGGATGCTTACCAGAAGATGGGCGTAAGATATGCCCTGGAAGTGCACCCTACCGAGATCGCCTTCGATATCGAGACAGCCCGCAGGGCGGTCGCTGCAGTCAACAACCATCCTGCCTTCGGATTTAATTTTGATCCGAGTCATTTTGGGTACCAGGGAGTGGATTACACCAAATTCATCTATGTTTTTGCCGAAAGAATATTCCATGTGCACATGAAGGATGTTTCGTGGAATGAGTATCCGGGTACTTCGGGTGTTTTTGGCGGTCATCTGGATTTTGGCGACAGCCGCAGATACTGGAATTTCAGGAGTGTCGGCCGCGGGCGGATCAACTTCGAGAACATCATCCGTGCCCTAAACGACATCAGCTACAACGGACCTCTTTCCGTCGAATGGGAAGACAGCGGCATGGACCGCGAAATGGGTGCCGCCGAGTCGTGCGCCTTTGTGAAAAGGATCGATTTCTCGCCGAGTTCATTGGCATTCGATGCCGCATTCAGCAAAGAATAGCAGATCAAAAAAGGCCCCGAAAGGGCCTTTTTTGATCTTTGTACTTTCACTTTTTCTGCTTTTCCCGGATCTGTTCCAGCTCACCCTTCTTCTTGTACTGATCCAGTCCAAAGTAGGTGGTCTTGGCTGCCAAAACTGCGTCCTGACTGCTTTTCGACAGTTTGTTGAAGGTAGCCGCCTCCATCAGGTTGTCGATGTACTGTCCGCCGACCCATGCAGCCAGGTCGATGATGCTCTTCTGGTAATCGCCATTCGAGAGGCCGCATAAGAATGAGGATGCGGTGGTAGATACATCCGCTATCATTCCATAAGTAGGAATCAGTTTAACTGCTTCAAGTATAAACCACTCATTGTCAGTATTTACTGAAGCCAGCGAGCATGCAACGCTGTTGTACCAACTCTTGGGATATTCTACCGAAAGGGGCAAAATTGCATCAGGTTTGAATGGCGCTTCATACACACTTCCTATTATTGACTTTTCCTCCGAATTATTGTCAATGACACAAGGGTTTCCTGAAATCTGGTAGATGTGCGTGCCTTCGCTGTTGAGAACGCAGGCTGGATAGCTTATGTTGGTGTAATATTGCCAGGGCTGGTGATTAGCCACCAATACGTTCGAGCTGTTGCTCAGCTTGGTTGAACTTATTTTTGTGGTACCGCTAAAAGCCAGATCATCCGGGGCACCCTCGGGTCGGTTAACCCAGTTGGACTTCAATTCCACTGCCACCATTTTGGTCCCCCATATTTTGCTGTCATGGGCTCTGTTCAGGAAATCAATTAAGTTAAGTTTTGGAAAGAAGGTGCTTTTTACTGTAAGAGCAAAGGCGTAAGGTCTGGACTGCGAATATTTGTACACTTGTTCCGGTATGGCCGACAAGTGGTCGAAAGTTAGTCCCAGTCCCACGTCCACGTATGCTTTTCGGCTCTTCCCCTCTGCCTCGGCAACGATTTGGACCCGTACCGGAGCGGTCAGGGGTTTTGTATCCGTATAATGGTACCAGACCGTGGCATCTCCTTTGGCATCAGTCATGACGTCAAGGAACTTCCCGGTGAGGTTGTTGGCTCTGAGTTCACCGGTTCCGTTCACCATCAGGGCAAAATTGACACTGACATTGGGCTTCCCGGTTTTTAGAATGATTTTGGCAGGAAGAAGTGGTGAGGCCGGAATTAAACCAACCTCAAAGGCATCCCCATTGAAATTTGTTGTGGGATAAACGACCATATTTGACTCAATCGGAATGGGCTTGTCCCTCGGCAGTTTAGCCAGGATGCTTTCCGCGATGGCACGGGCATCCGGGGCATTCTTCGGATCAGTTTTGTAGGCGTATACTTGTACTTTAACCACAACATTGCCTGCTGCAGCAAAGTAAAAATGGTTGAACTGTTTGCCCTTATCCCACTTGGCTTCTGCATCGTGAAAACTGCCTTTCAGAAGGGAGTTGACATAATTGAACATGGCATCCACATTCATGCCGAACTCCTTTTTTTTCATCTTTTCACCGCCCTTTTTTACCCTGAAATCGGTCTCCTCCTCAGGATCAATGTTAACTTGCGAGAATATTCTGTTCTTTTCATTCCTGGTGATATCATCCTTCGCATCACCTTCGAATTGGATGAAGGCCATCCCGGAAAGGGATAATTTTTCATCCAGGGTACGTGCTGTCTTCGTAAATGCCGCGAAAGGGTTCGCATTCAGCGGATTGCCGGTATATTTCGTCACCTGCACATCAACGGTGATATCGTTGTTTTCGGCAGTTTTCTGAAACGACTGTATCTCTAATTTTTCCGAGACCCCGGGCTCATTTCTGATACCCTTGTTGGTGATAGGAATGGCAGGGATGAGTTTATCAACGTTGTCTTTGAAAATCTGATAATCAGGCGGATTGACCAGTGTATTTTTTTGGGCAGTTAAGGCAATACTTACCAGGAAAGCCAAAAACAGGAAGGTTATTTTCTTCATAGCAAATAGTTCTTTGGTTAATTAGTCGGGCGACTTAAATTCAGGATAAAGTTAACTGTGATTTGGGAGATACAAAATAATTTGCCCAAATTCGCAAAGCAAACTTTTCCTTCGCACTTGTTATCCAATTTGTAACAAACTTTCAAAAATTCAGGATCAAAAAATGAAAAAAATTGCCATCATCGGCGGGTCCGGGCTCGAGAATCCCGATCTTCTGCAGAACCGGGAGAAGTTGGTTGTAGAGAACCCTTATGGCGCTCCGAGCTCTGACTTGCTTTGCGGAACGATTTCCGGAGTGGAGGTGGTACTGATATCCCGCCATGGCAGGGAGCACACCATTCCACCTTCTCAGGTGAACAACAGGGCCAATCTTTATGCCATCCGGGAGTTGGGATGCACCCATATTCTGGCCACCACGGCATGCGGCAGTCTGCGGGAGCAGATCGGCAGGGGAGAGCTGGTATTGCCTGATCAGTTCATCGATTTCACGAAGCACCGATCTACCACTTTTTTTGAGGCGTTTCAGCCCCATGAAATGAAGCACACGCCGATGGCTGATCCGTTTGACCATTCGCTGCGGAAGCTGCTTCTTGAGTCTGCCAACGAGTTGAATCTTCCTATCCACGATGGGGGATGCATCATCACGATTGAGGGACCGCGTTTCTCCACCAGGGCTGAATCGAGGATGTTTCGTGGCTGGGGTGGGGATTTGATCAATATGAGTACGGCACCCGAGTGCATTCTGGCCAATGAGTTGGGAATACCCTATGCGGCTATTGCCATGGCCACTGATTACGACAGTTGGAAGGAAGAGGAGACGCCGGTATCCTGGGAAGAGATCATTGCTGTTTTCGGCAAAAACGTGCACAATGTTGTGAATCTGCTGCTGAAAGTGATTCCCAAAATTTAATTCCGCAAAACATTTGAAAAATACGGCTTAAATGATTAAAATTGCACCTCCAAATTAGGTTTTCCCTAATTTCGGGCCCATAGCTCAGTTGGTTAGAGCATCTGACTCATAATCAGGGGGTCGTAGGATCATGCCCTACTGGGCCCACCCT
>JANYJT010000260.1 GCA_025358395.1 Bacteroidia bacterium
CATGATTGGTTTCAGTTTTCACGAGTTTCAACTATTTAGGTTATTCAAGGCTTTTTTTAAGGTCTCGTAATCAAAATTATTGGCGCAATGGCTTAAAAAATCAGCCATTCCCGGTTCCTGAAGACGAAGTCTGTCTGCAAGTTCTTCAATTTTGGTAGCATCGGTGTTCACTGCTGCTAACGTCAATTCTGAAATAAATGCCTCATCAAGCTTCCTCATATCTAAGGAACCGCTGAAATTTTCAGGCAGTGTTTCATTTTCCTCTTCATCTTCACTGTAAACATATTCAATGCCAATATGTTTGTGCATGGTTTCGAAAATCTCACTTCTTCTGAATGGTTTGCCAACAAAATCATCGTATCCGGCATCAAAAATCTCATTTCTTTCTTCACCCAAGACATGGGCCGATAGCGCGACAATTTTAATGCGCTTTCCGTATTCGGTCGCTTTTATGAGGCGGGTTGCCTCAAGTCCGTCCATAACCGGCATCCGGATATCCATCCATATAAAATTTGGCTGCCATTTTTCAGCAATTTTAACGGCTTCGCTGCCATTAACCGCCACTCGTACTTCTAACCCGATTAATTCCAATAACCTGACAAGCAGATTCCTGTTTTCTTCCTGGTCTTCTGCTACAAGAACCCGCGGAATAGCTTGACCTGGACCTAAACCAATGACAGGACGCTGAAATAATTTTACGAAGACATCTTCCTCTCTGCCCTCTTCTATTTTAATTTTTACTGTAAAAGTGCTGCCTACTCCCAATTTGCTGGTGATTGTAATTTGACCACCCAAGATCTTCGCGTATTCCTGACTAATGGCCAGACCAAGTCCGGTGCCACTCTTGCTTAGTTTTCCGCTTTCCGTTTGTACAAAATATTTGAACAGCTTTTCTTTCTCATTATCTGCCACGCCTGATCCGGTATCGGCCACTTCAATCATCAGAAATTCATTGTCTGGAGAATCTGTTTGAACTGAAAACCTGACAATTACTTTTCCACTTTGCGTAAATTTTATCGCATTCCCGATCAGGTTAATAAGTATGATCCGTAATTTGGTTTCATCTGTTATTATATACCTTGGCAAATCTTTAGTCTCCTCCACGATAAGCATCAATCCCTGGTTGATTGCTTTAACCTCGAACATCTGTTTTAAATCCAAAATCAATTGATGAAGATTAAAATTGGCTGGTTCCAGAACCACACGTTTGGATTCAATCTTTGCGATTTCAAGTACTTCGTTGATCAATGCCAAAAGATGCTCACCACTTCGGTTAATAATTTTCAGATATTCGCGGTGTCCGGCGGATACTGATGAATCATCCTGCATCATTTGAGAATAGCCCAAAATTGCATTAAGGGGAGTGCGCAATTCGTGGCTCATGTTGGCCAGGAAGGTACTCTTGGCCTGGTTTGCATTCTGGGCGTTAATCTGCAATTCAATGGCCCTACTGTTTGCAAGACGCATGGCTTCCGATACGCTTGAAATCATTACTCCGGTCAACACAAATACCATCAATCCGAGCCAATCCGATGGATTTTTAATAAATGGAAGTGGTACAAGCAATGGCCAAAATGAGGTGACAGTCAGACATGCTAAAAATGTGGCCAACAATCCCGACCAAAGTCCGCCGTAGATCGAAATCACCATCACAGCCGGGTAAAATGTGAGCCACATCATGGTTGTTCCCAGAGAATATAATGGCCAGACACGCGATGCAGCAGCGATAACAGTCACAGCAAGCGTTATGGACAATCGTTTCCGGGTGATGGGTGTTATCTGATGGAATCTCATAATTGATGGGTATTTTTTTACCTTCTCCTATTCAACAATCCGGTATTTCTCCTTTTCACCGAGCCTTAAAGATAATTCGTTCACTTCCCTTTTAAGGTCAATCATTTTCATCTCCCTGCCTACCATGAGGTTATTAAATCGTTCCAGTTCCTTTGATTTTTCCATGATGGCATTTTCTGCCAATTTACGGTCAGTGATATCCTGAATCGTCGTAATAAAATAAAGCGGATTCTGTTCAAAATCCATTTGCAAAACTGTACTTAAATCCACCCAAATAAGATGACCGTCCTTGTGAAGGTAGCGCTTCTCCCAGCGTCTTGATACATATTCTCCGGAGATTATGGATCGGATATATTCTTTATCTTTTTCTATATCATCAGGGTAAGTGATATCCTGCCAATTGATATCTAAAAACTCTTCATCGGTGTATCCTAAAATTTGACGGAATGTTTTATTTGTTTTAATCTTTCCTCCAATTGCAGTAATTGATTTACCCACAGTAGAATATTCAAAAATATTCCTAAAATATTCCTCACTAAGGCGCATGGCTTCCTCTGCTTTTTTCCGTTCGCTAACTTCTTCCTGAAGCGCATTATTGACAATCACCAATTCTTCAGTTCGCTCTCGTACGCGATTTTCGACTTCAACATAAGCTCGTTGCAACTCACTCTGTGTATAGACAAGCTTATCTTTTTCTAATTCCAGCTCATCATTCAACAATTTCAGCTGCCTGGCACTTGGAATAGCCAATAACCTTGGAAGATATGGCCAAACCACGACAGCGGTTGCCAGGGAGATTAACGCGCAAATGGAATCGACAATGGCCTGCCACCAATTTACTTCCCACCAGAGTCCGACAACATGCATAATATGTGTAGTACCACAAGCCAGAATGAACAATCCAAACAGAAAAAGAATCCAGGTAAAGGGCATGTCCTTTCTTTTCCTGACAAAAACGATCAGGAAGAACGGAATTGAAGCATAAGAAATGGCAATGATTGCATTGGAAAGTGCCATTGCCATCATCAGAACCGGAGTCATGTTTCCGGGATTTGTACCTTTGATTTCCATGTTTGCAGCCGGCATCAGGAGCATCGGCCCAATAATCAGAATGGCCAAGGCGATTGCCGGCGCGATAATTCGCGGAATGAGCTCTGCCGCTTGTCGCAAAACCGTCTTTTTAGGTGCAAAGGTCTGCACTTTGTATGCTTTTAAACGAAGACTGTTGGTTACCACGAAGATTGAACTGAAAGCCATGGCTCCTGCCGCGAACATCGGACTAAGGAGTCCGTAGGCAGCAATTGGAATGAGTGCCACATTGTAAAAAAGTGCCCAGATAAAATTCTGAATGATGGTTTGGGATGTTCCACGGGATAGGGATATGGCCCGGCCGACACCGGAAAGGTCGCCACTGATCAGGGTGATGCCGGCAGCTTCCATGGCAATGTCGGTTCCGGTTCCAAGCGCGATGCCAACATCGGCTTGCGCCAGGGCGGGTGCATCATTGATGCCATCGCCAACCATTGCCACCACCGGATGTGCATAATTTCCCATAGAACCGGACTCCTGTAGTTTCCTGATTGCCTCAGCCTTTTCGCCGGGCAATACTTCTGCCATGACCCTTGAAATGCCTACCTGCTTCGCGATGGCTTCAGCAGATAATTGATTATCACCGGTAATCATGACCAAATCCAGTCCCAGTTTTCGCAAATCGGCAATCGCCTCAACCGCGCCCGGCTTCAAGGTATCTGAAACGGCTATGATGCCTATCACACGAACTGGATCATCGCCATCATCCACCCTGGAAGCAACAATCATGGCCGTCTTACCTTCTGATTGCAGCCTGATAATGTCAGCCTGGATTTCTTCGGTAGATAGTCCCTCATTCTTCATCATCCTTAGATTGCCAATCGAGACAAGCCGGTCATCTACCTTAGCCCTGATTCCGAATCCGCCGAAGGCACGAAACTGCTGCGGTTCAGATAGTTTCAATTTCTTCTCTGCGGCTTTTGCGACCATCGATTTGCCCAATGGATGTTCCGAACCCTTCTCCGCACTAGCGGCCAGTCTCAAAATTTCATCGACAGAATTGTCGCCTACCGGAAGAATATCTGTCACCTGCGGTTCACCACGGGTAATAGTGCCGGTCTTATCAAACACAACAATGTTCAATTTACCGGCACGCTCGAGGACTTCACTGTTTTTGAACAAAATACCATTCAAGGCACCTTTGGAAGTACCTACCATGATGGCGGTAGGCGTGGCGAGTCCTATGGCACAAGGACATGCGATCACAAGTACGGCAATTGCGTTGATCATGGCGATGGTCCAATCGGCCTGCGCCACATAGATCCATCCGGCAAAAGTAAATAAGGCAATTGCAATGATAACGGGGACGAAATATTTGCCGATCTCATCCGCCAACTTCTGTATCGGGGCTTTGCTTCCCTGGGCGGTTTGAACCATCTTGACAATCTGCGACAATGTGCTGTTTTTCCCAACCCTGGTGGCCTCAAAACGAATCAACCCTTCACGGTTAATGGTGGCACCGATGACCTCATCTCCGGGACCTTTGCTTACCGGCATAGACTCACCTGTGATCATGGATTCCTCTATCGCGGATCGCCCTTCGGTGATGATTCCATCGACCGGCACTTTCTCTCCCGGACGAACGATGATGGTGTCACCAACTTCTACCAGCTCAATGCTGATCACTGTTTCGACTCCGTCACGAAACACGCAGGCGGTTCTGGCTCGCAATCCCATCAAAGCTTTCAACGCTTCGGACGTTTTGCCTTTGGCTTTGGTTTCAAGGTATTTTCCGAGCCTGATCAGCGTAATAATGGCGGCCCCTGTTTCGAAGTAAACATTGGGACTGTCAATGATTCCAATGGCAACGAACAGGCTTGAAAAATAAGCGACAGATGAACCCATCATGATCAGAACATCCATGTTGGCGCTGCCATTGCGCAGGCTTTTAAATGCACCGACATAAAAATGCCATCCAACGACAAACTGCACCACCGTAGCGGCAAAAAGCATGGCAAAAAGGTCATATTGAAAACCTGCCAGTTTGAAATCGCGGGCCATGCTGAAGATTATCAGCGGAACGGTAAATACAAGGCCGGTGATTAAAAGGGACTTCTGTTTTCTGAGCTCTGTAGCCCTGGCATTGGCTTCAACCTCTTCAACATCTTCCGAAGCACCGGCCTGAACAAGGTCAAATCCTGCTTTGCGGATAATAGCTGCCAGTTCGGAGATTGAGGTCATACCGGGAATATATTCCATGGATATATGTTCATTGCCAAAGCCAACCTGAGCAATTAAGACCCCATTCTGTTTGGCTAGAAGCTTTTCGAGCATCAATGCGTCTGTCGAATCCCGCATCCCGGTAACGGGCAGTTCAATTTTACCCGTAGCCACATCATAACCGATGTGTCTGACAGATGCAATAATCTGATTGTCGCTAAGCTGAGAAGAATCAAATGTGATGTTCAATTTCTCCCCGGCAAAATCGACATTTGCCTCAGATACACCAGGGAGTTTGCGTATGCCGGTCTCAATTGCCCGGGCGCAATTGCTGCAGGACAAACCCGTTACCGGCATGATGGAACTTTTGATTGGCTTCATCGTTTATTGGGGAGTTACATTGGCTAAAATTTTAATACAACTTTGAGACCAAAAGATGAAGGAATAGTACCTAATGAAAGCAAAGCATTAGTTAAAGTTAAAAAATAATTTGATTTTGACAATTTCTCTATAAACATCCCGGCTATTTGAGAACAAGAATTGTGCATCAGGAATTCTCCTAATTTTAGAGGATTATTGCCTTATCTCTCTGTAGATATTTTTGAACCACCTCCATTAATTCTACTTTTTTTATCGGTTTTGCAAGATAATCGTTGCATCCGGCTTCAATTGATTTTTCCCGATCTCCCTCCAGTCCAAAAGCTGTCTGTGCAATAATTACCACATCATTGTTGAATTGCCGGATTTGTTGCGTGGCTTCATATCCATTCAGGACCGGCATCTTTATATCCATCAAAATCAAATCAAGATCGCGGTGATTTTTGCATAACTCGACAGCTTCCTTCCCATTTTTGGCAAACAACGCCTTTTCACAGATTTTTTTCAAAATTGTTGCCAGAAATGTTCTTGAAATATCGTCATCATCAACTATTAGCAACTTAAAATCCCTTTCTTTTTCTTCCTTTTCCTCCAAAAAGACCTTGTGTATTTCCTCCTTCTTTTCATTGTCCCGCACGTCGTAAGGAATTGTGAAATAGAAAGTACTCCCCTTCCCAATTTCACTTTCAACCCATATGGTACCGTGCAGCATTTCGACATAGGCCTTTGTAATTGCCAGACCCAATCCAGCTCCCTCCCTTGCGCTAATATCCGAGACATCTGCCTGAATAAAGCGCTCAAAAATAGCGGATTGCCGGTCTTTTGGAATTCCGATACCTGTGTCTTTCACAAAAAACCGTAGAGACGCACGATCGTGCGTCTCCTCCGCCCCCAAACCATGATGCAAAGACGCACGATCGTGCGTCTCTACAAGATCATACCCAAATTCTATCGAACCTTCATTGGTGTATTTTATGGCATTTTTAACCAAATTGGTAAGAATTGCGAAAAGTTTCTCCCGGTCTGTTCTGATAATTGCTTCCTTGTCGGGTAAACAACCTCCAAGGATCAGGTTCATCCCCTTTCTTTCTACTTCCGGTTTGAAGAAAGTATAAACATAATCGATTTGGCTGTTAATATTTGACTCATTCATCACAACCTTCATCAAACCTGATTCAATTTTCGAAATATCAATTATGTCGTTGATGATATTGAGCATACGTACACCACTTTTCTCTATTATTTTGATATACTCCCGCTGCTCGTCAGTCGTAAGGTTGGGTTCCTTTAACAGATCAGCAAAACCCAGGATCCCGTTCATAGGAGTCCGGATTTCGTGGCTCATATTGGCAAGAAAGGCCGATTTCAATCGGTCACTCTCTTCGGCATGCTCCTTTGCTACCAACAATTCTTTTGTCCTGCTTTGAATTAAATTCTCCTGATGGTCTATTAAATGGGCATTTCGAAATACTAATCCCAATAATACAGTCAAATTGCTGTACGTATTTTTAAGCATTTCGAGGTTGTTTTTATCAGGCAACCCTAACACCAGAATACACCCCAATGTTTCACCCTGTGCAATTAACGGAATAGCTAAATTAATTTCAAAATTTAATTTTTGTCTATCTCTTTCAAAAGCATTACCTTCATTTTCAGTTGTTAACTCTGCTATTTCTTTGAACAAAAAGCTTTTTTCAATTAAACGTGACATTTCATCACTGTTACACAATTCCATTTTCCGTTCCGGACTAACGTGAAGTATTTCGAATTGTTTCTTTTCTGTCTTTTTCGAAAAGATTAAAACCAGTCGGGCTCCCGTCATTTCACGAATTTCGCCAACTAACCATTGCGATAGTTTGTCAATATCATCAGAAGCAGCTAAAATTCTCGAAATGATGTCAACAATCATGAATGCGCCCGCAGGTTCCAGGTTTTTATTGTCAATCATTCTTCTGCAATTAAATTGTTAATTTCTATCTGTAGATTATTGATAAAAAAGTCGATCGAAATTTTCATAATGTCGTAGGGGAGATTGAAGAATGCTGCACATTCTTCGATTTCCTTATATGGGACAGACAGCACACCGGTGTCGAGGTAAATAAATTTTTTGTGTTGCTCGTGCAACAAGCTTTTTATATGTTCCGGAGGCAATTCCAGCAATTCCTTAAAAATTTCTTTCCACCTCACTGTCCATTCAGGCAGAAGGAAGAAAGCGCCTTCCCTGGTAAGTTTCCTTCTTAATTCCCTGCCAATTAATATTTCAACACAATTGCATCCAGGCAACTTGTTAACATTCTTTCTTTCAGACATTTCTTTCATAAACGGATGACAATCGCCACAGATTAAAAGCACCTTTTGGTCTTTTTTCAATCTGTTTTCTACTTGTTCTGTAAGGACATTTGACAATTCGTCGGGAAACAGATGTAAATAAGAATCATAAAAACTTATCGGGATGGTAATATCCAGCATTTGATCCATTTTTTCCAATTCGTACTTGAAAATGGAACATGCAATTATTTCGACCACGTTGTTTTCCTTTAAGTTAGTTATAGAACTCATTTACCGCATCTTTCATTGCAAGAATATTTTCTTCCGGAGTTTGACTTAGAACATCAGAACTACAAGAGAACAAAATATGCCTTTTATCGGTTTTTGTCGTTTTTAATATCTCCAGACAACTTTCTTTGACTTGTTCTTTTTGCTTCATGTACAACGACGGTCCTTCAATTCCAAACAAAATTACTCTGTCTTTACCAATGATTTTACGGGCTTCCAAATAATTATCAGTATAGTCCAAGGCAAATCCAATCACATTTTCCGGAAAATCAACATATGTATCGAAATAGGGAAGAAATGGTACTCCGCCATGGTGCATCACCAGATTGCCTTTTACCATCGAAAATGCCGAATTTAAAATCGGATTTACGATATCTATGGTTTGCTGACGCGTTACCGAGTTTGAGTTGGCAAAAACCGTTGGCATAATCACACAGGCTACACCATCAGCGATTAGGGCATTTGTAAAATCGACAAAAAACGGAACAATGTATTCCATGGTCTTTTCGAATGCTACTTTCTCGAACAGGAATATATCCAACCATTTTTCCATTCCGAAAATCATAATCGGAAGGTCGACCGGATTGAGCGAAACTGCCGCCACAGGTACCGTGATACCGAAATGGTCGGCTAATAGCCTATTGCAATTGCGCAGATACATCAAATCCGGATCTGAATTAATATCAGGATACGGAGTTTTTAACAATTCATCGACCGATTGTATCAAAGGTTTACGGAACATGGGTGGGCGATCGGAATAGAATTTGAGTTCACTGCCGAATGCTTTGCCGATTAACGACAAAGCAAATGGTCCGAAAAGCACATCCGGCGCAAACTTGTCATAAATGGCTATTTGTCCTTTGCAATAAGCTTTAGGGTTCTGGTAATATTCCTGATTGGTAGTCCCGCAATATTTGGAGCCATAATGCGAAAGTGTAGCAGTAAAGGCCCGTTTATCAGTTTCTTCTCCTTTAATGGCAGCAACTATTCTTTCAAAACTATTCATTTGAATAGAGCTTTAAATCAAATATTAGTGTATCAAACAATTTAGGCACATGCAAGGCATTCTTTACGGTGCCATCGCCACCAACTTCTTTCATCAAATCGGCCCTTAAGTTAAATATGGCACCACCTACAGCCAATTTTATTTGGTTTTCCAGATTTCGTTGAATGAGCTCTTCTCGAACGTTTGCAATATTTACGGCAGTAGAGTACATCATTGCTGAAACCGCGATAATTGGGGAATTGGTTTCCATCGCTTTTTCAACAAATTCATTTGCAGGTATATCGTTGCCCAAATCATGAATGATCCATCCATTGGAATTCAAAAAGGCACAAATAATCCGTCGTCCCAGAGAGTGAAAATCGTCTTCGATATTACCAATGACTATCGGTCCTTTGGTTGGTTTTGAAAGCTGGTCGGACGGAATATTTTCCATGACCATACTCATTGCAATTTCGGCAAAACGTGCTGCCACATAACCTTGTGCCAATGGCGAACCACCTCTTTTAAAATCGTCCTGCGTATATTCTTCCAGAATGGGTAATAAAATTTGCTCACTAAACTTTTCATATCCATATAAGTCGCCCCATTTCTTCAATAGTTTGGTTGCCAGTTCTAAATCAGCAACCTGAATGGCTTCTAATATTTTCTTCCGGGTAAACATAACTTTAAACTAATTAATTTTTATCTCTTTGGCTATGAATGTAAATGTATAGAATTATTCTTAGAAACTTAGATTTTTGCTCAGTAGATTAGCATTTCCGGCAAACGCATTCTGAAATAATTTGTTCATTAAAGCAAAGATCGATTAAAAGCAAAAAAAATACCTCTGTAAATCAATCGTTTACAGAGGTAAAAGTGACCCGGCTTGGGATCGAACCAAGAACCTACAGCTTAGAAGGCTGTTGCTCTATCCATTGAGCTACCGGGCCGGCCTTAATCGGGCGCAAAAATACTAAAAATCCCTGAATCATTCATGACTCAGGGATTTTTGTTTGTACCGAAGCATTTACACCATGTAGATGTTGTGTTCAGCACATTGTTGGACCATCTCTTCCGGCCAAAGGCTGGCTTGTACTTCTCCGATGTGTGCCTTGCGCAAAAAATACATGCAAAGTCGCGACTGACCTATGCCACCACCTATTGAAAGTGGCAACTCATCTTTCAATAATTTTTTGTGGAACAACAACTCTTTGCGGTCGTTTGCTCCTGCAAGTTCCAATTGACGGAGCATTGCTTCCTTGTCTACCCTGATACCCATTGAGGAGATCTCAAAGGACTGTTGCAATACCGGATTCCAAATCAGGATATCTCCGTTTAGACCCTTGAAGCCTCCCGAATTTGGCGTAGTCCAGTCGTCATAATCCGGTGCCCTGCCATCGTGTTCCAAGCCATTGCTTAGCTTTCCCCCGATTCCAATGATAAAAACGGCGCCATGAGCTTTGGTAATTTCCTGCTCACGCTCTTTGGGAGTCAGCTTTGGATAACGTTGAACCAGCTCTTCCGAATAAACAAAGGTGATCTCTTCGGGAAGCATAGGTTTGATGGCAGGATAATTCTCATATACAACAAATTCTGTTCTCAGAAGAACCGAATAAATCTGGTTAACAACCTTTTTCAGATACTCGATATCCCGTTGTTTGGCTGTGATAACCTTTTCCCAATCCCACTGATCAACGTAGAGGGAGTGAATATTCGATAACTCTTCATCCGGCCGAATGGCATTCATATCGGTGTAAATCCCATACCCTACCGGGATTCCGTAGTGGGCTAGCATTAGCCGTTTCCACTTTGCCAGAGAATGAACGACCTCTGCTTTTGCATCGTTCATCTCCTTTACCGCAAAGGTGACCGGACGTTCCACACCATTCAGGTCATCGTTGATCCCGGTACCTTTCAGCACGAAAAGCGGGGCTGTTACGCGCCGTAGTCTTAGCTCAGAAGATAAGTTCTCCTGGCAAAAGTCTTTGATCAGTTTAATGGCCTTTTCTGTTTGTTTCAGATCAAGCTTCGCCTTATAATTTTCAGGAAAAAATAATTTCATCTATATCAATTGGTTATTAGTTCGAACGATCGTCTGGTATCGAGTTGGATAATCAAAACGATTTTTGTGCAATACTACAAACTTATGGAGATTAAAAAAATTTGAATCAAAACAAATTGCGCTCAAAAACTTAAAAAGTGTTAATAAGCATGACAACAAACCATCTCATCGCCAAATCTACCTCGCAAAATACATGTAAACCGCGAATGTTGCCAGCCAGTGGGTCCCCAGGTAATTTTCAGAAATAACATGAGGCAGCGCATCATTTGCTTGTTCAGTCCCTATTTGCCTCAGCTGCCCGGCCATTTCACTTCCGGGAGGCAGAGACCTGGCCACTTCGAACATGCACCAGGCCCTGCTGAGATTGAGTCCGTCGAGATGAACTCCGGTTGGATCGGTACGGTCAGCCACAATGGCCGGATGTTGCAAGGAAACGGGTATTTTGGGCAAAAATCCGATAAACCACCTTTGAAATTCTTCTTTGCTGAGTACCCTTCGTTTCACCGTTTCCCTCTTCACTCTTCCATCTTCTTTCTTCACTACACCTCAATAACCAACCCATCATAGGCAGGTTCTACTCCATTGGGCAATTCGCCAAGCAAATCGGCATGCAATCCCATTTCATGACTCATGTGGGTGAGGTAGGTCTGATGAGGAGAAATCTGGGCAGCCAGGCCCAATGCTTGAGAAAGGTTCAAGTGCGATATGTGAGAGTTCCTTCTCAGTGCGCAAATAATCAGGACTTCTACCCCCTTCAGTTTATTCATTTCATCAGGTTCGATTCTGTTAAAATCGGTCAGGTAGGCGAGTTTGCCAAATCGGAATCCATGGACAGGAAGTTTATGATGATACATTCTTATCGGAGTTACTTCAATATCTTTTACCTGAAATGGCTTATCGTCAATGGGCAAAAGTTCCATCTGAGGCAATCCCGGATACCGGTTTTCTGCAAATGCGTAATTGAAAATGGTTTTGAGATTTTCGGCCACTCTCTTCTCGCAATAGATATCCATGGGCGCTTTTCTAATCCAGTTGAAGCTTCGGATGTCGTCCAGACCGAAAATATGATCCGCATGTTCGTGTGTTAAAAGAACAGCATCCAGGTTACTGACATGGTGTTGCAACATTTGCTGCCTGAAATCGGGTCCGGCATCAACCACCAAAGTCGTATCACCCTCCTTAACGAGAATGGCACAACGCAAACGCTTGTCCCGGGGATCCTTCGAGGAACAAACGCTGCAATTACATGCTATCACAGGAACGCCCTGGGATGTGCCGGTACCTAGAACAGTAATCTTCATTTATATTTTAATATTATCCATAAACCACTTAGATCCACAAATTACACAAATAAAAACACAAATAATTTGAGATTACACAGATGAACCCCAACCTACCAAAGATTACGCAGATTAACCCAAGTCCCTACCTTAGATTTCACAAATTAACCCAAGTCCCTACCACAGATTTCACAAATTACACCGATTAAAGAAGAAATTCTATTGACTGAATTTGAAGCGTCGTCCGAAACAATCTGTCAACGTTTTTGAAAATGCTACCGCGGACGATGGTTTTTTGGTCATTTCTTCTCTACAAACAGGTCGCCGCCTCGCGGCTTTCACATCACCGCTTCCCGTTTCCCGTTTCTCTCTTCTCTCTTCCTTCTTAAACCACTCACCAAGTCCCCCAGTCCTTTCTTCACGAACCTTGCAGCAAGAAAATGGCAGGGCGTTTATTGATATCCGGGACCGATCGTTTCCATTGGGAAATTGTTTTGGTTGCGATGAATTCGCTTTCCAAAGTTATATCCACTGCAATGCATAGCCTGGTTTGACCGTTGCAGACTGATAGCAGATCTTCCAGTAATTTGGCATTTCGGTAAGGAGCCTCGATGAATATCTGTGTCTGTTTGTCTCTGCCCGAATTTCGTTCGATGTCGCGAATGGCCGCTATTCTTTCGGCAGGTTTGACAGGAATATAGCCGATAAAGGCAAAATTTTGTCCATTTAGTCCGGAAGCCATCAAAGAGAGCAAAATAGAGGATGGTCCAACGAGGGGAACTACCCTGATACCTTTTACATGGGCCAGCATGACAAGGTCAGCCCCCGGATCGGCTACACCCGGACAACCCGCTTCAGATAAAATCCCAACATCAAACCCCTGGCTCACAGGTTGCAGAAGCAAATCAAGCTCATCAGGTTGCGTATGCTCATTCAACTCTTTAAAGTCCAGATCATCAATGACGATTTCGGGCACCATTTTCTTAAGATGACGACGGGCGGTTCGGGTATTTTCAACAACAAAGTGGCGAAGCGACTTCACGATCTCCATCAATTCTGCCGGAAGCACCTTTTCAACAGAAGTTTCTCCAAGAGTTGTCGGTATCAGGTAAAGATTTGACATGAATTAAACAGATTGATACATAAAATTATCTCAGGTATGTCGAACTAAGAGACAGACCAATCATCGCGATGGCAATGGCATAATAAATGAGAACTTTGCGGTGCTTTTCCCTGTCAATTTGTGTGCTATTCGAAAAGATCAATCCGAGGTTAGCAATAAACAAGGCAAACAGCATTAGAACGATGTGTTCGATGGGCCAGAATCTTTTGGTCACCATCTTCATGGTAATATCTTGATTAACAAGCTCCTGAGCAGATACCGCCTCGGGATTTACAACCAAAAGCAATCCGAATATCAATTGCAGGTAGAGGTTGACGATAAAGGCGTAAGATAGAAATTTGTCGGTGCGGGCGTACTTCAGATCCATCATGTATCCGCGTAATGACCTGTAGAACAACCAGGAAGCTACCAGCAGAAATGACCCACTGATCACGGTGTGAACAAATTTTATAACCTGATGATCCTGGATAAGCAAGGTAGTTAAAGTCATGGCGTCTCGATTATCAAGCAAAAATAAGAGAATAAATGAGTCTCCGGTCAATTGGGAGAGCATTGGAGCATCTTTTTTTCAGACTGCTTCTGAGAGCTTTTTACTCTGCAAAATGCGATCAGCCATGCCAATGCCATCTCTAAGATTGCCGCCAATAACCAATCCCGGATATTGCCGTTCGATATTTTCAATGGTCAGAAACCGTTCCCCACTATCGGCTTCATATTGGGGAATGGCCCATGAATGACGAATAATCCTAAAAAGATCGGGTCGAAATCCTTCCAACTGCATGATCGTACAAAATTCCTTTTCCAGAATCTTGATCACTTCATCTTCTGTGAGTTGGTATATATCTGGCCTTCTCACTCCACCCATGAAAATGGAGAAAAGTGCTCCACCTTCCGGCGCTCTGTCTTTAAATAGAGAAGACATAAACAGCACGCCCAGCAAATCGCGCTTCTCTACAAATGGAATCAATCCTCCGAAGGCATCCAGCTTCATCCCTTTCCATTCTTTAAACCCAACAACAACCTCCAAAACTTTAGTATAGTGAAGTGAGGTAATTTTTGCAAGCTCCTTTGGTTTGATGAATGGCATTACGTTGTCCAGCTGATGTGCACCAATGGTTGAAATAACTTTTTTTGATTGAAGCGTGATGTGTTCTTTCTGGCTATTCGTCCATGAAACTTCAAAATGATCGCCAACAGGCTTTACAATTATATCATTGGCATTGAGGATAATACGATCACTTCCAATCTTATTCTCTAGTGCACCAATCAAAACTGATATTCCACCCTTCACGGAAAAAACCCCTCTGGTCACTTTTTTCATCTCCTCCGTTTTGGGCTGAAATTGTTTTCTGATCGTTCCTCCGATGAAACTACCGTACTGCTGTTCAAGCTGATAAAGTTTTGGAAGGGCATATTTTGGAACCAAACGATTGGGATCACCTGCATACACACCGATAATGAAGGGATCGATGGCATAATCAAGGAAGCTCATCCCCATTCGGCGTATTACCAAAGCTGCCAATGTTTCATGTGGATTTTTCCCGGCAGGTCTGAAAGGCTCAAGCAGTATCCTGAATTTATCTTTTAGTGTGAAAAGTGGTGTGGAAATAGCAGCTTTTAATCCACCGGGCAGGGCTTCCCATTTCCCATCTTTCAGTACATATCTTTTCTTAACGAGGTTGCTGGCCACCTCCATTTCGCATTCTTCCGCCAGCTCTTCAAACAGTTTAACGACTTCTATGTTTCCAATAACTCCTGAGTTAGGTCCTTCTTCGTAAAGAAATCCATCCTCCTTTATGCTCTTGATGACTCCGCCAGCCCTTCCAGCCTTTTCCAAAACCACAAAATCCAGTCCTCTCTTCTTTAGATGAAAGGCTGTTGTCATGCCTGTTAATCCGGCACCAAGTACGACTATGTCTATCATGATTTTAATACTAAATCGACCAACATGTTAACAAACAGCAGGTCGGCTTCAGGCAACTGAACTCTTGATACATGTTTAAAACCCAGTACCTCTCTGGCATAAGGGATCAATTCATGGTCAAGATCATATTTTGTTTCGAGATTTTCGTGGACGAAACTGATTGGGATCAGCACGAGATCATCGATACCCTCTTCCTTCATTGTTTTAAGATGCTCCCTGACATCCGGACCAATCCATTTGCCTCTTTTCATACCGGATTGAAAAGCCGCTTCATAAGGAAATCCAAGACTTTCAGCAATGAGCGACGCACTGTTGACGATACCGGTTGGATAGGTATCCCCTTGCAAAACGAACTTCTCAGGAATAGAATGGGCGCTGAATACCAATGTTGGATTTTCAATACCATGTTCTTTGAGGTGCTTCTGAATCTGGAAAGCCCAAAAAGCGACAAAGTCCGGATGGGTGTAAAATTCCTCCTGAACCGTCAGATCAAAAAACGGGTCCTTGTCAGTGACCTTCTTTATATCTGCCTTCACACTTGAAGTAGTGGTATAGCTGGACTGGGGATACAACGGGATTACATGTATTTTACTGATTCCTTCCCTTTTAAAATCAGACAATGCATTCGCTATATCCGGCGAAGCGTATGAAAAAGCATATTTAACTTCAAACAATTCTCCAAGAATGGATTGAAGGGCTCTGGTTGTTTTAAAGGTTGATTTAACCAGTGGCGTTCCTCCGATTAATTCATATTTTTTCCAGGATTTTCTGTAGCGTGAGCGACTAATGATAAATGCGAGGAGTCGCCGAACCGGTTTGCTGAAAGGAAGAATAGCCGGATCCATAAACATTCTCGACAGAAACTTCCTAAGCTCTAGCGGCGATTCGGGACCACCCATGTTAACCAGCAAAACACCTCTCATGCTACAAATTTAGATTTTAAATCTCGATTACGCAGTTGAACCCCGCCCAACCACAGATTACACAAATGAACACAGATGAACCCCTTTTCCCTACCACAGATTACACAAATTTACACCGATTAAAAAATATAGAAGGAGTTCCTTTCAACAAGTAGGTTGCGACATTCTTTCAACAGGCAAGCAGACGGTCGTCCCACTCCTCCTAGTCATCCACTCGTCCCAGTCATCCTAGTCGTCCACTCTTCGAAGTCGTCTTCTCCGTTTCTCCGTTTCCCGTTTCCCTCTTCCCTCTTCTCGTTTCCTTCTTCTCCCCCTCACCAAGTCTCCCCGTCCTTTCTTCTCCGTTTCTCCGTTTCCCGTTTCCCTCTTCCCTCTTCTCGTTTCCCTCTTCTCGTTTCCTTCTTCTCGTTTCCTTCTTCAACCACTCGCCCCGTCTCCCAGTCTCCCAGTCTCCCCCTCCTTTTCCTCAGACCGTTCTGGAATAAACTCCGTCCCCTGATTTCAAGGCCGGATCGAGTGCCATGGCAATATTTCGTGCGCAAAGAAAACCTTTTTCCGTCAAACGGATAGTATCTTTTTCGAGATTCATCAGTCCATCTTCGATAAATTCTTCAAATTTCGCAGGATCAAACGAAAGGAGCTTCTTCAATGCTTCCACTGAAAGCCCAAATTCATAGGCTAAATCTTCAAAGTGGAGCAATCCGTTACACATAATCGAATTGATCACTGTCCTGACGATTAACTCATCCCTGGTTAGCTTGTAGCCTCTTTCGATGGCCAAACCCGATGATTCAATGGCTTCCATATATTTAGCTATCTCCTTATGATTCTGTGCATAAGCACCGTAAAGCTGACTAATGGAAGAGGCGCCAAATGCATAGACCTGACCCGTGGTTTCCAGGGTACAATAACCTTGAAAATTCCGGTGAAGCTGCTTGTTGTTGAAAGCCTTTGTCAGATCGTCATCAGGAAGGGTAAAATGGTCGATGCCAATGGTCGTATAGCCAGCCTCCTTCAATTGTTGTGTAGCCTGAAGGAATAGCTTCATCTTAAGATCCGCATCAGGCAATCCGATGACCTCAAGCTGTTTTTGTGCTTCTTTGACCCATGGAACATGCGCATAGGAAAAGGTAACAATGCGGTCGGGCCGGATACCAATGGCCTGATCGATGGTATTTTTGAAACTTTCGAGGGTCTGCACCGGAAGTCCGTAGATAAAATCCAGGTTGATTCCCCTGAAACCTTTGCTTCGCAGGTATTTGACCACATCGCCGACCGGATGTCGCGGTGCATCACGGTTGACAACCTTCAAAACGTCATCCCTGAAATCCTGAATGCCCAGGCTGATGCGGTTAAATCCCATTTCGGCCAGTTGATCGATGTGAGGGTAGTCGAGATAAGCCGGACTGCATTCCATGGCAATTTCGGCATTTTCACTTAATTTAAATTGTAAACGAATCCAGTCCATGATCTCACGGATGTAACTCATGGAAATCGAATTGGGTGTGCCGCCTCCCCAGTGAATCTGGGTGACATTTCTTGAAGCATCCAGCCTCGCCGCAACAGACTTTATCTCAGTTTTAAGTGCCTGGATGTACCGCTCAACGATGAGTTTGCGCTGTGCGATCACGGTAGAGCAACCGCAAAAATGACAGCGCTTGGGACAAAAGGGAATGTGTATGTATAGCGAAATACCGGCTGGATTTTGCTGATTGGAAGCAACAAGTTCGCGGACATAATCTTCAGTTGTAAAACCCTGATTGAAAAAATTGGCCGGAGGATAACTCGTGTACCTCGGTCCGGAAACATTGTATTTGTTCAAAAAATCTGAGCTAATATCCATCACTTATCCCCTCTTCCAGTTGGTTTGTTTGATCCATTCGACCACCAATTTTGCATTTTCAAACGGAATGCCGGGTATGAAACCGTGACCCAGATTGAAAATCCAGGCTTGCTCTTTTGAACCAAAATCTACATATTTCTCAAGTGTTTCAAGGATAGTAACTTGGTCGGCGAAAAGCAATCTGGGATCCAGATTTCCCTGAATACCAATCTCCCTATGAACCAAAGAACGCGCCTCTTCGATAGGTATTTGCCAGTCGATGCTCAAAAAATCGGCATCCTCCGGTTGGATGTGTTTGATTCCGTAACCAAGTCCTTTCGGCAAAAATATCACCGGACAACCCTCTTCCCTGGCCGCACGGGCTATCTGCCTTACATATGGCATCATCATTTCCTGATAAAGGTCGGCGGGAATTAAACCGGCATGCGTTTCAAATATCTGGAAAGCAGAAACGCCATGCCTCACCTGATTTCGCGCATACTCAACTGATAGTTCGGTAATCGCAGACAAAAGCCTGTGCGTCATCTTTCTGTCCTTGTAAAGCAATGCAACCGCATCCGGAAAAGTATGGTTGGAGCTAAGTCCCTGAACCATGTAACAGAGCGTTGTGAAAGGGGCACCACAAAATCCGATCAAAGGAATTTCAGCCGGTTTGGTGCGGATGATCTCGTCTATGGCTTCATAGATATAATTCAATTTAGAGGGATCCGGATTAAGGAGCAGTGCAGGATTGGCCAATGCCCTCAGAGCCACATCAAACTTTGGACCTGAATCGGTGAAGGTAAGGTTCATACCCAGGGCAGCCGGAATCACAAGAATATCGGAAAAAAGTATGGCCGCATCGACTCCCAAATCATAAACCGGCATCAAGGTCACTTCTGCAGTCAGTTTAGGTGAATGCATCAGTTCCGTGAATGTATGTTGTTCACGAAGCTTGAGGTAATTAGGCAATACACGTCCTGCCTGTCGCATAAACCAAACCGGCGGCCGACTGGTTTTTATGCCAATAATAGTATCTAAAAACAAAGATTTACTCATAATTTTGTAATTGTTGAATGAAGCGGTTGGTTGTTGGCGGTTGGCTATTGGCTTTTAGCTATTAGCTTTTAGCATCCGCTCCCATTCTGATTATATCGACCTAACAGCCAATAGCTAACTGCTAAAAGCTTTTCAGAGCTTGCAAATTAGCCTCAATCATCCGATCAATTTCTTCATCGGTATGGGCGTAAGACACAAACAGGCATTCGAATTGTGATGGTGCCAGATATATGCCACTTTCCAGAGATTGTTTGAAATAAGCAGCATATCGTTCTGTATCTGATGTCATGGCCTCTTCCAGATTGGTGACTTGCGGCGCATCAGTAAAAAATAAAGTCATCATGGATCCAACACGGTTGACGACACCTTTGACTCCTGATTTTTTTAAATTTTCAAGGATTCCACTTTCTAGTTTTGCAGCCTTTCGCTCCAACGATGAATAAAGGTCTTTCGTCTCATCAATCATGGTCAGCATCGCTATTCCTGCTGCCATTGCCAATGGATTTCCGGATAAGGTACCGGCCTGGTAAACAGGACCTTCCGGGGCCATCATCTCCATGATCTCTTTCCGTCCGCCATAGGCACCTACCGGGAGTCCGCCTCCGATTATTTTACCAAGTGTAGTCAAGTCAGGCATAATGCCAAAATATTCCTGGGCACCTCCTCTGGCCAATCTGAAACCGGTAATCACTTCATCAAAAATCAGCAGTGCCCCATATTTTGCGGTGATATCTCTCAATCCCTGCAAAAATTCTTTGGTTGGAACAACGACACCCATATTTCCGGCGACAGGTTCCAGGATTACCGCGGCTATTTCACTGCCCTTTTCCCGAAAAAGTGTCTTCACTGATTCAAGATTATTGTATTCGGCCATCAGGGTATCCTTGGCAGTACCTTTAGTGATACCCGGACTATTGGGAATACCCAGAGTCATGGCACCGGATCCGGCTTTGATCAGAAAGCTGTCGCCATGACCGTGGTAATTGCCGGCAAATTTGACAAACGCTTCTCTATGTGTGTAACCGCGGGCCAGCCGGATGGCACTCATCGTCGCCTCAGTACCTGAACTGACCATCCGCACCATCTCGATGGAAGGAACCATTTTGATGATCCGTTCGGCCATCTCAGTTTCGTATTGTGAAGGGGCCCCAAAACTTGTGCCGTTGACAGCGGCTTCACTGATTGCCTGTAAAATTCGCTCATGTGCATGACCAAACAGCATTGGTCCCCAGGATGCAAGGCAGTCAATATATTGATTTCCATCCAGATCGGTGATGGTAGTCCCTTTTGCCTTTTTGACAAAAACCGGGTTTAGACCCACACTTTTGAAAGCCCTCACGGGTGAATTTACCCCTCCCGGGATGCACTTTTGCGCCCTTTCGAAGGCAGCGATGCTTAGATCGAAGTTCATGTGCTTTTTTTGAAAATCTATTAACTTACTCCCCTTTCAATATCCGCGCTGCCTCAACAGCATGATAGGTAATAATAATATCAGCTCCAGCTCTTTTGATAGAGGTCAGGATCTCCATCATGACCCTTGGGCCATCGATCCAGCCATTGGCGGCGGCGGCTTTCACCATGGAAAATTCGCCACTGACATTATAAGCCGCTACAGGCATTTTGAATTCATTTTTGACCCTGTGGATCACGTCCAGGTAGCTCAAAGCTGGTTTTACCATCACGATATCCGCGCCTTCTGCAATATCCTGCTCCACTTCCCGAATCGCCTCATCGGTATTAGCCGGGTTCATCTGGTAGGTTGCACGGTTGCCAAACTTTGGCGCACTCTCGGCGGCTTCACGAAAAGGACCATAGAAACCGGAAGCATATTTGGCAGAATAGGCCATGATCGGAATTTTGTAGAATCCATTGGCATCCAATTGTTCGCGAATGATTCTTACGCGTCCGTCCATCATGTCGCTTGGGGCAATCATATCCGCACCGGCTTCGGCCAATGAGACGGATTGTTTGGCAAGGGTAACCAGGGTAAGGTCGTTTTCGACATCCCCATCAACAATGGTTCCGCAATGGCCGTGAACCGTATATTCACAGTTGCATACATCAGCAATTACGAACAAATTTTTTGTAACCGGCTCCTGTTTGATGGCACGGATGGCTTGCTGTACAATGCCATTGTGCTCACAGGCAACACTTCCATCTTCATCTTTAACTGGTGGAATTCCAAAAAGCAAGACCGATTTTACACCGGCAGCGACAATATTTTTACACTCTTCGACCAAGAGGTCGACTGAAAGCTGGGAATTTCCCGGCATCGAGCTGATGGGGTTGTTCACTTTAGTACCCGAGCAGACAAACAGGGGCATCACAAAATCATCCACAGACAATTTCGTCTCTGTAACCATTTCTCTTAATACCTTGTTGTATCTCAATCTTCTTAATCTTGTTACTGGAAATCTCATGGTATAATCATTTATTGTTGTTTATAAAACTGCAGGATGGCTTCTGTCAGACCTTCTGTATTTGACATTCTGGCTGTCATCAAGGGTTCAAATCCTGCCTCCTGTATAGCTTTCGATGTGGTTGTTCCGATGCTGCCAATTTTCAAATTTCCAAGCAGACCGGTGTCGACAAAAGAAGAAAAATGGTGGAAAGTCGAAGGACTCGTAAATAAAATCAGATCGTAATTTCCGTCTGAAATTTGTTTAATAACCATTGGATCAGCACTCTTTGGCTGACATGTTTCGTAGACGTCGATCCTGTCTATTTGATTTTTTATGCCCAGGGCATCTTTTATTGTATTGTCGGCAAGATTACCAAGTGATAACAATATCTTATTATTATTGGGCTTCATGGAATGAATAAACTCTGATGCCATTTCTGCTGATCCATGTTCTTTTCCGATAAAATTCGGTTTGTAACCGTAATATTCCAATTCGGAAGAGGTTTTTGATCCAACCACAGCAATTTGGAGTGAAGCAGGCAACTCTGAGCTTCCTGTAATATCGATCAATAATTTAAAGAAATGGGCGACACCATTTCTGCTCGTGAAAAATAGCCAGTCGTAACTGTCCAATTGCTTGATTTTTTGGATGTCCTGAGCAGGAATATTTGCGGGTTTTATTTCTATCATAGGCAACGAAAGCAAAGTTGCCCCTTGTGCAGACAACAGATCCGGTAGTGTATCTCCTGTCTCGAGGGCACGTGTGGAGATAAATATCTTGCCATATAACGGCAGTTCCTTTCTCTTCTCAAACGGATCGTCCAGCCGAATGGCTTTCAAAATTTCCCTGCCTCCACGTCCCAGTAAATCCTTTGCCAGCTTTTCGGATAATTCAACAGCCTGACTGATAGATCCTACTGATTTATCCTTAATAAATTCCTCCCCATTTATACTGGATATAAAACCTGTAATCTCAAATTGATCCCCAACTATTCGGCTATAACTTCCTACCGGGATTTGACAGCCACCTTCGAGGGTGCGCAGAAAGGCGCGTTCGGCATCGGTGGCCAGCAGGGTCTCTTTGTCATTGATGGCATCGAGAAGTTCGGCTATTACAGGATCATTTTCACGAATTTCAATGGCAATGGCGCCCTGACTGCATGCCGGAATCACCAAATCGGTGTCGATCAACTCAGAAATGTACTGGTGCATTCCCAATCGTTGCAGTCCGGCACCGGCCATAACCATAACGGTACAATAACCCTCCTCCATCTTTCGGATTCGTGTATTGACATTTCCACGAATCTCGACAATGTTAAAATCTTTGTTGAGGCGCAACAGCTGGGCCTTGCGCCGCAAGCTTGAGGTGGCAATAATATCAGATGTTGTAAGATCTTTAAGGGTCCTTTTGGTAGAACAGATAAGCGCATCCCTCACCTCTCCCCGCTTCAGGACGGCTCCCAATACAACCCCTTCGGGGAAACGGGTGGGCAAATCTTTCAGGCTGTGAACAGCCATATCGATCTCATTGTCGAACATGGCAACTTCCAGCTCCTTGGTGAACAATCCTTTGTCACCAATTTTCGAAAGAGGTACGTCCAATATCTTGTCCCCTTTGGTCTTGATAACTACAATCTGAAAAAGGAGTTTTGGAAATTTTCTCGATAATTCCTCCTTGACTACATTGGCTTGATAGAGGGCAAGTTGGCTTCCTCTGGTGCCTATCCGGATGGTTTGATCCATGCTTAATTTTGTGCAAATAATTGATTTACGACTGTAATATATTCTCTGTTACAGCCATTATCCGTGACCGACTTGATATTTTCTATCATCATGCCAATCAATTTTTTGGTGATGAGATCGCCGTATTCGAGGGCCTTTTCGTACTCTTCATCTTCCCTATTCTTGATCATGCCATCCAAGACATTCTTACTAGCTTCCTGAAAACTTGCGGAGATCGTTCTGAAGGTTGGCGCCAGAGCTCTGATATTGAACCATTTCATAAATTCTGCAACCGAAGCTGAAATCATTTGCTCTGCCATAAAAATTTCACCTTTTCTTTTTTCCAGGTTGTTTTCGATGACATGGTTGAGGGCATCAACATCATAGACATGAACATGTTCCAGATCACCAACCTCCATGGCTACATTTCGGGGTACGGAAAGATCTATGAAGAAAAGTGGTTTACCCTCCCTTTTAACCATGGCTTCTTTGACCATTTGGACATCGAACAGAGGCCTTTTTGATGCTGTTGAAGTGATGACAATGTCATTGACAATTAAAAGTTCTGCCAATTGCTCCATCTCGGCAACAATTGCATGGTATTTATCAGCCAGCTCTTCGGCTTTTTCTCTGGTTCGGTTAACAATGGTAAAGAGAGAGCACGATTTCTTGATCAGATTCTGAATGGTCAATTCACTGGTCTGGCCGGCTCCAACGAGTAATACCGGATGTGTATTAAGATGATGCAATTTTTTGGAGGCAAGTTCAACTCCTGCATAGCTAATAGAGACGGCACCTTTGTTGAGGGCAGTTTCGGTACGCACCTGCTTGCCGGCTTTGAGGGCATCATCGAATAGTTTGCCAAGTCCGCAGCTGATCAGTTTGTGGGTTTTACTAATATGTATGGCCGTTTTAATTTGTCCGACAATTTGGTACTCGCCCAGAGCCATCGAATCCAATCCTGACCCAACATGGAAAAGATGAACTGCAACAGCCTCATTCTCTTTATGATAAAAATATTTCCGAACCTCTTTGTCTGCTTTTCTGAAAGTAAAGAGTAAATTCTCAATGTCAGAGGAGGTCAAGGGTACCAAAAATTCATTCATTTCATAATACACCTCAGTGCGGTTGCAGGTTGACAGGACGATCGCGCCGGACACTCCGTTGAGTTTTAACAAGGGAATAAAACGTTTGATGTCCTCCTCGCAAAAGACGAAACGCTCTCTCACTTCTATGGGTGCTGATTTGTGGTTTAATCCAAGTAATCCTATCATGACTTAATGCCTCTATCTGTTTTCGGAAGCGATATTAGAAACAGATTCTGTAGTAAATCTGAAGTTGGACAACCACAATTACCTCCTTTCGCGGAAATTTATTTGTGCATTCAGTAAAACCATGTTTACCGACCACCACAAGAATCGTAAACCGGTGGATTCAATCTAATCGAAAGGAGATTTAAATAACTGATTTTATTTCACTTAACTTCAAATGAACTCCTTAAAACATACAGAAGAATTCAATTTTTCTCCATTTCCTCGCCACGATAAAATCAACGAATTTAACTATCTGGATTAAATCAAAATAATTAGAATCTGTCTATTTAAAATCGTTCAAGCTTCATTCTTGAAACAAATCCTCAAACAATGCATGTGCTCCTTAAATTGATAACTCACTCCAAAACCATAAAAAGCACAGATTTTTTGAACGATCGCGAGTCCCAGGCCCAATGATTCCGGAGAGGATGAGGACTTGTAGAATCGTTTGAAGAGAAGGTTTTTATCTAGCGGAAGGTCAGGTCCTGTATTGGAAATCTGCAGAAAAGATTCGCCCACTTCGACAACAAGTTTTCCCCCCTTCACATTATGCCTGACAGCATTTTTCACGAGGTTAACAATCAGCATTTCTGCCAGATATGGATTCATCCGCACTGAAATTTCCGGTGTGATTATCTTCACTACTTCCAGCCTCTTTGAGCGAATAAGATCATCAAGATTTTCCAGTAAAGTAGTAAGAATTGCTTCCGGTTTGACACTTTTCGACTCGGGGAACTGTTTATTCTCAATTTTTGCCAGCAAAATCAGGGTACTGTTGTATTTTGACAAGCGGATGGATGCCTCGTATGCATCCGCAAGTGCTTTGTACTGTTTTTCATTCATCTCACCCGATTGAAGCAATAGTTCGAGCTTTGAATTGATGATGGCGAGCGGTGTCTGAATTTCGTGGGAAGCATTTTCCGTGTACTCTTTCAGGTTCAGGTAATCATTTTTTATTCGATCAGTCATGGTTATCAAAACCCGGTTCAGATCAGCAAACTCCTTAACATCAGAATCCTGCAAGGTAAATTCTTCGTGGGTATTCAGGTCATAACGGTTAATTTTTCCGACTGTATCGTAAAATACTTTCCAAACCATTCTGGAGGAGTAACGGTTTACGATCAGCAAAGTAATGATCAACAGGATTACCAAAGCAGTCATTGTGATGATAATACTAACTATCAGATTATCTGTTTCTTCCAACGATTTAAAGATCCTGATGTCATATTGTTGTTGGTTCACAGTCTCCCTGAAACCAAGTTGTCTGAACAGTTGGTAACGCTTTTCCTCTTTGTTGTAAATCAGGGTATCGGCAAAGCGGTCTGATGATCCGGCACCGTCGACCGGGGTAATTATCACCATCTCATTTCGGCTTGGCGGTTGACTAACAGAGGAATGCGCTTCTTCCATTTGCCGGACAATGCTACTCTTCCTTTTCTCCATTTCATTGTTGACATTTCTGTCGACCTGAATGCGCAAGGAATAATAAAATGCTATCACCCCGAAAAGATAGATAAACAGGGAGATAGACAATAGGTTAAGGGTAGTTTTCGTTAATAGTCTCAAGTGATATCGAGTTTATAGCCAAGTCCGTAAATTGTTTTGATGTAATCTTTGCACCCCTTCTTCAGTAGTTCCCTTCGAAGATTTTTGATGTGGGTGTAAATAAAGTCATACGAGTCGGCCGCATCCATATGGTCGCCCCACAAGTGCTCTGCAAGTCCGGCTTTGGTGATAATCTTGTTTTTGTTGGAGATAAAAAAAAGCAACAACTCGTACTCCTTTTTGGTTAAAACCAGCTCCTGATCCAGGACAAATGCACGGTGTTCGTCCGGAATAAGTTTTATCTCATTCAAGATCAATTCATTGCTACCGTTGAAGCTAATACGGCGATGAATTGATTTTAGATGCGCGTTCAATTCCGCCAGGTGAAAGGGTTTAGTGAGATAATGGTCTGCACCTATTTCCAATCCTTCGATTCTATTATCCAATGAGTTACGGGCAGAGACGATTATAATCCCTACCGTGATGGATCTTTTCTTCAATAGTCTGATGAGATCGAGTCCGCTGCCATCGGGCAGATTGATATCCACCACAATGCAGTCGTACAAGTAAAGTTCAATTTTCTCAACCGCCTCCTCGAAAGTGTAAACTACTTCGCACAGATGCCCTTCCCCGTCGAGGTATTCGACGATGGCATCCGAAAGCGTTTTCTCATCTTCAATGATTAGGATCTTCATTTCGTCATGTACTCAAAAATCTGAGTAAAATTACTCAATGTACTGAGTAATTTAAATTCTGCCGGCAAAATAATCATTAAAGCTATAACCCATCCTGCATTTCTGTCTGCACATGACCGGGATCCTCCGGTTCTGCATGGATGTAAACTTCACTTCGCTTGATGCGTGAGCCAATCTCATTTTCAATCTTGTCACAGATCTCATGAACCTGCCTGAGGCTTAAATCCGGATCCAGATGAACATTGACCTTGACAAAGGTGTCTGCTCCTGAAGTCCTGATCTTCAAACTATGGAATTGCTTTACCTCTAAAAATTCAGAGAGGGTTTTCCTGACCAGATCGATCGTGCCTTTCGGGGCTTTATCTAATAGAACATCGATGGACCTCTTGCCAAGTTGGTAGGATACAAACAGAACGATTATGGCAACGCCTAAAGCAGCAATGGAATCAGCAAAATAGTAACCAAAATTGGCACAGATCAGACCGAGGAGAACCACAGCCGAGCTCCATATATCGGTCGAAAAATGAAGTGCATCGGCTTCGAGTGCCTGACTATTGTACTTTTTGGCAACTCTGCTCAAAGCCCTGGAGCGGGAAATATCAATGATAATTGAACTGATCACAACGATATAACTCCAAACTCCTACTTCAATATGTGTCTTTCCGGTAATTAAGCGGTTTGAAGCTTCATAAACGATCCAAATACAAGTAATTACCAACAGAATTGTTTCAATAAATGCTGAAAAATTTTCAATTTTCCCGTGTCCGTAATTGTGCTGTTTATCTGCCGGCTTATCGGAAATACGCACAGAAAAATAGGTGATTATGGCTGCAATCATATCCAGACCGGAATGCAATGCTTCCGATAGAATTCCCAAACTGCCTGTCATAATGCCAATAACCAACTTTGAAATGGTCAGAAAAACGGCTGCAAAAACGGATAAAAGAGCAACGTTCAGCTTTTCTTGTTGCATACTTGGGAATTTTCTAGAGTAAGGTTCGTAAAAATTTGATTTAAAGATATTCCAATTTAGTTAAAAAAAAGTGAATTTTTTGAGATAAGCGAAAATTTTACTAACTTGGTCTATTATTGGAACTTAAAAAATTTACACCATGATCGAAACGAGTCATTTTCACCCAATGCTGGTACATTTTCCAATTGCTTTGGTAACTTTTGGATACATCGCGGAAGTGGGTTCGCTTATCATAAAAAAAGAACTTTACTTATCTAAAATTAGTTTGTATCTATTGGTTTTCGGTACACTATCTGCTATCGCTGCTTACTTAACCGGTCAGCTATTTACGGCTGATATGTCCGGTGCAGCTGAGGAAATAAGAAGTTGGCACGAAACTTTTGCCGGAATTTCGATGGGATTACTGATTATTACTGCGGCCATCAGGTCGTACCATTGTTACAAGGAAAATTGTAACAAATACAAATTGTTTACGTTTACCCTGTATTCGGTGGCGACAATAGCCGTTTCTATTACCGGATATCTGGGTGGCACGCTTGTTTACAGTTACATGATGCCACTTTAATTTTAAATAATTTTCAAAAAACAAAAAAACCATGAGAACAATTTATTTATTAGCAGTAGCTGCCATGATTGCGTTTTCCAGTTGCAATGAGGCCAAACCAGTCAAAACAATTGAGAATCTGAAAGCAGGAATTAAAGGTGAGACTACTGCAAGTGCCAAGTATGCAGCCTTCTCTTTAAAAGCAAAGGAAGAAGGACACGATGCAATTTCAAAACTATTTGCTGCCGCTTCTAAGGCTGAAGAAATTCATGCCGGTAACCACAGAAAGGTATTGGAAGGTTTGGGTGTTAAGATGGATGATTTTAAACCTGAATTTGAAGTAAAAACCACTGCTGAAAATCTTCAGGCAGCCATTGAGGGTGAAGGATACGAAGTGAGTACCATGTATCCTCAGTTCCTTGCTGATGCCAAAGCAGAAAAGGTTGGTAAAGCTGAAAAGTCCTTCACTTGGGCGTATGATACAGAAAAAAAACACCACGATTTTTATGTAAAAGCACTTGAGTCTTTGAAAACATCCACCGAGAATACGCTACCTGTACAATATGCTGTTTGCCCTGTTTGCGGTAATACTTATGACAATGCAAAACTCGATGCAAAATGCGCCTTCTGCCAGACAGGCAAAGAAAAGTTTTTGATAATTTGATTCTTGTTTCTGTAAAATAAAAAAGAGGGCCGAAAAGTCCTCTTTTTTTATGTTCATCAGTCACATGATCCACTTCTTAAAAATTATCAACCTTTCGGTAGGCTTCAATCAATGCCAGTTCCCCTTCCTTGCCTTTGATGCTTCGGCCATGTTCCATGCATAACACATCATCGTAACCTTTGCTTTGGATGAATTTGAAAATGTTAACAAAATTGATCTCTCCGGTACCCGGCTCTTTCCTACCGGGATTATCGCCCAGGTGAAATGCGGCAATTTCGCTCCAGCAGGATTCAATGTTGGGAATTAGGTTTCCCTCGGTAATCTGCTGGTGATAAAGGTCATCCACAATTTTACAGGCTGGGCTATTTACTCCCCTGCATATGGCATAAGTCTGAGGCATATCTGTCAGGAACAATCCCGGGTGATCCCGCTTGTTAAGTGGCTCAAGTACGATGGTCATGCCTCCCTGATTTGCAATGTCACTCAATTCACGCATGATGTCAATCACATTCGCAGTCTGAAACCCCATATCCATGTGTTCGTTGTAGCGACCGGGAACCATCAATGCCCATTTAAGACCATTTCGCCGGCAAACTTCGACTCCGGCCTTGACCTTGTCGACCAGCATCTGACGAATGTCATTGTCTTTCAACACCATGGACTCCTTGCTAAAATCGGCATACAAGACAAATGGTCCCATTTTCATGTTCAGTCTATTGATTTCAGCCATAATTTTCGCCTGATCCTCAACTGATTTCCCCATGAATCCGTTGTCAAACATAGCCCGAAATCCCTGATCGTTGCAGAATTTTATCTGATCAATCGGATCTTTACCCGCCAATTCATTGAAAGTACCAAAGCCAGGAGCATATCTCAGTTTAAAGAATGCACTGTTTGATGGCTTGGTATCTTCAAATCCGGGCATTCCGAAAAGCGATGTTCCAAGTCCCGTAAAAGCAATTGCTGCAGTAGATTTTTGAATGAAATTTCTTCTTTGCATGTTATTGGATTTGTATAAAAAATTGATCCTTCATGGTAATTAAAACATGAAGAAAAACTAAACAGTATTTAATAGTGAATTAAAATGATTCCTTTGGAATGATGATCCACATGATAAGATACGCTAAGATGCCGGCACCTCCAAAGATCGCTACCAATGCAAATGCCAGTCGTACGAGGGTTGGGTCAATATCTAAATAGTTAGCAAGTCCTCCGCAAACACCTGCGATCATCTTATCGTTCGAACGTTTCAATCTTTTTGGGCCTTCCGGCTGAATAATTTCCATAATTTCTGTTTTGGTCTATTTCGGCTATATTCGCTTAAATTGCTAATTCTCAGAATCATCCTCAAGTTTATCAAGTTCCTCTTCATATTCCAGCTCAAGTTCCATAAACTCTTCTGCCTGCTCAAGTAACTCAGCTTTTAATTCCTTGCTTTCAGGCTCATCGTCAATCCAATGGATCTCCTGATCAACACTAAATCCTTCCAGATCACATCCAACAATAAACCGGGGTTGTTCTGTGTGAATAATAAAAATGGTGTCTGGTAGTACCTGGGAATTGTCTGCGAGTAAAAATTTTGGAAGCATTTTGACGATATTTTTATTGAATAACAAAAGGTTGGATGATACTTCAAATGTAAAATAATTTTCGGAGAGTCTTGCAATGACAGCCTGGCTTTTTTTTTGCAGGTAAACCAATTGTTAACCCGATTCAAATTCACTTGAATTACTGACATATTATCATGAATATGAGAATGTTATGTCTTTTTGTCAGAGAGATATTGAACTCAAAATGTCAATTTGTCGCAAAAAAAAACGATCATAAACGTTATTCAATTGAAAATTAAGCAGAAGCACCATCAGATTCAACATTTGGCATAAAGATTGATTTATTGGAAACGTATCACATTTGCGTGGTATCGAAATTAAAATATTAATTAAAAAATAGGAGGAATTTAAAATGACACTTATCAGAACATCAAACAGACTTTATCCATCTGTATTCAGCAATCTGTTTAACAGGGAATTGGTGGACTGGAACAACGCGGTATTTTCATCCGAAGATTCAACCTTGCCTGCCGTAAACATCGCGGAGGACGAAAATCGGATCCAGATCGAGGTCGCTGCACCCGGAATGAAAAAAGAGGATTTCAAGATCGACCTGGAGCACAATCGTTTGACTGTTTCGGCCGAAATTTCATCCGAAAGCAGTGAATCCGGAGAACGCTATTCACGTAAGGAGTTTAGCTACCGTTCTTTCCGCAGACAATTCAATATACCTGTGGAAACCATCAACGGAGAGCAAATCCAGGCTTCCTACAAAGATGGAATTCTTTTGTTGACACTTCCAAAACGGGAAGAGTTAAAACCAAAACCCGCAAGGGCCATTGAAATCCAATAATCAGTAGGGATCCTTCGGGGTCCCTCTTTTTTTTATCGGATCTGCTATCTTTGTAAAAATTTTGTGCCGCATGTTCGACGATTCTACCATTTGTGCCATCTCCACCCCTTCCGGAACGGGTGGCATCGCAGTGATCAGGCTTTCGGGAAAAAATGCAATCAAGATGGCAGATTCAATTTTCCGTTCGCCGGTTAAGGGGAAAAAGTTGGTGGATCAGTTGGCAAATACACTGCATTTTGGCGCCATATACAAGAATGTCGACTTGCTGGACGAAGTTGTTATAGGACTTTTTCGGGCACCGCACTCATACACCGGAGAAGATGTAGTGGAGATTTCTTGCCATGGGTCTCAATTTGTACAGCAGCAGATCCTTCAGTTGCTCATCGAATGTGGTGCAGAATTGGCCAAACCGGGCGAGTTTACCCAACGCGCATTTCTACATGGAAAGTTGGATCTTTCGCAGGCCGAAGCAGTAGCCGACCTCATCTCATCGGGCAACGCCGCCGCTCACAAGGTCGCTCTTAACCAGATGCGGGGAGGATTTTCACAGGAGATCAAACTCTTGAGGGCCGAATTACTGCACTTTATTACCCTCGTAGAGCTCGAGCTCGATTTCAGTGAGGAGGATGTTGAATTCGCCGATCGCTCTCAACTTATTGCCTTATCCCGAAAAGTAGAATCTCTCCTCCGGAAGCTGGCTGACTCTTTCATCCTCGGAAATGCCATTAAAAATGGCATTCCGGTCGCGATCATAGGCGAGACGAATGTTGGCAAATCGACTTTGTTGAATGCGCTTCTTAATGAGGAAAAAGCCATAGTATCTGAAATTCACGGCACCACCCGCGATGTCATTGAAGATGTCGTGAACCTGGATGGCGTCCTGTTCCGCTTCTTTGATACTGCCGGATTGCGTGAGACCACCGATACCATTGAAAATATGGGCATTGAACGTTCCTACCGGAAGCTGGAGCAAGCCAGGGTGGTTTTGCTGGTATTGGACCTCACCTCCTCTGCCGGGTCAATTCTTAGCAGGATTCGGGAGATCAGAAATAAGCTGGATAACCAGAAACTAATTCTGGTTGCCAACAAGTCCGATTTAGTAACTGCAAAAGTTCGCGCTGAATTGGCTGCCTTGACTTTGAAAGACAACGAATCCCTTGTCTTCGTAGCGGCAAAATCCAAAGAAAATCTGGCGGGTTTAATCCGGTTGATGCAAGAATCTGTGTCTGTCAACAAGGTGCAGTCCGAGGATGTGATCGTAACCAATATCCGGCATTACGAAGCGCTAACAAATGCGCTCGAAGCCATCAGGCGCACCATCGCCGGACTGGAATCCAATCTTTCCGGCGAATTCCTGTCACAGGATATCCGTGAATGCCTGCATTGGCTGGGATCCATCACCGGGCAGATCACATCGGACGAGGTTTTGGGGAATATCTTTAAGAATTTTTGTATCGGAAAATAGTAATATCAGGGAAATAACATGCCCTTCCAGGTGTTATAAGAGTCTTCTTATAATGCAAGTTTGATTTTGTCAATTATTTCTGAGTGGATATGGGCCTTATTAACTAAGTGTTGGCAGTTTAAAGTCCTAAATTTATTTTACTCGTTACACAACATTTCTGGCAATATCCATCATCCATTGCCAAAAATGTTATACATTCACACATTCTTTAACAACTCGAAATGGTAACAAACACAGATATACTATTTTTTGCCATTATCAATAAACAATTCACTCGCAAAGAGCTGATTGTCTATCTGAAGGAGCAAAAGCAAGCTGTTTCACCAAACGCAATATGGATACAACTGGATCGGCTTGTGAAGAGTAACGAATTGGTAAGAGTAGAACGTGGCGTTTATAGTTTGCCTGAAACTTCTAAAAAAGGTTTTATAGCTTTCGTTTCCGACGAAATAAAACAACTGAATTTGCAACTCAAAACGCAATTCCCTTTTGTAAACTTTTGCGTGTGGAGCAGCAAAGCAATCGCTCCATATATGTACCATGTCCCCATCCTCAACTATACTTATATTGATGTTGAACGTGATGTAACAGAATCAGTATTTGACTTTCTCAACAACAACTGTTCTGTTCGCGTTTTTTTGTGTCCAGATCAGGATGATTTTAGCCGCTATATCAAGGGTACTGAATCGATTATAGTCCGCACATTAATATCCGAAGCTCCGCTACAAATGTTAGAAGGGTTTAATACCCCGAGCATTGAAAAAATACTGGTAGATGCAACAGGTGATGTTGAATTTGATTTTTTGCGAGGTGCTGAGATAACCTATTTTTACAGAAACGTTGCAGAACGCTACAATATAAATAAAAGCAAACTCATGCGTTACGCCACACGTCGGGGACGCCGGCAGGAAGTAGAACATCTATTTATTGCTGCTATCGGTAATTTTTAAGTATATGGTTATGAATGAGAAATACAAAATAGCTGAAGTCTACAATCGCAAACTGATTTACTTCGGCTACTGGCAAATAGTGGCGGTGTAAATATCCCGAATGGCGTTGTAAATCCTGAAATCAAGAATCAAAATGGCGGTGTAAATTCAATGGAGCAACAAATCATGGAAACAATAAGAATGATGCCTGGTCTCAATGCACCGGCACTTGCCATAGCCCTTGGAAAAAGCCTGCGCACCACTCAGCGAACCCTGAAAATACTTTGCGACAACCAAAAAATAGAGTTCAAAGGTGCACCAAAAAATGGAGGATATTTTTTAATAATAAGTTAATGGTTAACGGTTTGTGTTTAATAGGGAATGACAATAGAAACTCAAAATAAATAATGGCAATTAAAAAATCGGAATTATACAGCATGCTCTGGAAGAGCTGCGATGCTCTGCGTGGAGGGATGGATGCAAGCCAATACAAAGACTATGTATTGGTGGTGCTTTTTGTAAAATATGTAAGCGACAAATTTAAAAATGATCCCGATTCAATTATTGAAATACCGAATGGTTGCAGCTTCGACGATTTTGTAAATCTGAAAGGGAACACCCATATTGGAGAGGAAATCAATAAGAAAATGGCAGCCCTGGCAGAAGCCAACAGTTTACAGGGTGTTATTAATGTAGCCGACTTTTGCGACGAGCAAAAGCTTGGAAAGGGCAAAGATTTGGTGGATACGGTAAGTAACCTGGTGGGTATATTTCAATCTTCAGGTCTTGATTTTGGTAAAAATCGCGCCGCCGATGATGATCTGATGGGTGATGCTTACGAATACCTGATGAAG
>JANYJT010000270.1 GCA_025358395.1 Bacteroidia bacterium
CCCACTCCTTGATGGATCTGAAAAGGTTCTTCACCCTTGGCCCCTGAAGAACTGGATATCATCTTTCTGGGTGTTAATTGCCAAGCATTTTTGATAGAGAAATTCCCACGTTTCTGCTTGGAATTCGATAGACTTTGTAACCTCCATCATCTTTCCATCGAAACGCTGGATGATGTCGCCGTTATAAGGAACGCGGCCGAGGAGCTTCTTGGCATCCTCGATCAGGAAATTGAATTCATCGTTATAGGTCTTGTCGTAACCAAAGTCGAGCAGGGCTGTCTCGGCGACGACAGGGATGTACTCGGCACGGATGATGAACGGGCCGCTGTAGACCTTGGTCGGCATCTCGTTGTAGAAGTTGGCACCGACGTCGCTCTTGTTGTTGATGGCCTTATCGGTTCCGCCGTCGCCATAGAAGTCGTCTTTATCGTGCTGCGGACCACCTGCGCCGACGGGTCCTGCACCGGGCTGATTACCCAGAGCATCCTGATGGGAAAACAGCCAGATCTTCACAGGCTTGAAACCCTGTTTCTGACCTTCACGGATGACGTGCTTGGTCAAGGCTTGGTCACGGGTGTTGGGATCAGTGAGGTCCAAGCCCTGACCTTCTGGAGCTTCTGGAAACAGCTTCGAGCCGACATCCATGTAACATGGCGGCTCGAAGCTGTTGCGGCTGTCATTCCCCATCGGAGTCTCCTCGTGCTTGCTTTTTTTCTTCGATGAAGGCTTCAGGATTGTCGAGGTAATCCTTCAGGTCTATCATCCCAAAATCTCCATCGGTAATTTCATTCAGTTCGTCGATCCACTTACGAACGAACGCTGGCTTGAACTCACTCATGTCAGAGAGGGAGGCTTCTCCATACACGTCTTTGGAATCGACCTTGCGATCAACGAAAACGGATTCGATGTGTTGTGGAAGAATACGTCCACGGTATCCGAAGACGCCGAGTGACATGGAGACTTTTCTGGCATCGCCTGGGATTGTTCCATGAACAGCGCGGGATTGCTTGGAGGTGTGCATGTCCGTGTAGGTCACCTGATCGCCTTCGCGGTCGATGTCATAATCAGAGACGATCAGAGATGCGTCAGGCACCTTCAGGCGCAGGATGACCCGCTGGTATTTCAGGTTTCCGGCATCATCGGTACGAAGTCTAAATTCGCCATAACCACGAGCCGACTTATTTGGAGCTTCTTCCTGAATGGCTTTCGTGGAGTGGAAAACCGCCTTCGACGGATCGGTAGTCAGGAAGACGGTTTTATCGTGGAGGACCGTGTCGAAGTTCGATTGCTGTGGTTTCGGAGATATGCCATTTTTGAGGATACCCATCAGGTACTTGCTGGACGTACCGTGATAGCCCCAGGTCGGCGTCTGCTCCTTGGCGAGATTACCAGTCTGAACGGGGACGTCATCATTCCCGGATTCACTGTCTTGGAAGACATGCGTCACGCCAAGTGCCTGAGCGACCTTCTTGACCAGTACGGAGTGCTCCGGGCGTGGATTGTAGTTCAACCCACGACTAAGATGTAGCTCTTTTCTATCTCCTTCGATGCGAAAAGCAGCCATCAGCACATCGGGGCGTTCTTCGAAATCCGAACGATTTCCACGGAACTTTTTGACCACCGTTTCCTTCCTGATACTGGAGACCATGCGCTTCGACGCCTGTTCCATGGACTGCTCATCTGGGAATACCCAGATTTTCGAGCGATAGGCCAGGATGAAAGACCCATCTTTCAGGCTCCTTTTACCCTCAATGAACATCTCATTGAGATAGCCGAATTCACGGCGAACCGTGAATAGAACAGACTCGTTGATGGGTCTCATTCGACTGCCTTTGCGAATGCCGATCGTCCAGGAACCATGGGATTGGTCCCAACCATGTTTCCATTGGCTGGAGAACTGGGTCGCAGACGCTTGGCCGGCACAGGTTTCTTGTTCTTGAGACCATTTCTGAGCGGTTCTTTCACGAGAACGCCTGACCCAGGTTCGATTTCGGGGTTGGCGATCATAGGACCGGCCACGCCCATGCTGGCCTCGACCGTGGCGATAGGCAAGCTCTGCACAAGCTGACTGACCGTGGTGGCCAACTGCTTCAGCGATGCGATCAGCGAGCGGCGAGATTTTCCACTCTTGGCTGCGTATTTCTTAGCTTCAACAGGGTTCTGGATAGCTTTGATAGCCAGTCCGATATCGACCTGCATGTCTACGTCATCGTCCTCGTGCGGATCGATGAGGTCGTCTTCCATGTCTCGACGGACGACGTTGGGATCATCGTAGATCCCTTCAGCCAGTCCGGCATTCTTCAGCTTGCTGTAATACTTGCGATCTTCTTTGAGATGATGGAGGGCGATTCTGCGAGCGATCTCGTGCTTGGTCGTGTGTTCCCTTTCATCGGCGATGCCCTTGGACAACTGACGCTGTCCCTCTGGGGTCTCCAGCCACGTCTTGAACGAGCCGGTGACCGGGGCCGGCTTGACGTCGGGAGCATCTTCGGCGATATCATAGAGCGTTTTCATGGTTATCCTGCGTAGAAGCCGAGAGGCTTGCCGGTGGCTTTGAGTTCTTCTTTTGCTTCGTTCAGCATCTCTTTCGACTCATTCCTCAGTTGGTCTCCATCGAGCATGACCACCCCCTGCGAGGTGTTGATGCCGCTGGTGCGCTTGCCACGGATGCGGCCAAGGATCGCCATGGCGTGGGCCAGGGCCATGCGGCGGAACAATTCAGCCTTGGTGCCGATGGTCTGAGGCGTGATCTCATTGGCGACCGGCTGGAAGGTCCCTTTGATGATCGCCACACGATCGGATGACGGGGTCGGATAGAGGCGAATCTTCGTGTTTCCTTCGATCACATCCCAGGAGGTGTTCAGACCGTAGGTGCGTTTCTGAGCTTCGAATGCGGCCTCGGAGAGCCAGAAGGTCAGGATGTCCTGATAGGCATCACGGGTGTTTCGCAGGTAGATCGGGTTGATGATCAGGTCCGCGCCGAAGATCACATCGAACTGGCTGAGCTTGAAGGTGGTGATTTCCCGAACGATGCGGAGGTCTGACGGCAGGAAGTATTCGACCACGCCATTTTGGAGAGGGATTCTCCAGAAACGGGTCAGATTGAGTGCATTGAAGCGCAGGAAGTCGTCGATGGTGTCTCGGATGGCAGCTTCCAGGTGCTCATCGCACAGTTCGACCTCGACGTTGGGGTAGCCCAATTGGAGGAGGATGTATCTCTTGATGTCCAGGCTCAGACAGGAGACCATGGGCTGCGGCGGGTTGCAAGGCTGGGTCGGAGCAGCAGGTAGAGCACTGCTGGTAACCCCACCGGAGACGCCTGGGTTGCCGGACGGCAGGACGCCGGGGATGTTGCCGGCATCAGGCGGCATGGGCGGGAGCGCAGGATTGAATGGCAGCCCGCTAGAGTCGGCGGGAGGACCATAGGGTGGGCCAGAGGGGTTGGTCATGATTCAATCCAGAAGGGGGTCATGTTCTTCAAGCAGCACGATCGGACCATCTCCGAGCTTCGTCATGAAGCGACGGATGATATCCTCGACGAAACGGATCTGGGGGTCGCCCGACCTCCCGGACGGGTGGCTCGGCTGGTTCGAGAAACGCCGTGGAGCGGATGTAAATGCTCTTCGGCACAAAGCCAGACCAGCCGGGATGGATGCGCTGGAGCTTGCCAGCGATCACCAGGATGCCCCTTTGGCCCTGCTTGCACCGGGCATAGATCATCCGTTGAGGACCTTACCACGACCTGGGGCGTCGAGATTCCGCTCGCCGGGCAAGTGTTCTACGGCGTTGGCAGGGGTTCCACGCTCCAGGACCGGTTCCAGGCCAGGAATGGTGAGTCCAGGGGCGAGATCAGCAGTCTGACCCTCGGTGAGGAGGAGACCACCGCCCAGATTGATGGTTTTCTTGGCTCGGTATAGCATGGTCTTATCTAGCAGCCGCTAGATAAGACCATGGCGTCTCAACTGTACGAGGAGGTCATCCCGTTTGTCCCGGCCTTCGTCGCTTATGAGAAGTCGTTGGTCAATTGGTTTAAGACGATCAGGGTTCCGCGTGATGACAGCCATTCGCTCGACTTCCGGGTCGAGTACGCTGGTGGCGAGAAGGCCATCAGGGCGATCAAGGCTCTGAAGGGCGATGATGCCCGTAATGATCACGCCAAGCAACCGGTGGTGACCATACGATTGAGCGGTGTGGAATATAACTCCGCTCGCTACCACCCTCCAGAGTCTTTCGTGGGAACGCTTTACGACGGACCCAAGAAAGAAGCGCGTCGAGCAGCCAGAATCAGCAAGCCGTCACCCTGGAAGCTGACCTATGCTGTTGAGGTCTATGCTAATTTCGAGATCGATCTGCGCTATGCCATGGGCGTCATCCTTCAGCGGTTCCATCATCATGGAGGTGGGCTGTCCTACCTTCAGATGGCCTATCCAACCGATGGAGTGGATCCGCAGGGCTGGAAGAAGGAGGTTTTTCCGCTATGGCTGCGTTCCTATAGCCATGGGGTGGACAACGGAGACACGGATCGCGTCATCAAGGGGTCGATGGTCTTTGAGCTTGAAGCCTACCTTGCCCTGCCATTCCACTACGTTCCGACCTTCAGGCACTACTATCAGACGGTACAGGCTCAGGGAAGTCCTGGTGAGTTGAGCACGATTAACGTCGATAAACCGGCGATAGCTTCGTCCTCGTCTTCCTCGTCTTCCTCGTCTTCCTCGTCTTCCTCGTCTTCCTCGTCTTCCTCGTCTTCCTCGTCTTCCTCTGGTGGAGGTGGGGGCGATGCAAGCAGTTCATCAAACTCTGTCGGTCAGCCGCCGATTTTCACGTTTGATATGAATCCGCGTTACGTCTTCGAGGGAGACCAAGTACAATATGTGGCAACTGTCGAGCCGAATCCGTTCAATCCACCTGACATTGTATTCATCAATGCGCCAGCGGGTTTTAATGGTTATCAATTCGATGGTGGGGATTTCGTCATTTATGGAAGACCATTTGGCGTTGGAACGTATGCCGTAACGTTTACTGCAACAAACCCGTTTGGTTCTGATGTTCGAGATATGATCATCGTCGTCCTAGACACCTATTACCGCGTGCTCAACTCGGATGGTGGATGGGCTGACGGATTCTACGCCCCTGCCGAAGAGGGCTACTACTACTTTGATCAAAATACCCAGTCCGTCCAGTTTTTGCCAGAACAACCGATTCTTGGCCTGACTAAAGTCTGGCGCAATATCAACAACAGTAACTTGGCGATTTTCTACTTCGAGACCTACGACGCTTGGATCATCGCCGACACAAGTGTCTATGCTGGATCGCCGCCCAGTATTCTCTACGTTAATGCAACTTATGCTGGTTTATTTGGCGCAAATCCACCTGATAGCCATGACGGGGCCTATTGGACGGCCTCTAATGGGATCACCGAGGTCTTCCGCGTACCTCCCCCAGCCTCGACTTGACCAAGCCTGCATACCCTCCTTCCCTACATAAACCAGCATCTCACCGGAGAACACGATGGCCACCTACCTCAGCCCTGGTGCTTACGCACGCGAACTCGACTACTCGGCCTACGCTGCCCGTGCCGCATCTAGCGTCATCGCCATCGTTGGATCCGCTGGCAAGGGTCCGGTGAACAAGCCCACGCTGGTGACCAACCCGTCGCAGTTGGTGAGCATCTTCGGCAAGCCCCTGGCGATCGGGAGCAGCAAGGCCCGCTTTGGCCTGCATGCCGCCGTCAACTCGCTCAATCAGACCTCTCAGGTCTGGTACACCCGCGTCACGGATGGCACCGAAGCCTACGCCGCCACCGACTCGGCCATCATGGTCAACTCGCAGGTACTCTACCTCGCCAAGGATGATGCTGGCATCACGGTCAACGGGGGCGTGATGGCCTTCGCCATCCAGGTTTCCAAGCGTGCCGGCACCACCCTCGGTGCGGACGCCTTCAACGCCCTGGTCCGCCGTTTTGGCGCGGCCAACATCTTCACCGCAGCCTATGCCCCGATCGCCAACCTCGGCGAACTGAACACCGCCATCGCTGGAGCCGGTGCCTTCGTCCAGGTTTCGATCCCGATGGCCTCGGCCACCAAAGTCTTCGAGTCCGCCGAATCCTTCGTCGGTCGCTTTAACCGCCTGATGGTCGATGCTCCGCTCCGGTCTGAAAACATCCTGGTCACCGACAGCGTCAACGGCGTCCAGAAGTACATCGCCATCAAGACCGCCAACCTCGCCGATCTGGTCGGACAGAATCTGGAATTCCAGATCGTCGATGATAGCGCAGTCGTCAGCCCGAACGAGACCGGCTACGCCACGGCCGCCTTCGACGGTGGTGCTCCGCACAGCCAAGTCCAGTTCACGGCAAAGAAGCCGGGACTGGGTGGTAACGGCATCAGCGTCGTGCTCACCAACGTCGGCAACACCTTCTCCGGCCTCCCGGTCGTCACCGTGGCCGGCAAGATCGTCACCGTCAATATCAACGCCGGAACCACGATCGCTGCTGATGTCATCTCTGCCATGGGTGCGAACACCACGGCCCGCCTCCTGGTGGTCGCCACCAACGGTGCCGGTTCGACTGGTGCTGCGGTGATCGCCGCTGGAACGGCTCATCTGGTCAACGGTGGCACCAACCTGCCCACCGAGATCAAGAACCCGGTTTCCGAGAGCATCGGAACGGTCAACCTCTCGACCAGCAAGACCCAGCGTCTGGATTACGGCACCTTGAAGTTCCACTTCAAGGCTGTCAGTCCCGGCGAATACGCCAACGTCGCCAAGATGTACTTCAACCACGACGATCAGGGTCTGGAGACCATCGAATACCGTGAAGGCAACGAGGCCGGCGAGCGTGCGGTCAACCTCCGCATCCAGCCCTCTGGCGTTGCTGGTAGCTTCATCGACGCTCTGGCCGGCTTCGCTGGTCTGGCCCCGCAGGCTCCTGCCGACCTGACCTTGCTGACCGATGCGGCCAGCCTGACCACCGCTCGTGGCGGCATCGACGTCATCACCGATGTGACCCAGAAGTCCTGGCTCACCTGGAACGCCTACGAGTTCTACGAGATCGCCACGCCGGCCTTCACGGGCGGACACTCGGGTGTGCCCGATGACTTCAATGACCTCGTCGATGCCGTCATCGGAAACCCCGCTGACAAGTCCGGCCTCTATGGCTATGCTGACCGCGAAGCCTTCGACAACAGCCTGCTTCTGGCCCCCGGCTTCTACCAGTCCCAGGCGGTTCGCGCTGGTCTGAACATCGCTGAAACTGCTGGCGATATGGTGTTCCTCGTCGATCCGCCTGCTGGTGCTGACGTCACCGCTGGTCTGACCGGCCAGGAAGTGGTGGACTGGCACAACGGCAAGGGCTACGGGAATTCCTCGGCCTTCAACTCCAGCTATGGCACCCTGTACTACGGCTGGCTGAACGTCCAGGATATGTTCAATGGTGGCACCTTCTTCGCCCCGCCGAGCGTCCTGATGGGCGAGCAGATCGCTTTCAGCGACAACGTTTCTGAGGTGTGGTTCGCTCCCGCAGGCTTCAAGCGCGGCCGTCTGACCAAGGCCATCAGCATCCAGAAGAATGCGTCCTGCACCCTGGGTGAGCGCGACTACATGTACTCGGGTGGCAACGCGGTGAACCCGCTGGTCAACTTCCCGCAGGATGGTGTCGTGGTCTTCGGACAGCGCACCCTCCAGCGTGCGGCCTCGGCCCTCGACCGTCTCAACGTCCGCCGCATGATGAACTACATCAAGCGGGTGTCGGTGGCAGCCGTTCGGCCGGAAATCTTCGAGCCGAATGACAAGATTCTCTGGGCCAAGCTGGCCAGCCTCCTGAGTCCGATCTACCAGGGGATCAAGAACCGTCGTGGCCTGAACAACTTCCTCGTGAAGTTCGACGAACAGACCACCAACAACCTCGCCCGCGACAACAACGAGGTATATGGCTACATCCTCCTCGAACCGACGAAAGCCGCTGAGAAAATCATTCTGAGCTTCGTGGTTACCGCTCAGGGTGCCAGCTTCACCGAGGCTCTGGCGGCTGCCGGCGTCGTCTGATCCTCGCATCATCAACCTTCACGACTCAAGGATAACTCCCATGGCTGATAACAATATCTTCGGTTGGATGGCTGGCGACAGTACCCAACTGGTCGCTCCGCATATGGAATATATGCGGAAGAACCGTTGGGTCATGGACTTCGCCGGTCTGCCGAAGGGTCTGTCTGCCAACGCGGCCATGTCACTGCGTCTGAACTGTTCGAAGGCCAGCCGGCCCAAGATCAGTTTCGAAGAGACTGAAGTGAAGCGGCTGAATGGTAGCATCTACCTCGCCGGCAAGCCGAAGTACGAGACCCTGGAAATCACTTTCTATGACAGTCTCCGCTTCCCTGCCGACGGCAAGTTGGACAACTCGGTTCCGACTGCCAGCGACGTGATGGAGCAGTGGCGTGAACTGATCTATCAGCCCAACAAGGGCGATGCGTTCGGATCGGTCGGCAACTACAAGGGATACGCCTACCTTCACATGCTCTCTCCGGTGCTCCTGCAACCGACGGCTGAAGATAGCGATGTCGAGTTCACGGCCAACTCTGCTGACGATGCAATCGCCCAATCCTGGCTCTATCAGGGCCTGTTCCCGCAGAACATCCAGTTCGGCGATGTGGATTATGGTGCCAGCGACGTCCAGGAGATCAGCGTCACCTTCCGCTACGACCGCGCACTGCGAATCGGTAAGAAGCCTTCGATCTCGAAGTAGCCGCATCGGCCGCTAGGAGAACCCGCTGGCTAGATACGCCAGCGGGTTTTTCCGTTTACAGAGGACAACATGGGCATCGCTAAGGCTCTCACCAATGACCTCGAAAGAGCCTTGCGGTTGTACCGCATTCCGATCCTGACGGCGTTGACCCTCAGCCTGCGTCGGATGGTCGAAACCCGTTTTCTGATGCTCGATGATCAGAGCGAGGACGCTCGTCGTAACGTCATCCGCCTACGTCGCGTTTCCGCTGTTGAACAGAACACCTGCAAGCCGGGAATCGGTGTTGATGATCGGCAGTTCACCGGCTTGACCGGCAATCTGATGTTCACCGGTCTGCCTGATGCCAATGGGGTTATCCAGCCGATCTACAATCTGACTAACATGGGCGGTCGGACCGATCTGGACGGGGTGGTCTTCACCGCTACCGGAACTCCTGAAGAAAAGACGGCCAAGGCTCGGAGATACAACAACCAGAGGCCTAACGATGTGACCTGGAGGGTTCGGACCCCAGTCATGATGGCAGACGAAACCACCGCCATCGATTACCTCGCCTTTCGATGCACCCAGTTGAAGTACCTGCACTCGATCACCCTCAAGTGGTCCGATCGCCGCTGGGATACCCGCGTGGTCGGACTCGATCAGGATCTCTACCGTCCTGATGGCGAGAAGTCCCAGATGATCACCTTGGCACCCATGTGGATGGATGAGAGCATGTCCATCCTCAACCCGGCCATATGGGGGCCGTTTGAGGGTCTGATCCAGGCCAACTATGAAGAGGCTCTGGGCCGGAAGGTTGATGAGCAGGTCGCCGACTGCGCGGCTTTCCTCGTCACCTATCGGGACTACATCAACGTCCTGACCCCCAGCCCTGGTGCCGAGCCGTCTTTGGTCAGCGAAGCTGTGCATGGCCGGGTCACCAATTTCTTGCAGACCAATGCCAATCGGTCGCTGCATATCCCGTTCGATCAATCCATCGTCAACAAAGGTGGAAACGACTCCTATCGGGTGGTGGCCGTCGATCCCGGCACCGCACAAGACGTCACTCAGGATGTCTTCAACCTGCTGGATGCCCAAAACCATTGGCGGATGACTTCGTCCTTTGAGGGGGCCAATCTGGCTGATGACGGTTGGTGCGGGGTTGGGGCCATCGAATACAATGGCGATATCCCGTCCTACCTCCCTCCGTTTGCCTTCGATCGCGCAGGAGACCCTGTTCTAGGCAGAAAGTCCGTCCAGGTGACCCAAGGGCACATCTGCCGTCGTATGGCCCTGCCAAACGGCTCCTACGCCCTGCGTCTGCGCCTCAAGACGGTCTCTGATCATGCCCGTATTGAGGTGATCCGCAACAATCGCCTGCGCCCGAAGGGCTGGGCCATGTCGCAGACCCCTCCGAGGGTGACCAGCATCAAGCACTGGCGGGAAAACTACGAGACGATTGCCTCGACCACGGTGTTGGAGGAAAATGGTTGGAGAGAATTCTTCATCTCCTTCGACCTGATCGACAGCCTCCAGGTTCCTGGCGAAGGCTATCCAGCCCACGAGGTTTACATCGTCCTCACCGCTGACGGGATCAGCAAGTTCGACCATCTCGAACTGTTCCAAGACACGTTTGGTCACGATGTGGCCATCCTGAACACCGTCAATTTCTCGGCTCAGCCCTACGACGTCCGTCCTGAACTGCGGCATGTCAATCTGGAAAAGACGTTCCAAGCCGATAGCCCCTTCGGAACCCGTGAGGTTGCGGCCTCGTTCTTCCGTCTCGATGGCAGGGAGACCGTGGTACAGGTGGCCAATCGTCCGGCCTACAACATGCGCCCTGAAGGGACGACCATCGACACATGGTTTAAGGTGAACTCGGATGATGAACAGGCAAACAGTGTCCTGAACACCCGTGGCAGCTTCACCCTGTTCCAGAAGACTGGAACCTATCTGCCCGGATACTCGGTCATCGTTGACCGTGATCGGCACCTGATCGGTTCGATCGGCAACTCGCAGGCGTTCAATAGCCAGAATTTCCGCAACACCATGTTGCACCCATCGGTGGGGAACAGCACCTTTCCGCCGCGCACGGACTGGTCTAGCCCGGACATTTACGACACCTTCAAGGCCGCTTACACGGAAACCGGCCTCCAGCCCATGGAGTGGACGGATACCGGCGCAATCGCCATCGTCGGACAGTCCATGGACATCGGTGGTGGCAAGTTCCTGCTGGTGGCTGCAAACGATCCCTATCTGCCGGCCCATGGCCATCCGTCATCGGTTCCGATCGGTCCTTACCTGATGTGGCACGCTCGACGGGCTTATGCCCAGATCATGCCTATCAGTCAGGTCGATCCCAAGGGCACGGCAGGCGGCTTCGTCTTCGCTCCGGTGCCGATCAACGCACCGCTGTACGCCATCGGCTCTTTTTACGGCAACTATACGCCAAGCCCAGCGGGTTTCAGCCCGCGTTTCCTGTATTCACCCCTGAGCAGCCCGTGGCCGTCGCCGCTCAACCCGCATGGTGGCAACTCAAAGATCCTCTCGCCGGGTGATCAGCCATCGCCCCATCAGGCCAATCTGCATGCGCTCTACTGGCCCATCGATCCAGCACACTGGGGCGATATTCCAGTCCAGTGGCCGACCGATGCCTTCCTGTATGGCGGCTCGCCGACCTTCGATCCATTCGCATGGTCATCATCGTTCGACGACATCGCCATGAACGCTCGTCTGCCCATGTTCATTGGCGGCAGGATGCGCTTCGATCGTTGGGTCCATTTCAACATGGCGGTGGCGACCAATGACATCGAAGTCAGTCTGCATGGATTGACGGTCTACAAGCCTGGATCCTACGCTCTACCCGGCAGTACCGCCGACAACGGTGATGATCTGCTGATCGGAACCAGTACGATCAAGTCCCTGCGTGTGGCTGCACCGGTTTCGTTCTATTCCTTCAAGCTCTTCCAATATCGCATGCCGGCCTCGGATCGTCTGTCGATCTTCTCCGGCGAGGCGACCAATTTCAACGAACTGCAATACAATGTGTATAGTTCCAATCTCGATTACAGCCGCAATGGCAGGCTGAATCAGACCTCCGACCTCGGCATCTACAACGTCTGGCCGAATGTCGCCAAGGACCCGCGTAAGCCCTTCCCGCCAAGCATTGAGGACGGACATGGGAAGGCCGTCGCATCCATCGCCGATCCGATCAACATCCCCACCGACCTCGACCGCAACCGAAACCTGCTGGCCGATTGGTATGACGACAGCTACCTTCAGGAGTTGATCGACATCCAGACCATCGGCTTTGCCGACGGACTGATCCTCTGGGATTTCATGCACCCCGACCAGTCTGCGACCTACGACTACACCGATCGGGTATGGGATCAGAACTGCAAGCAGTTCAAGCCCAGAACCTTATCCTATCTGGATTGGTTGCGCGGTGTCCTGGCCGAAGAATGGAACAGCGTCACGGCCGTGCAAGATCCGATGCCGGGTTTCGCGCAGGCTGGATCGCCCAGCCCATGGCCCAGCCCATCGGCAAGCCCCAACCCGGAAGGCCCTTGGCCAGTGTTTGGCGACCGGCCGAATGAACTGATCATGACCGGCGTGAAGGGCTGGTTTGGCTGGAAGGATCTCCTGGGCTACCGTGATAGCCTTGCCCAGGTATCCAAGGAAGGCATCGTATTCAACTATCTCCAGGTGGAATACCACTTTAGGTCGCCCAGAACAGAGCTTGAAGCCCTGTTGAAGCCCTACGCCCACTCCATCGATCAGTTGTTCGAAGACGACTTTATCGGCCATCATCTAACGCAACAAACCCAGTCGTAGAACCCATCTCGACTGCTAGGTAGCATCATGCCTACCGAAACCGATCCCAAAGCCGCTACGTCCGTCCCCAAGAAGGTCGTCATCACCAACGACCCCAGCAATCTGAGCCTGGGCATGGGGACCACCGGCCAGCAGGAGGAGTTCACTGGCGAACGCCTTGAACTGCCAAGCCGTGGGCTGCTCTACCCACAGGGCCACCCAGCCGCACAAGGCTGGATCATGGTTCGCCCGATCACGACCAAGGAAGAAGAAATCCTGGTCACCGAGCGGTTCCACAAGCAGGGTGTGGCTATCGACATGCTGCTCAGCCGCTGCATCGTGACCAAGGGCATCAACACCCTTGATCTGCTCTCCGGCGATCGACTGCACATCCTGTTTTATCTGCGGGCCATCAGCTACGGTCCCGAATACAGCTTCCGCACCCGCATGCGCGACGGCAGCGAACAGGAGATCAAGACCGATGTCAGCAAGCTGAGCATCGTTGCCTTGCCCGATGGCTTCGCCGAGCCATGGGTCGCCCAGGTCGATGGCACCACCTACGAACTGCGCCTCTCCAGGGGCAAGGATGAGCAGGAGTCCATCATCGAACAGATGCGGAATCGGAAGAAGTCTCCGAACGCTCCGAACTCGGCTCCGACCGACGCCCTGCGCCGGCAGATCGTCAGCGTCAATGGCGATACCGATCGGGATACGATCATTGCTCATGTCAATCGCATGATCGCCAAGACGGCCCACGCCCTGCGGGCTGAGATCGTCAAGAACGCTCCCGGCCCTCACCTCAAGATCGATGTGATCAATCAGGAGACCGGAGACACCGAGGAAATCAACATTTCCATCACGGAGTCGTTTTTTCGTCCCTAGCATGGACCCGGCCCAGCAGTGGGAATCTCGTCGTGGCCTCGATCAGCAAGTCTTCGTGATGACCACTGATGGGGGCTTGAACCGTTGGGAGGTCATGCAGATGACCAACGTCCAGCGCAAGGCCTGGATTCAGATGATCACGGCCAAAGCCAAGATGCAGAAAGAGGCGCACGAGAAGGCCCGCTCTGGATCCTCTGGTCCAAAGACGCTTGGAAATTAGTTCTTGCATTAGACAGAAGTGTCGCTATACTCCACGCACAAGCACAGCACGGAGCACCCATGGCCCTCACCCCTCAGAACATATTCAACAACAACAGCGGGATCAATCTGCGCCATATCGAGGCGGGCGTCCACCTCACCGAGATCCCTGGTCTCGGCAAGGTCGAGACCTACGGGCGCGGGATCAGTTGGCACCATGTCGAGGTCCTGAAGGACAACAGCATCATCACCGACAAGCGCGATCGCTTCGAGAAGCGCAATACCTTGGTCAACAGCATTGCCGAAGTCGGAAACTTCGAGTACGCCGTCGCCGTCGCCCCCTCGGTGAACGGCAAGCGGGTTGCCCAGTGCAGCTTCTGCAACGCCCATCACAACTGGGTCGTTTTTTACCGTGCGACCGATGGCAAGTACCTGGGCTGGAGCGGTACTGACTGCTTCCGCGAGATCGTCAAGAACCTGGGGCTGCCGGCCGCCGATGCGATGATCGAGGCGATCAAGGCCGAGCGCAGTCGCAACGAGAAGTTCCGCAAGACCATGGAAAAGGTCAACGACTTCAAGCGGGACTTCCCAGGCGTCTATGAAAACCGCGATGTCCTGGCGGGCCGTGAAAACCCGTACCGGAATCTGTTCTGGGCCGTCCGCAATCGGCTCAATGGGGCCGAAGGGGTGTCCGAAAAGTGGCTGGGAGAGTGCGCCAGCGGCGTCTACGACCACACGGGCAGCAAGTATGACGCCCAGAGCAACGGTTTCAGGGTCACGGTTCAGCAGGACGCCCGCCGCATCCCGAACTTCCTGAAGTGGGTCAGCGGCAAGGCGCAGGCCGGCATGCCGATCGGCGAGATCATCAGGGAACTCGCAGCCAAGAAAGCCAAAGAAACGGCCGAGAGCACGGCCCGCGCCATGGCTTCCATGTCGCAGCCCACGCCGCAGCCCACCCAGCAGCCCACCCAGCAGCCCACGCCACCGGTCGTCAAGTACGACGCTGATCAGCTTCAGACCATAGCCCGTGCCCTCCAGGCCACCGGTCTCTACGGCTGGTCGGGCGTGGTCCGCTCGGCCCTGGATTGCAAGGCCCTCTCGGATGGCGCGGCCAAGTGGCTCGTCGCCGAGCGGTCCAAGCTGCCGGTCTCAAAAATGGTCGGAGTTTGAATTACAGTCCCTAGATCACCAGAAGCAGGAGCATAGCATGAATCTTTCCAACCAAAGCGCGGCAGGGCCGCTCTCAGAGTATCTGAGCATGCTGTTCCGTGCCGAAATCCATATCCCCGTGATGCCGATTGACAGGGTATCCGATATCTCGTTCAGGAGTTTCTTCCAACACCTACCCAAGGTCGTGCAGAGGGCGGTGGATGGTGCCGAATTGAAGTTCCAGCTACCGCTGGTCCAAGGGAGCAAGGGGACGAGCATTTCGCCACAGGTCGCTCAGGTCATCAATTGTTTGCTGCAAGAGTCGAGCCTGACTTCGCCTATCGTCGCCTGCGAGCCGTTTGACGTCCCGACGTTCTTCTACGGCGACGGCAGCACGATGGTGATCACTTTCGATATGATCGAACTGTCTGGTGCCATGATGATTATGGTGCTGAACCCGCTCGTGGGTGATTTCATCTCGAATGCTCTCAAGGCGAGGAGCTAAGCCATGGCCAAGATCAGCTTCATCATCTCCGACGAGAATGATCGCCAGTTGCTGGAGATTCAGCAGAAGTACAGTATTTCGAAGTCGGACGCCGTCAGGCGCGGCATCGCAATGTTGCACGACTATCTCCTCAGCAACATCCAGCCAGAAGATTCCAAGACTGGCAAGATCGAAGCCAAAGAAAATGGCGAGGCGGCAGGATGAAACCAGCAAAAAATCAGTCAGCCAAGCGGGTCGTGAACATGCTCACCGTTGAGCAAGTCGGCTTCATCTACGATGGAGTCGTTGCCTCGGCATTCACCATATCGCTGGATGAAGGTCAGGATGTCGTCGCCACCCTGTCGGTGGCTGGTAGCGAGGTCTTTGCCATAGACCTCTCCAAAAAGACCATTTCCAGAGTGAAGGATGGCAAGCGGGCACAGGTGTTCATCGTCCCGCCAAGTCGAATTTTCAGGCAGAATCAGGAAGCGAAACAATTCTGCCTACTCGAAGACGCCATCAAGACGCAGTACGCCATTGGCGGACAAGAGGCCCTGACGACCAATCTGATCACCCGTAGAGAAGTGGTTGTCATCATCGACGCCATCCGGTCCATGGCGTTCAGCATCGTGCCGCAACAGACTGATCTCGGCGTCCTGCTGATCAGCTTCGAGGGCCGGGAAGTCTTCCGCGTCCACACGGTAGACCGCAAGATCTCCATGACCGCCCTCTCGGGCGTGAGCGAGCAGGTCTATGCCTTCGCCGAAGATTCGGTTGATTGGTTCTGGGCCGGAACCGATCGCAAGCTCTGGAAAGACCTCACCGACGCCATCGCGTTCTACAACGGAGCCATACACAAGGTCCGTATGAGCGATTACCGCGCTCTCTTCGGCAACCAGATGCAGAAGGTCATCATGGGTCTGGCCATGGCCATGGACGAGGCCGAGGCTGACGTCCGCCTGCTGGAGCGCGTGGACAAGACCGCAGGTGGCGCATCCCTGCACCCCGATGTCGCCCGCTTGGTCCAGAAGGACCTCGACGCAGGCGAAGAACAAGCCAACCAGGAAGATGAACCATGAGCAAGATCCTCGATCCCACCACCGAGAAACCGCTGGAGGCCCTAGCCAACCAGGAGGCCCAGGAGCAGTTGGCTTTCATCTTCACCAGCCAGAACTATTTCAATCATACCGGACTGCGGATCGAGGAATACACCCTTATCAGCGGTGTCTTCCCCCAACGTTTCCCGCGCTTCATCGCCCACGGTTTCGTGGTCGTGACCCTGCCGGTGCCGGCCGGAAAGATCATCAAGAAAGGCGAGAAGCCACCGCAGCACCGGCAACCGCTCGATCTACCAATCGAGGCTGAGAACATCCAAGAGGCCTTCGCCAAGGCCCCCGATCTGCTTCAGACCGCCGCCGAGCAGTATCAGGCCCAGTTCGAGGAAGACATGAAGTCGCGCTTCGCTCAGGCCCAATTGCAGAAGAAGACTGGCTAACCAATGCCGGCCTTCATCTGTTTCGACAGTGAGACCACCGGTCTCGACCCTCGCAACCATGAGGCTATCGAGATCGCTGGGGTCCTCATGCGATCGGACACACTGTGTCCGACGACGGAACGGATCTGCATCAAGTTACGGATCGAGAAGCCCGATCGCACCGCTCCAGGTGTTCTCGGCGTCTTCAATTACTACGACAAAGCCAAGTGGGATGTCGAAGCCGTTGGTCAGCTTGAAGGCTGGACCAAGTTCTGCGACTGGATCTTCAAGAATTCAGGCGGCGGTTCTGACAAGGCCATCCTGGTCGGGCAGAACATCGTCAAGTTCGACTATCCTCTCTTGGAATACTGGACCGGACAGTTCGGGCTGAAACCGGCTGTGAGCTACAACTGCGAAGACCTGATGTATCTCTACACGAACATCAAGAGGCGTATCGGAAATAAGGTCGGCAAGATGAATCTCGCCACCATCGCTTCGTTCTTCGGCATCGAAAACGTCCAATCCCACTCGGCTCTGGATGATGCCAACACCACGGCCGCGTGCTTTGCCTTGGGTGAAGCCTACCTGAACATCCTGATCGACTGTGGTCGTCGTGATCATCTCGATATCCTGAACGAAGCATGGCATCGTATCGGATTCCCGCGCCGTCCCGATTACCAACCCCTACCAGTGAGGTCCTGATGGCCATCGACGCAAACCATCTCATGCTCATCAAGCTGGCTGCTACTCCAAAAAACGTCCAGCCACTGATGATGACCATCGCCAGGGACAGCCACCCGTCTGTCGATATCGATGAACACCTCATGATCAACGTCCACTTCGACGTGGTCCAGGGGGCCTTGGGTGCAGCCCGTCGCGGTCATCGGTTGGATCTGATCGTCGCCTGTATCATCGTCGTCGCCATGTCTGCGGGCGTCATGTTGGCAATTCGCTTCTTGACTTAGACCAAAGTGTCGCTATAGATGGCTACCATGCATAAGCTCATCCTTCTCCTCTCCATAGTCCTCCTGACCGGCTGCGTCAGGAACGGTCGTATGGAGACGATCACAGCCCATCAAGTGGTCAACGACAACAACATCGACGAACCAATCGGCTACTTCCAGATCAGTTCGGCTCGCTGGGTCTCCAGTAATTCTCCCTGGGATTTTGACAATCGTCAGTTCGACAAGAACGGCGAGAGCGACATCACGGTGCAATTCACCAATACCTGCACCAAGCCGGTCAGCTTCAATTTCGTCGTCGCCGGCAAGGGTTGGCACATGCGAGATGCGGTGGTCAACCTGAGTCCGAATCAGGTCTACACCAGCCAGCGCATCAACGCCCCATACGATGCCATCGATTATTGGCGGGCCTGCGTGGCGGACGTGAACCTGAACAGCCGTCCTAAGCGGGTGATCCCGTCTAACTAGGTTATGCACTTCGACGAGACGGTCCATCTGGCCTCGGTTGGCGGCGGTTTCCTACGGACCCCGTACCTGACGGCCACCCAAGAGGCCCCCACGGATCCCCGCCCAGGGCAGATCCCGGTCCTATCGCCACAGATCACCCATATCCCGTCTGCTGGCCGAAATAGTGGTCTGAACCTGCATGATCCGGCCTTCCGTCGGGTACTGCTCACCAGCACCCTGTGCAAGACCCTGACCAGGGATGCCGCAGCCCAGGCTAATCAGGAGGGTGCCGGCATCACGTTCGGATTCAGCGATAGCCCCAATCGGAACATGGCCAAGGCGAAGATCCTGGCTGGTTTGCGTATGCTGGGTGATCCAATCCTCCACCTGGACGACTCGGGCAATAATCTGAGCCGCCCTATCGACACACAGCTTGTTCATCCCAGTAATATGACCACTGGGTTCTTGGCCTTTATCTCCAGGTACTGGCAGGATCTCAGGCATGTCGATCAAAGCCTACTGCTCAAGCATGGTGTTCCGTTGCAGTTTGACTGCGACTTCGATGTGATCCCCATGTCTGCGGACCCCTTCCGCATTTTCATCCCCATCCTGGGCAATCATGGAATTCCGATCGTCTATGATGCGACCTTCGGGCCTGCCTCGTATAACCCGATCGGATCCACGCCGATCACCGATGGCACAGTCTCGATGCACGAGGATGGCCAAGGTGGATATTACATCGATCTGTCTATCATCCCTTCCAATACGGGTTTCATTCCGCTGACCGTGGCCGACCCTTCGGGCCAGATCTTTTCGCGGAACATCGTCATCCAGGACGGCTGGCCGGCAGGGGCTGTGATCCGTATGCCGCATGGGGTGGTTGGAGTCCCCTATCACTGCACGCTACCATGCGATTCGATCTTGTGCAGAATCTTCGGTAATAATTGCACATTAGAAGATATCATCAACAACGTCCACCCGATAGCCCTGCCGGCAGGTCTGACCGTGAGTCCCGATGGAACAGCCATCGTCGGCACGCCAACCGAATATGGAACCAACTTCGGCATCATGCCAACCAGCATCGTACACGAAGGTCTGCAAAGTCTGGGTCTGAGCCTGACGATCAACCGTCCGCCTCGGACGCTGATGGTTATCACGGATTGCTTGGCGAATGACAACTCGACCGGCGAATACTATGCGGTCCAGTTCATGCCGTTTGGTTCGATCCTGACCTATGGTGGCCACACCTACGAATTCCGCCGCTTCCTGGACAACAACCAGACGTGGCCAGGGATGAAGACCCATCCGTACTTGTACGGCTCGGTCTCCAGGCAATCGGCAGTCGCTCAGGAAGCCTTTTGGAGAGAGGCTCCGTGAGTCGGACGGTCAAGAAGCCCTACCGGAAGTCTCGTCGGTTCGACAAGTCGTGCCGATGCCATGGAGGTTGTCCTGCCTGTTTGAGCAACCGGATGATCGGGGTCCAGAAGGCCAAGATTGACGCCAAGCAGCAACTAACGGAGCGGCTGGATGCGTAGGGTTCTGGGCCGGAAGATCGGCGAGGGCGGTGCCTCGAACCAGTAGGCCAGCCAATCCTGAACTGCCTTGACCAGAAAGACCTGGGTTGCCTCTGGGGAGTCCTGCCAGATGGACGGAGAGGCTACAAACCACGTTTCGAAGGCCCTGACCCCTTGGGCCTGCCAGTTAAGGAGACTTGCCAGCCTCAACCCCTCTGCTGCCAGGGTCGTTTCCCGCCTCATGGCGGCGATATCTTCCTCAGAAGGGGTACAGACCAGGGTAAAGGTCAAAACGTCCTGGGATACGGTTCCCACGGGTAGGGAGAAGGCGATGCCGGCCTCCCTACAACAGGGTTCGATTGGACCTACATTGGTGAACTGCACCCGCCGTCCTACCGCCTGGATCGCCTTGGTGATGTTCTCAGTCCAAGTGATGGCCTCAATCAATCGGCCAGATTGAGCCTTGAGATCGGCGATGACGGTCTGAGCCGACTGCTTTGCCACCATGGTTGGCTGGTGCATCATAGGGGGTAGAGACGATAACGGAATTCCAGACCAGCGGTCTGGACGGGAATGGAGGAATCCTCAACCAGGATCAAGGTCAGGAACTCTCGGAATCCGGCCGTCGGCCATTGGTCGGCCTCAATGAATCCGCGCACCCAACCATCTTCGGTGGCATAGAGGTCCTTCGGGGCATTGATCATGCTGTACCGATAGGGCGGCTGACCACCCTCGGCGATGATGCGGAACATCATTTCCTGATCGAGCGCGGTGATGGCAGGGATCTCGGTTGGCTCCAAGATGGTCAAGGGTGTGGTCTGGATGGGGGGCTGTTGACCACCGACACCATTGGCAACATCGGGGTAGGAAATGCTCTGAGCAAAGCTCCGGCGCGTGAGGACCTTCTCGACCGAAATGACATTCGTGATGTTGATGACGATTTTGTTTCGGCCATCCGGCCCACGGTCGGCAATGCCTTGCTTCATCTCAGCCAGGGTGGAATAAAACGAAACCAGCCGTTCTTCAATGAACAGTGTCGGAAAACTGCCGGTGGCATCGAGCATCCATCGTTGGCTGCGTCGGCGGGTGATGGCTGGATGCACCTGTGGGCTTGGAGACGTGGGTGACGATGGAGAAACGGTCGGGCTGGGTTCCAGATCGTCACCCGGCTCGGTCCCGACGGTTGGGCTGCCCGTGCGATCAGCGAGGTCTTGTTCGAAGATCCGTCGGCCGGTGCTCATTTCCTGGGCCAGCATCTCCATGCCCGGCGTGAATCTGATTTTCAGCCATATGGTCTGACCGTCGGCGAGTTCAGCCCGGTATTCAGTCTGGAGTTTGGTATTGTCGTTCACGGGGTGACCTTCTTGATATTGCCGTTTTGGAGCAATTGTGAATACGGGGATAGCGAGAAGAATTGGCAGTTGTGGTAGGTGCTCATCTTGTTGATGAGATAGCTCAGATGGTTATAGCACGCCGCCAAAAAGCGACGACGGACGAAGAGCGGGTCCGTAATCTCGGCTCCGTCGGGACCAACGACAAAGCCAGGGCGAGAAACGATGGGAGCAAGATCTTTATCGTCATGATAGTTCTTTCCATCGACCATACCAAGGTCGATGCCTATGAGGTTGAATGACCGCCACCCCATCATGTAGGCCACGCAGATGGCCATGTACGGTGATGTGATGCTATAATCGATTTTGTCGCTGCTGATGTCCGGGTGAAACTGAAGCCTCAGGCCAAGCTGGAACGCATAGACGGTGCCTGGGTGCGTCTGTTTCCAGTGGTCGATCTGAGAAATCAACTCGGCTTCCGGGTTGGGATCCGGGATCCGACGGTCGATCATCATGGTCAGATCAGGGACATATCTCGTATGCAGCCGAGAATTACAGCCAATCGTGAAGAATTGGTCATAAGTCTCGTCTGGATAGAGGTTCAGACTCGGCGAATTGCCCATGATGAGGCAGGGGCGAGCCGGACTGATGTCGGACCACAATTCTTTGACTGATCGAAGGTTTGTCACGCATATAGGTAGAACCACAACGACCAACGATGACCAACTACCCCGTAACGCTGACGCCCTACAACGGACCCGAGGCCATGGCGGTTCCTAGTAAAAAAATGGGAAAAACCATCGTCCAGGTGGCTAGGACGAATTGTGCTGGAGCCATCTGGCGCATTCATGATGCCATCAACCGGTACACAGAGCACACCTGCCGGACGATCACAGCCAGCAACATCACCAATGGCCGCAGGTTTCCTCAGGATATCCTCCTCAATCAGGTCCACGAGGTAAAGCACCTGCTGGTCAAGGCCGACGTCATCCACTTCCACAACTGGATCGATCACGAATCGCCGGAGATGCTTCAATATCGGCATTACTTCCAGGGAAAGCGGATGGTCCTTCAATATCACACCGAACCAGCCCTGCTCCAGCGGCAGTTCCGGCGAGACGTGGTCACCAGGAACGACATCTCCACGTTGGTCATTGCTCAGAAGCACGTTCGCTTCTACCCCAACAGCATCCCCGTTCCGAACTTGGTGGACATCTGGGATTTCAATCTGATGCCAGTTCAAAGGAACAATCCAAGGCTCAGGGTCATCTACACGCCAAGCGATCTGAAAGCCTATGCGATCTATGGGAACACCTGTTGCGGGAAAGGCTACCCGCAGGTCCTGCCGCTTCTCAAGAAGCTCCAGGCTGAGGGGATCATCGACTATGAGGTGATCACCGACAAGACCTGGGACGAGTTGATGCCCATCAAGCAGAAGGCTGACATCTGCATCGATGAGTGCGTAACCGGTGGCTACCACCTCTGTTCGCTTGAGGCTTTGAGCCAGGGTCTGGTCACGATCGCATGGCTTGATGAAAAGACTCAAAAAGCCATTCATGGTATCGTGGGGCGGGAGACGGAACTTCCGTGGGTGAATACCCGTCAAGATGTCCTAGAGACCGCGCTGCGGCAGTTGGCGGCCAATCCAGCACGGGTTGCAGAAATCAAGACCGCCAGTCGCCAGTGGATGGAGGTGAATTGGGAACCTAAGATTCTGGTGAATCGTTTCCTGAATGCCTACTGGCCAGTATCGGAAAACGTAGTGAAAGAAGATGCTGGAATTCCAGCACGTTCTGGCGCGATCGACCGCAGATGGGGAAACTCAAACAAGCTGACTGGTCAATACATCATCGCTGGGAAGATTCAGAAAGAGGTCCACGATCTCTTGGGATCTTGGAAAGAGCATCCGGTAATCATCTGGGGGAATGGGCCGACCGTGAAGGAGGCCTTGGAACTTGATATTAAAAATGCCAAGCATATCGGCACTAATGCAGCTACGCTCACGGGACGCACCTTCGATGCGTACTGCATCGGCGACAGACGGTTTCTCGATGTCCCAGAGAAACGGCAGATTGCCTTGACGGCACCTGGAATCAGGATTTACAATGCGGTTCTACGACCGGACCTGCCGCCAGACCTCACAGCCAGCTTCGTAGAAACCATTGGTCGTGATGGCTTCTGCTCTGATCTGATGAAAGGCATCTACCACGGCTACTCGGTCGTCTATTTCGCTTTGCAGGTCGCGGTGTGGGCCGGGTCGAAGGATATCCTGCTTGCTGGCTGCGGTCATGACTACTCGGAAAAACAGCCTCGATTTTACAAGGAAACCAAGGTTAGCGAGATCGACGACACTTTCCCGCGCATTCTGAACAATTATCGCATCTTGATACCGATCTTGGCCAATGCTGGTATCTCTGTACGAACCATCGGTAAATCCAGACTTTCCGATGCTGGCGTCAGGCAGTTCTTGACCTGATCGAAAGTGTCGCTAAAAGAAGGCCTCACGGCAAGTGGATGTGTCATCCTGCTCTGCCCTTGGAAACCCTGGCAGTCCTGCCAGGGTTTTCTCGTTAGAAGTAGAAGGCTTTGACAATCTGCTTTGTGGGGATGAACCGGTTTCGACAGGAAAACAGAAGTCAGAGTGAGCCGCGCCGAGGTGCCCGAGGTCTCGTTAAACACGGGCAAAAACACACATGCTGACGATCACGTCGAGTATGGCCGCATCGCCCTCGCCGCCTGAGCAATCAGGCAGCTAGACGCTGCGCCACAACCCCGAGAAGGACGCCGGCCTCCTCTCGGTTCCATAGGCCGGACGCTAGGGCTTCTCCGCTGCGGGTGAGGCACGAAAGATGAAGGCAGACGGGCGTCGGTGCTTGACAAACCGCCGACTAGATTGGTGAATCGAAAAATCACATATTCTTGGTAGAGACTCAGGTCGAAGATTCAGCGGATTGCAGTTCGACTCTGCACAGGTCCACCATTCAAAGCCCCGCCGGGCAACTGGCGGGGCTTTCTTGTTGACTTAGACAAAAGAGTCGCTATCATACCTACAACACAGGAGCACAGCTATGAGCACCCACGGACCCAAGACATCCCCGGATGCCTGGGAATTCGTACCGCACTTGCGGTACACCATGAGGAAACACGACCTCCAGCGCATCTGGGCGAACCGCAATAACGGGGTCGCCTGGGTTCGTGATGCCTGCCGCCGCGATCTGGCCAGCCTCAAGTCCATCCGTCATCTGCGAAAGGATTAGTCATGCCGCTCGGAGAAGGTTTCTGGTACAACAGGCGGACCAACCGCTTCATCAAGATCAACGACCACGCCAGGGATGCCTGTGCCAAGCCGGAGAGGTTTGGGCTGACGGATAAGGATCTGATCAAGGCGGTCTCGGCGAACGGGCGCGAGTGGACCAGCAGCATGGGTCACGTCGTGATCAGGAGCGAGGAGGACCGCGAATTGGTCATCGTCCGCGTCTGCCAAGCCGGTTACATCCGCATCCGCCACTGGAAGGGCAGGCTGGGATGGCAGTTCGCTGGTGACCCACTGTCGGCACTTCAGGTCCTGCACCGCAGCGTCGAGAGAATGGGGGCCGCAGCCTGGACCTTAGTGACCTTCACCGACTTCGGCCTCGGCCTGTCGGTAACTGATCTGTACGACCGCTTCCGTCCTGACGGCAGCAGGGCGTTGCGTGCCCTGATCGATACCTGGATTTCGCGGTACGAAGTGCGATGACCTACTACCAGATGAGCGGATTCTAGGTATCTTGCCAGCTAACTAAGTTCAGGGGGCTTTATGGCTGGATTCGAAGGCTGGTGGGTGAATGGCAATACCGGTAAGGGCTACCACGTCTCCGAGCATTGGATGGAGGTGAAGAGCGACCCAGCGAAGTTCGGTTTGACCGACGATCAGGTCGAGGACATCCTCAGACAAGCCGGAGGCAAGTTCATGCCCGGCGACACCTCTCCTGATGGTGCTCGTGGCCTGCTGCTCAAGGCTGCTATGAAGAACGGCTGGGTCCGCGTGCGCGGCTACCGAGGCAAGTATGCGATCCAGGTCTACGGCCACCTCGCCAGCCACCTGCCAAAGGTGATGAAGTTCCTCAAGACGGCTGGCGTCGGACCCTATTCTGAGATACTCCTGTCCGACCTCTCATCGGATTATAACCAGACGTTCGTGGACGGCATGTCCGACGTCCATCAGGCTATGAAGCAGGGGAAGATCCCCGACCATGATCCGCAGCCCGCTGTCAAAGATATCAAGGGTATGCGGACGTCGCTCTCGTCAGCGGTGAACAACCGTCAACTCCGTCATCAGATGCGTCTGAACCTCGGCCAGCGGACCCATGTCCCTGATCCCGATCCGGCTGACGACCGTATCGAAGAGAGCAAAGCCCTACAGAAGGGTCTGACCAAGTTGATCGGTTGATCACCAACCGGCAGGACGGGCCATCTTGGTGGGTTTTCCGGCTGCGATCCGGGCGGCAGCCTGTTGCACCAGTCGGTCTCTGAGCGTCCTGAGCGCACCGTTGAATTCCTCGACTCGTGGGGCGGCCCAGCCTTCAATCTTGGTCAGGTACTTGTAAATGGAATTGTAAGAATCATCGCCAGAATCCAAGAAGGTCTTGGTCGGTGCCGGGATCTCATCCTCAGCGTTCTCGACCACGCCAGCCAGACGGGCGATGGCGAGCGCAAGCTGTGGGCCAGTGTGGGCGGTGGTCATCTGGTCCACAGCCGATTTCAACAGTGGCACAGAAAGGAGTCTGGAAGCCCAGTAGCCGCGAAGTTTCTTCAGGCCCGTCATCTTGCCCATCAGAAGATCAAAGTCAGGCCTATCGACGAGGGAGTTGAGCTTGATCGTATTCTTGAGCAACTGTCGAGCGGCGATCAAGAGCTTGTTGCGTAGCTCGTGAAGTTCGCCGAGATTCTGTTTCTTATTCAGGTGAAGCTTCAGGACATCCAGGATTTCGTCAGCCGTTGGAAATTGGGCAGACGGATCCCTCTCTTCATTGATACGATGCGTGTATTGGACGAGATCCATTGGCTTATCTAGGTTCGTGAAGGCTAAGTCAGAACCTATAATGGACTCAGAACTTCCAGAGGAAGATAGGCCGCTGAATGGTCGAGGGTCCGTTGCATTCAGAAACGGGCAAAAATCCGTATCTGGCTTGCTGTCTGTCGAAAAAACAGGATCATACGTCATGATCAACCATCGCGGAGGGACCAGCGTCTACCCCAGGAGCGCAATCAGGAAGATCACATGGTATTGAAAATCAGTCCGCAGGACATGGCATCGATCTGGACGATTGAGTCAGAAAAGGCTGGGTCTGCGAGTCTGAACGGGACGCAGATACGGATCGAAATCCAGCAGGTGAACCCTATGCTGCGTCGGGCCGTTATCGTTCCGACAAGTAGATCGACTTCTGATGATCTCTTCAACGGTGTCTTTGGCAGGATCAAACCGTGTGTCGTTGCTATTCATGGCGACCTATTACTCTGTTCGCTCGGTATCATTGCCAGGAGGAACAAGTGACTTGCTCACATTGTGGAACAGACCACAAGGTTGAGGCCAAAAGCTGGCCAGACTCGTGGGATGCAGATCGGCGCATGTGCTTCACCAAGTCGATGCTCTTGGTTGGTGTGAAGGAAGAATATACTCCAGCCATGGCAGCCGAAATCGAGAAGCTGTCGAAGACCTCGCCCTACATCGTCTCTGAAGTCGAGTTGGTCGCCTATATGTTGCAATCGGCGATCGTTTCCAAAGAGATCAACAAAGTAAGCGCGATGCGGGAACGCTGGTTGGCCTGGAGCCGTTCAATTACACGACCGCTGACGTTCAAGGTGGCTGACAGTAGGACCTCCTTCGTCTGCAAGATGGCTATCCTGGTGGTTATCGGATTGCCGATGCTGCTATTGACCGCCCCTATCCGCACTTTTTTCAGTCTCTACAAGTGGTTGGTCTGTTGGGATTTCCACCCCTATTTTACCGAATGGCTCAAGAAAAACGGTGTTGAAAAGTAATGTGTTGACATAGATCAAAATGTCGCTATACTGTGTGGCATGAAGCACACGCCCATCATCGCCTACGACAAGAGAACGTTCCGCATGGGCGGAATGGAACTGCGCCAGACTGGGACCAAGCCCGGATTCCCAATCCTGATCGAGCATCGGCGGGTTGGCTCTCAGTGGTGGGACATTGCGAACGGAGATGCCTGCCACTCCCAGCAGACATGGGCGGAAACTGTCAGACAGGGGGTTGAAGTTAAGGCTTGACTCAGACAGAAAGATCGCTAAACTACTAACCACAACCAAGCAGAGCAAGGAAAACACCATGTCCGCAGCCGCCAGTACCTACATCTCCCGCAAGTATTTCGATAAGTCTGACGTGGATATCTTGATGGATGGTATCAAGGCCCACCAGAACATCCTCTTGCTCGGGCCACGGGGGACCGGCAAGTCGAGTCTTGCCAACGAGGCGGCCAAGAGGCTCAACAGGACGTATTGCTACGTCCCCTGCCACACGGGCGCGACCACCGAGGCCCTGATCGGACAGTGGATCCCGAATCCGAAGGGGAATGGGTATGTCTGGATGGATGGGGTCCTGACCCGCGCCGTCCGCGTCGGCAAGGTCTGTCTGCTCGATGAAATCAACAGCCTCAAGCCTGAAGTCGCCTTCGCCATCCATGGTCTCCTCGACCATCGCCGCGAACTGGTCCTGACCGACAAGCCCGACGACAACGGGGATCCTGAAGTCGTGGTCGCGCATAAGAACTTCGGACTGATGGCTGCCGGCAACCCCTTCTACGAAGGTGTCCGGGTGATGAACGAAGCCTTCCGCGACCGCTTCGCAGTGCAATTGCACCTCGGCTACTATCCCGAACTCGACATCGCAGTCCTGCGCGACAACGCCGCAGCCTCGACCCTGGACCCGAAGCAGGCGGTGGCCCTGGAACAATTCATCATCAAGGTCCGCACGTCGGTCAAGAATAAGGCCATCAACAGCGACGTATCGACTCGTGCCTTCCTCGATCTGGCCGAAAATATGGCTGTCCACACGTTCCAGACCGCCAAGACGATGTTCCTGACCCGGTTCAACGACGATGACGCCGAAGTGACCGCGATCCGCACCTGCTTCAACGATATCTGGAATGCTGAGGGCAAGCCGCTGTCGGTGACGGAAGCTCAGGCCGATACGGTGACCAAGGGTCGCGCCGGTCGCTTCGCCGCCAAGGGAAGCAAGCTCGGCGAAAATACCTTCTAATGCCAAGTGGCAGTGACTCCTTGCTAAACACAAGGCGTGCTATGGAGGTTCTGAACGAGATTGCAGCCACCGAGGCGGGATTGAAAAGTCCCGCCTCGGTGCCTTTTTTCGAGGCGGCAATAGCCGAAGCCGCAGGCGATGCTCTGGTCGGCATCGACCGCGATGAAGACTGGGCGAAACGTCGGACTAAAGAATTATTCAAGCAGGCGCGGGATCTGGTTCCTGCCGGAACACTCCCTGAATACATTCACCAGGAAGACTTGGCGGACGTGATCCGAGAACTTGACAAGGATGGATACGGAAACATCAAGGCTCAGGAAACCTACAGAGCGATCATTGCCGATCACTGTGAAAAATACAAGAGTGCGTGCAGGTCTGTCTTTGCACAAGAGGAAATCATCCAAGAGGAAGTCGTCAGTCGGACAAAAGCAATCAAGGACGAATTAGAAGAGAAGAATTACCAAGACCGGAAGCGCAGTGCCGCGATGATGCTGGCCCTCATGAGATCAATGCCCCTGGTTCTCTTGATACCTGTCCTGGGTGCCGTCCTCCCTGAACTCTGGAAGCCATTTCAGACACTGCCTCTCCTTGGGGTGGTCTGGCTGAATTGGAAGTCAATTAGGGCCGTCAGGAAAGCCATGAAAGACCTGGAAAATGAGCAAAACAGACGAATTATTAACCGGTAGTGGACACGGCCCCTTTTGTCGCTAACCTCAAAAACCCTAGCAGGAGCATGAACCATGGCGAATCAGCCGAGAGCCTTCATCGACCAGATCCAAGAGGTCCTGGCCAAGTATAGGAATCTGGACGAGAAGAACAAGACGGACGTTGATGCCTTCGCCAAGACGATCGCCGAATCAACCATTCCCAGCTATCACAAAGAAGTCCTGGTGGTGGGACTGCTGACACCCCGCGACGGCGAGGCCACGCTCGCTCTTCACCTGCTGCGTCAGCAGGAACAGTTGAAGCACCTTGAGGCTCTGTTCAATATCGAACGGCGCGTACTCGAAGAGCGCATTGCCAAAGCTCAGAGTCGCTGAATCGCGTCCGTCAGGCGAGCAAAACGCTCGCATGCTGTCGAGACACGATTCCTGCACATGACCCCGTGCCAGCGAGCGTCCCGATGGGCATAATACCGAACCTGTTCCAGGGGTAGGCCGGAAGCCTTCGCAATGACCGTCAGGTCGGTGGTACTATCGGGGATGTCGCTCATCGAGCATGTCGCCGCTGATCGCCTCGGCTTCATTGCCAAGGATACTGGTTCTGATGCGACTACCTTGTGCATTTTCTTGGAAGGGGCAGAGACTGGTCGTGATTTCTTCACAGCTAATCTAGGGACGTACAATGGTGTTCCTGCCATGTCTCGTGCCAAGGTTGAAAAAACGATCCAGACGTTATTGACCATGGGGCCGATCTACATCGCCATCGACACCTATCTTTCCATGGTTCTTCAGACTGGATTGCTCAAGACAGATCAGATCGCTGGAGTCTTCCCGTGGGCGGCTGAAGAGCCGTGCAAGTTCACTCCGAAGGTAACCCCCTACACCGATGCCGTCTGCCGCAATACTGCGCTGTATTATTGGAGCCTTCACCACCACCAGATGAAGGACTGGCACGGCATCACTCGGTCTTTCCCCTATCGGGCCAGTAATACCGTTACCTATCGAGCCAAGGCACCCTACCACAACATCGAACGGTCCCTGAGGGCCTTGATCCAGCCTGTCGCTGAAGGACGTGTGACCTTACAGTTCGACTGGTCAGCAGCCGAATTCAACCTGATCCTCCAGCACCTTGGCTACCAGCCGCCAGAAGATGCCTACGGCGATTTCGTGGCTGCTGGCCTGGATCGTGATCTGACCAAGATCATCATTCTGGCGTACATTTATGGGGCCATGCTGGAGACTTTATACGAGAAGGCTGGGAACCCCATATTGGTGGATGCCATCCTGAAGAGGCTCGACGAAGTCTATCCGAAGGTCAATGAGTGGCGCGAGCAATGCATCGGTGGTCGGATGGCCGAATTCAACGGCTTTCATTACGATCTCGGAGATACGCCATACAAGCGGCCCAATCACTGGGCGCAGACCGCCTTGCAACTGTGTAAGTGGGAACTGCTGTCAAGATTGACATGCGCCGGGGTCCACACGCTGGCGGCTGGTGATCTGCATGACCAATTGTTTTTTGATGTTGACCCGGTCAATGAGCGAGAGGCCACAGCCGAGATCATCAAGCAGGTCAAGGCCCTATCTTTCGGGCGATACAACCTACGTCCAAAATTCAAGAAACCAGCCAGGGAGTGGGGTTGAATTGGTTATTGACTTAGGCTAAAAGGTCGCTATACTACAAGCATGAGCAACAGCAGCAGCATCAACTGGTCAAAGCCTGCCGCCTTCGCGGCCGTGATCACGGGCAAGCAGGTCAAGGTCGTGCCGGGTAATCCTAGCCAAGGACCCCACACGGACGGTCGCATGATCACCATGGGTTCAGCGGTCTCCTGGGACGATCAGGATCGTTTCGCTGTACTGGTCCACGAGTGCTGCCACTTGATTTTCCCGGCCAATTATCCGGGTGGCAACATCCGGGAATTGGCCAATCTGATCGACGACTGCCGCATCGAACGTCAATTCTTAGCCAAGCGGCCTCACTACGAAGACGTTCTGGCTTCTCTGGCCATCAATGTCATCGCCAACGGCTGCTATGATGACGAGCAGAATACGAATCGCTGGTCAACCGAGAAATTCGATCCCTCGCTATGGGCCTTGCTGTTCTTTCGCTCACACTGCGGCGAAGAGGTGCGGCTGGCAGCGGCTGATGCCATCAATGCCTACGCCGACCGCAAGGGTTTGACCAAGATTACCGACTGGAAAGAGACGTTTTCATCCCTGGTCGAGGAGGCTCAGCGGATCACCCGCCTAAAGACGGTTAGCAAGGACACCCTGGAGAAGTGGTGCATCTTATACTTCAAGACCTTCCCAGAGGCGAAGAAAGATGCAAACTCCGTCATCGCAGTGAGCATCCTGTGCGACCAGCCGGCACCGAAGGGTGAACAGCAGGACGGCGAGGGCCAGGGTGACGCTCAGGCCGACATCCAGATCCGCATCGGTTCTGGTGCCGGTAAGCCCGGCGAGGAGGGCAAAGAATCCGATTCTGACGAGGAAGACGGGAAAGACGGTCAGGATGGCACCGGCAACAAGAAAGCCCCTGGAAAGGAAAATAAAGGCGATCAGAAGGGCAAGGATGGTGATCAGGGCGAAGCCAAGGGTTCCGCCAATATGGACGCCGCCCTGGAAGCCCTTAAGGAAGCCTGCGGCAAGGTCGGCAAGACCAAGAAAGCCTCAGCCTCAGCCTCAGAAAACACCCAGAACGAAGCAGCCTCAGCCAAGCAGGGTGAAGAGGTCGAAATCGTTGACGATGTCCATGGAGGCATCGGCTCGGAACGCGGTATTATCGAGGCTCAGAAAGTCGCTCAGAGCATCGATAAGAACTTCACCAATCGGGTAAAGATGAGTATCCGCAAATTGCGGACCCTGATTCTCGACCGGATTGAAGGGCACAAGAAGGTTGGCCGCCTGCACCTGCCAACGGTTATCGCTGCCGAGCGGCGTGGTATCCTGGCCCGCAAGCCGTTCATCTCATCGGTTGAGGATCTGGTCGATGCTCCGGTAGCCTGCGTGGTTGCTACCGACTTCAGCAGTTCGACGTCGAACATCAATCACAAGTTGAATGAGTTTGCCCACAATGCTCTCTACGCCCTCCAGAGTGCGGGCTGCGAGTGTGCTGAGGTTGTGTGGAATACCGAAGCCAGCATCACCAAGACTATCGACGCTCAAGTCTCTGCTGTTCGTGCCAATCACCACAATAGCGATGGTGGAACCTCACTGGTCGCATGCAGCCAGGGATGCATCGAAGCCTTAAAATTCAGCAAGGCGCAACGCAAGGTTGCCTTCGTCTTCACTGACGGAGCGGTCTACGAAAATGAAGTTCCCATGCTCTCTGAGAACCTGCGCCGTAATGGCTTCGAGGCCTGTCTGCTGGTCTCTCTTGACATTGTGGTCAAACACTCGGGAATCGTGAGTACCGATTCCTGCCGTGATGTGAATACCCTCATCGGGGTCTTCGACCGATGGATACGCAAGCAGTCGGCCAAGGCAGCGCAGGCTCAGTACGCATGAAGCACTTTATTAAGAACCAACAAAACGCCGAAAGGCTAATGAAAGGATACGGTCAACACCGTAAAATCATATGAAGAACCCAATCAAAATCTGCATCCTCCAACGTGGTTGGGTCGTCATTGGACGATTCTCAAAAGATGAAGGAGGAAACTTCACCATTGAATCGCCATGCTATGTTATCAGGAAGTGGGGAACCACTGGCGGACTCGGGCAGTTGGCGGCTGAGGGTCCGCTCGCGGAGACGAAGCTCGACAAGACGCCTGAGATTACGGGCTTCCGCGATTCGGTGATCTTCACCATCGCTGTTGATGATGACAGGTGGAATGACCAATTCTAAATGTATTCAGGTTCACGAAGGCGATGGTGTAAACCATCGCTGGGATGATCTGTTATATGGCGATGGAAGTGGCTGTGGAAATGTAAATGTAAGTGGTTATGGATATGGCTATGGAAGTGGACATATAAATGGCAATGGCTATGGCGATGGCTATGGCTATGGCAATGTAAGTGGCGATGGAAGTGGCGATGGAAGTGGCTGTGGAAGTGGCAATGTCATTTCAAACCCAGGAGTACAAGAATGATACTCCCTGAATGTATTCAGGTTCACGAAGGTGATGGTATAGACCATCGCTGGGATGGTTTGTTTTATGGTGATGGAAGTGGCTGTGGCTATGACTATGGCTGTGGCAATGAATATAGCTGTGGCGATGGAAGTGGACATATAAATAGCAATGCACATAGCTGTGGCTATAGCTGTGACGATGGAAGTGGCTATGGCGATGGAGATATCAATGGCAATGGTTATGGCGATGGAAATGGCTATGGCGATGGAAATGGCTATGGCGATGGAGATATCAATGGCGATGGAGGTGGCGATGGAGGTGGCGATGGAGGTGGCGATGGAGGTGGCGATGGAGATATCAATGGCAATATAAATGGCAAGGGCTATGTCATTTCAAACCCAGGAGTACAAGAATGATACTACCTAAGACTAAGGAGTTGTCCTGGTCTGATCTTTGTGACTCTGCTACCGATTTAGGGCAGACACAAAGCTTCTGCGCGTCGAAAATGAAGATTGACTTAGATAAAAAAGTCGCTAAGGTAATACCCATGGACGACAGCTACGGAAAGATCGAGATCCCCGATGGTTGGCGTGGTTATTGGGCTAAAGATGTGTTAAAATATACGGAAAAGATTGGAAAATAACCATGTCACCGATCATCACTCCACTGGAGATCACATGGGAGAAAGGCCCGCTCTCCTTCATCGATATGCGCGGAAAATCTGTGCTGGCCTATTATCGCCCCGATGATGGAGATTGCCTCAACATTCACGCCGACAACTTCTTGGGAAAGATTTCGGCCGACGAGGTCATCAAGGTAGCTAGAGACATGCAGTCGAAGCAGCGTCAAGAACCGAAGGACGTTGACGACATAGATCACCAGAATTTGCTGAGCGATCTACTTAAACATTTTGGAGACAACGACGGGACCGTGCAGGTTCTTGAAGGTGATGTGGATAGCGTGAGACTGGAACACTTTTCTGGAGACACATCCTCCAGCATCATCAATCTCATCCACTTCATAAAGGCCAACAGTCTTCAGGACAAAAGACCGTGGTCTGTAGTCTGGAACCTCTATAAATGCATGATGGTTGCTGCTGGCGGTGTTTAATGGGGCGCACTGGACCAGCAAGCATGCAAGTAATACCGACACAGACTAATGGTCTGTTTGGGGTCGTAGCTAGAGATGACGACTTCGATACTCGGGCGAAGACCTTTACCATTGACCTGAACACTGCCGATACGATTGATCTGAATGTACGAATGGCCGATGGCGTAGTCGGACGGATAAGCATCAAAGGGAGCACCATAGCCCAGATCATCATGGATCGAAATAGCAAGCAGATTGAAAAGGATAGACAGGAGACAGCGTCAACTGAGATACAGGTCGGCGAGGGTGATGGATACAGTAAGTCGGTGGCCGAATCAACGACGGTCGGATCAGAAGAGATCCTAGACGCCAGCCGGCGTTTGAATAACAACAAACAAAGCCCTTACTAATGCCCGACACCATCACCATCATCAAAGAGGTCGTAGACACCTCTCTGGATCGAACCTACTCGCTCATTGCCCACAACGACGATGTAACACCAGCACAGTTGGTGGCCATAGCCTTCTTGGCTATCGGACTCGATCGGGAAACCGCTATCGCCAAAACTCAGGAGATCCACACCACCGGTTCAGCCAGGGTGAAGAGCGGGATGTCGAAGGACGAGGTGACCAAAGCCTTCAACACCGTGCTGGGGATCACCCGGTTCAACGGACGCTTCCCTGGCATCGCCATGGACATGCTGGAGGACTTCTGATGGCCCGTTGCATCCAAGTTGGCGACGATGGCCTGCCGAAGCCGCCGAAGAAGCCGCGCAAGATGAAGCTCCCGCCCGGATGGCCATGACCTGGGGCACCCTAGAAGAGCGGTACAGAATGCTCTGTTTGAAGCTGGTCTTGGCTCGCTACTCCTACTACGTCCTGGCCCAGCCGACCATGACCGATGCCGAGTACGACCGGTTGGAGGATGGTCTGCGTGCCTTCGAGGCCAAAATGCCTCATCTCGTCCACCCCAAAAGCCCGACCAAGGTGCCGGGATCAGACCTCCCGAGAACCTACCCTCAGAGCGTGCGCTGGTTCGCCGAGAATTGCCTACCCGGTGGCCGGAAGCACAGTCGCTGCCAATGCATGGGAAAGCCCGATCCAGAGGAACTGCTAATGGAATAACTAGGTCATGTTCCACGGTGATCTGGTCAGCGAGCTTCATATTCAGGATGCCGGAACCCCTGGTTTCAGGAAGTTCTGGAAGAAATGGCTTCCAGAGGCCAAGATGCCCGGCGAAGGGCCGTACTACGTCCAATTCACCAAACCCAAGTCCGCTGATGATAAACGGTTCGTAGGGCAGGCCTTGGGAAAGAAGGACCCCTACGAGGACGGACCACTTTCCTATTCAGACGATGCTGATCCTAAGGATATCGAAACCCTCAAGGAGCTTGGTGTAGCCCCGCCAGACGAACAGTTTGATTCTGAGAAGACTCGAAAGAGGCGTGAGGAAGACCTCAAGAAACTGCGCCGGATGGGTCTCGAAGACCCCACGATCTACAAGAAGCCTGATCACTCCGATCCCATCGGGGCCTACGTCTATCCGCTCGAATATGTCATCAACCACCCCTACGATATCCAGTATGGGCACAACATGGAGTTCTTGCGGGTGCTCAAGCTCCGCGACAATACCAAGGTCCTTGACCTCCAGAACGTCAAGGGTAATCAACTGTCCCAGTTCGCCAAGGCGATGGGTTGGGGGGATTTCAGTGGTGAAAGCATTCTGAACGCTGTTGCACCGCACTCCAGGGGCCGCAAGGGCAATCAGATGGCCCACGCCCTCTGGTTCCTGATTCAGCATGAAGGCCACCTCTACAAGACCGAGGCTCAGCCTCCGATGAAGACGTCGGATGGCGTCTTACTTTCTGATGAGGAAACGCCGGGCGGCGAGGTGAAGTGGTGGGGTGGAAAGGGTGATCACCCCAAGGACAACAACCTCTACACAACGGCTTCTGGAGACACCATCGGTCAGAAGGAACAGACCGCCCGCATCAAGAAGTTCGGTTACGACGTCTTGAAAGACATCGACGAGACTGGAACCAAGGCGGTGATCTACCATGGCGAGCCTGAGCAAGCCTTGATTATCAGTCGCAACGCTTTCGACGTGGTGGACACCTACGATCTCCGGGTGAACAAGAAGACCTCTTACGGTGCGATGTCCTACAAGGGCATCGCTCGCTCCGTCGGCAAGGAACGCAAGAAGTTCCCCCGTGAGGTTGCCGAGAAGATCGCCAAGATGATCGGCGATAAGATCGAAGACACGATGAAGATGGGAGACGTCAATTACAACGAACTCGAAGGGTCTCTGTCGGATGCGGTCAAATACCTGAACGGCGATGACCCACTGACCCTGGCTATGGACAGTGGCAGCGACATGGTCCAGCCGCAGTTCTATAAGACCAAACGCGGCATCATGGCTGTCGATGTCGATGAACGCGATCGAGAGAAGCCGCATCACCGTGGCATGGGTTGGACGGACAATAGCGTCCTGAGTTTGGATTACATCGACGACCGTGGTCTCTCACACTTTAAGGGGAGAGACATCTCTATCAATCATGTCGGCAAGCAACTTCTCAAACAGCATCCGCAGCTTCCTTTGAAGATGAAGGAACCGCTCTCGCCCAAGGATATCAATCGGGCCAAGTTGGCCATCGGAACGGTGAAGGTCCAGTTCGAGCAGTTGCAAGACACAATGGACATGGACTTTGTCCAGATCCCAAAGGCCTTGAACGACATCGCTCAGACTCTGGGCGTTCCGACCCTCCCGACCCACGGTGATGTCGCTGAAGACCTCGGCTACTATGCCTTGGCCAAAGGCATGGCTGAGAACCTACCTCCGGCCAGCTTCGCCAATAAACTTGGCGTACTCAATCTTTCACTCGATGACGACGACAGCGTCTGCGAGCAATCCAAAGATATCGCCGTCCTGCGCGACAAGTCGGAGGCATGGTTCAAGACGATCAACAACAGCACCATCAATCCTGAAGCGGCCAAAGATCTCAAGGGCAAGGCCGACTGGGTCTATGCCATGAGTTCTCCTGGCACCTACCTGAAGCTCCATCCAGAGGCCAAGTCAATCATCGAGATCATGCAATGGATCTACATCGTTCTCGGTGATGTCGCCTCCCTCCTGGATTCCAGGAAATACACCACGTTCGAAGGGGCCATTGAGGTTGCCAAGAAGAACGCCGTGGCGATGCGTGAGAACAAGGATCTGTGGCGGGCATGCAGCCCCAAGAACATCGGGCACGAGAGTGAATACTCCGAGAGCATTCCCATCAAGGCACGAGAATTGGTTGGCGGTTCGCTGCATGTGCTCGCCGATAGTCTCGCCGGTATCGGCCACAAGATCCTGAAGGTCCAAGCCGAGGATGAGAAGGCCCAATCCATCAACCGACTGCGGGACAAGATCAGCGATCTCGGATTCAATCTCAAGCGCATGCTTGATAAAACCCACACCCCGTCTCAAACCAGTCTGGACAACGGTCTCAAGCACCTGGGCCAGCACCTGGACGAGATGCTGCAACTGTTCCACCTGGAAGATCACCCGACCGTGCCAGAGGGACACGGCATGCCGGATGATGAGATGACGCCGATCAAAGAGAAGATCGCCAATCTGGTCGGATCCATGGAGAGGACGCCGTACAGGGAGCCAGACTGGTCCAGCGCGATCATCGGCAAGCTGCGGGTCCTGGCTGCGAATCGTGGCATCATCCACATCCGCCGGAAGGATGCGCTCCTCACTGCGTTCGGTGATGAAGCCATGACCAAGTGGATGACGAAGTACGGCAACGAATCCCGCCTGAACCGACGCTCTTGGGATTCCAAGTGGCAGGACGCCATGGACGCTCAGGACAAGTTCAACAAGGAAGCTCTCACCAAGAAAGCTGAACAGCAGGCTGCCGAGAAGGTTACCAACGATGCCGCCCATGCGTCATGGGTGGAAAAGATGAAGAATCTGCCCGACGGTCCGGCACCGTTCTGACCATCAATGCCAGCGTAGGGACTTCGCCTCTGCGATCAGCCGCCAGGACGCTGAGATGGCGGCCGGAGCGGGGGCGGTCTGATAGATCCCTGGTTCATGCCCCGCTCGGCCCTTCTGGCGGCTTCCTGGACACGGATTGCCAGCGGACGGGCGTTGGGACGGGTTGAAGGTCTTTGTTGATTAGGACGGGCGGAAGGCCGGTTGCTGACGATGATGTCTCGGGCCTTGGCTGCCGCTACCGCTCTGGCCTTGAACTTGCCCCAGTCGGTGGGCTTGATGCCGTTGATGGAGCCGATCAGACTCATGGCTCCCGGAATGCTGTCTTTGACCTCTTCGATCGGCCATGCGGTCAGGGGATGGAGCAGGCCGGTGAAATATGTTCGATACCCAATAAGACTTGATTTGTTGTAGGTCTTCAACCAGAAATACTTCAATCTAGGGTCCAAAAAGACCCACATCCTGAGACCGGCTTTGAATTGACGCCTCTGTTGGCCGGTCATGTAGCTGACGTTGATACCATGTGTGTACCGACGATCGGCATAAAGGACCACGCAGATCGGATGAAAATCGTGATGTGCGTTGGTGTAGGCAAATTGAACCAGTATTCCACTCAACCACGTTTTTCTATCACGAAGGTCGCCAATCTCATCGAGATCCCCTTTATCTGACAACGGACGTTGTGGTTGTGGGGTTGGCATCTATATTCTCTTAAAAATATATCCCCTGTGACTCTTGTATCTTCCTGGGTTGTTCAGACATTCATTCAATTTTCCCTGTTTTAACCCAAGCTCCCTAGAACATTGGTGTTGGCTGTTCCAGCTTCCGACATATTTTCCATCGGTTTTCCACACCTGTCGCAAATACGAAGCCTCTGCGCTGGCATTGATGAATGACCGCGATCAACCCGCCAGAAAGCAAGTTCGTGTCGCAGATACCAAGCCTCTGCGCTGGCATTGATGGGCAGCACCAACGTTCTTGAAGCGATCAACCCTATATGTCGCAGATACGAAGCCTCTGCGCTGGCATTGATGAGACATCGGTCAGGAGTGGATCCGGCGCGTCAACCCGTCGCAGATACGAAGCCTCTGCGCTGGCATTGATGAGACATCGGTCAGGAGTGGATCCGGCGCGTCAACCCGTCGCAGATACCAAGCCTCTGCGCTGGCATTGATGGCATCAAAGAACCCGTCTACTTCGGGAAAAAAGCACTGTCGCAGATACCAAGCCTCTGCGCTGGCATTGATGGGGTCGGTCTGCTAGGCTACCCTCAGCCGAGAACGGCCGTCGCAGATACCAAGCCTCTGCGCTGGCATTGATGGGCCGCGACTGGTCTGCGCCCTGGCAAGGCTCTCAAT
>JANYJT010000293.1 GCA_025358395.1 Bacteroidia bacterium
TGAAAATCCACCGTATGGGATCTCCTTTTGATTTGAAAGTTTTCGGTAAAGGCTATAGGGCTCGAAAGTCCGGGTTTTGTATATCCGCAGGCCAGGACTAATTTCCTGTGTCAGGGAGTGGTCGAGCTGGGCGTAAGATGCCTGCATTTCATCCACAGTCAGGATGATTGGTGTGCAGCCGAATTCCGGGAGATATTTTGAAAATTTCAACCACCTCTGAACGCCAGCCCCTCCACTTGGTGGCCAATAATAGGTAATGATCAAGATATTTCTCATTCTGGAATCAGATTGGAGTCATGGTTGGAACGAAAGATATTTTTTGTAGGGATTGTTGCAACAAAATCTTTGAGATAGAAAGGTTCATAATAGGCGACATCGACAAAATTTGCCCTTTGAAAGCTCTGTTCTGCTGGTATTGCCATGAAGCGTGCGGAGGTAGTAATATTGTCGAGGAAAAAGGCATTGGGATGCCGGATAGTGGATTTGCATTTATCAGCGCCATTTCCAAAGAATAGGGTTTTGTGATCGGATAGATACTGTTCAAAAGAGAGATGATCGATAATATCAGCCTGTATGTCTCTAACTAAATTCATGTGATCATCGTAGATAGCGGCAAATACTTCCATTCTTCTTGCATCGATCATCGGACAAAAGTACATATAGTCCTTACTTTCGAAGCCCAAATCGATTATGTTGGTGACCATATTGTGCGCCATCGCCTGAAGGGAGGGAATGGCAATCAAGGGCAATCCCGTTGCATAACACAATCCTTTGGCAGTCGAGACTCCAATCCTTAATCCTGTGTAAGAACCAGGTCCGCCGGATACTGCGATCGCATCGAGCCTGTTAAATGGCAAGTTCATGGATTTCATCACCTCTTCAACAAAACCGGCGAGCAGCTGTGCATGATTCTTTCCGCTTTTATCTTCGCGCTCTTCCGCTACTATACCATCAATAGATAGTGCAACGGAACATACTTCGGTAGATGTTTCCAAACAAAGAATAGATGCCATTTATTTTTTTTTACAAATATCCGAAATTTTAAATCCTTTTTGGCTTTACTTTGTTATTTAAGAACCAATCCTTTTAGGGAGGCTTTCAGACATCTCTCGAACGATGTCAGCAATGTCCGGTATATACACAAATATTGAAAAGACTATGGTAAAAGCTGTCATAATAGATGATGATTCTATTTCGAGAATTGTCTTAAAAGAGATATTAAGAAAGACCATTGGAAGTGTTGAAATACTTGGAGAGGCCGGATCTGTTGAAGAAGGAGTCTCACTTTTAGCGAATCTTCATCCTGATCTGGTATTTTTGGATATTAGCATGCCGGATGGAACCGGTTTTGATTTATTGGATCAGTTAAAGAAAATTGATTTTAAAATTGTTTTTATAACTGCTTACAGTGAGTTTGCAATCAGAGCCTTTAAATATTCTGCATTCGATTATCTTGTTAAGCCAATTAATGTTGAAGAGCTTCTCAAAACGATTAACAGGATACCCAAAATCAAGAAAATTGAAACTAAAGTTGCTGTGAATGAGCTAAAGGCTAATCTAATGCCTCACACGGAACAGGGATCAAAAACCATCGCATTGCCAGAATTGAATGGTTTTGCAATCATTGATGTTGACAAAATTATCAGGTGTGAAGGGATGCGCAATTACACCCGAATCTTATTTAAAGACGGGGTTGAAGAAAAAATTGTTAGCCGTACACTTTTAGAATTCGAAAAACTATTGACACCATTGGGCTTTATTAGAATTCACAGAAGTCATCTGGTTAATCTGGCTAATGTTGTTCGATACATCAAAGCCAAAGGCGGATTAGTTGAGTTAAAAACAGGAGAGCTGTTGAAGGTTTCCCCCAAGCACAAGGAAGATCTCCTCAACAGGCTCTTGTACAATAAGTTGTAGATTTCTGGATCAAAGCCACTTTAGTAATCTGAAATCCTGTCGATTAGGTAAGGCACTATTTTTAGCATAGATCCTCAATCCATAATTGTAACTGCCTGGTTTTTTCAGTGTCAGTTCAAGCAGGTAGTGTGCCAGGCCATCAGATTGCTTCTCTACTTCAAAATCATATTTTGCAACAAATTTTGGTTGATCGGTCCCTGTAGCTACTATCAGCTCAACTCCGATTTCACCCGGTGAAAGGCCTTTCAAATCGAGTGTTACCCTCGAAGGGTATGCTTTACCCATCTCATATGTATTGGTGATACCATCTGAGACCTGAATATTTTTCACTTCGATGGTACTCCAGGCATTCAGAATTTTGGCCTTCCATGTAGCAAGTTCCCTGGCTTTTTTAAAATTGTCAGCTTTCAGAAGGTCTGTTCGTTGCGCCTGAGGAAGATAATAGCGCGTAAAGTAGTCTTTCATCATCCTTTTAGTAGTAAACAGTGGAACGACTTCAGCGAAAGTGTTTTTGATGAAGTCGACCCACAGAACCGGGATGTTTTTGTCGTTTCGGTAGTAATATGCCGGAACCACTTCATTTTCAAGGATGCCATAGATTGCCTCTGAATCAAGTTCATCCTGCAGCGCGGGGATATCGAAGGAATTTTCTAATGGCAGTGCCCAGCCCGCATCTTGTTTGTATCCTTCCACCCACCAGCCATCCAGAACTGAGAAGTGAAGGGTACCATTCATCACCCCTTTTTCTCCTGAAGTACCGGAAGCTTCCAACGGTCTGGTTGGGGTATTCATCCATACATCGCAACCTTGTACAAGGATCTTGGCGATGTTCATGTCATAGTTTTGAAGAAAGAGGATACGGCCAACAAATTCGGGTCTTTTTGAGATATCGATGATGTATTTGATCAGATCCTGCCCTGCTTTATCGGCAGGATGTGCTTTCCCGGCGAAGAGAAACTGAACCGGTTTTTCAGGATTGTTGATAATCTTTGCCAGTCGATCCAGATCGCGGAAAAGAAGGTGTGCTCTTTTGTAAGTAGCAAAACGCCTGGCAAAACCGATGGTGAGGGCTTTTGGGTTCAGTTTAGAAATGGCTTCAGATATATATTTCGGATTCTCATTTCGTTGGATGTGGATATCGGTGAAGCGTCTCTTTATGTAATCAATCAACTGTTCACGCAGTTTGGATTTGGTATCCCAGATCAACTTATCCTGAACTTTATAAATATTTCTCCATGCACGCATTTCTCCACCTTCTTCATACTCATGGATATCCTCTGCCATTTCTTCGGCAGAAAGGATTTGATCGTGTACCACTTTCCATTCGGGTGCAGCCCAGGTTGGGTAGTGAACGCCATTTGTAACATATCCAATGTTATCCAGTTCCTCAGGCAGAAATCCCTTGTATAGTTCGCTAAGCAGTTGCTTGCTTACATCACCGTGAAGTTTACTGACGCCATTGATTGCCTGAGAAAGATTGGCCGCGAGAAAACTCATATTGAACTTTGTTTCATTGCTTCCGGCTTTTCCCAGAAGCATCAGCTCATCCAAGGTTATTCCAAGTTGAAGTGAAACAGGATTCATGTATGCTTTAAATAACTCATCGGGGAATGAGTCGTGCCCGGCAGGAACAGGAGTATGGGTAGTGAAAAGGGTAGAAGCCCTAACAATCTCTTTGGCTTCAGAATAATTCAGCTTGGATATATTTTTAATTTGGGAAATGCGTTCCAGCCCTATAAATGCGGCATGTCCTTCGTTACAATGGTAAATGTCGGATTGAATTCCCAGTTTTTCCAGGGCACGAATTCCACCAAGACCAAGAACCATTTCCTGCTTGAGCCTGTTTTCATTGTCTCCACCGTAAAGATGGTGTGTGATTGACCTGTCAGCATCCTGGTTGTTCTCATAATCAGTGTCAAGCAAGTAAAGTTTGGCATTTCCTACGTTTACATACCAGACCCTGACATAGACAATGCGATCGGGCATTTTTACCTCTACAGTTATCCATTCGCCAGTTTCATCCAACGCCGGTTGTATAGGTATTTTTGAAAAATGTTCAGGTTCATAGGCTGCCAATTGCTCGCCATTTGTAGAAATTACCTGTTTAAAATAGCCATAACGGTACAATAACCCAATGGCGGTCATGTCTACTTTTGAGTCACTCGCTTCTTTAAGATAATCGCCAGCCAGAACTCCTAAACCTCCTGAGTAAATCTTTAAACTCGAATGAAGGCCAAATTCCATGCTGAAGTAGGCTATTTTCGGTCCACGAAGCTTCTTCCGTTCCTTGAGATATTTGTTAAACTGTATTTCTACTGATTTCATTCTCAGCACGAACGATTCGTCAGATTTCAGCTCAATAAAACGGTCATGACTGGTCTGTTCCAATAAAATAATAGGATTGTGTTCGCACTTTTCCCATATCAAAGGATCGATCTCATTGAAAAGTGCTCTTGCGTCGACACTCCAAACCCACCATAAATTGCGTGATATGGTGCGTAATGTGGTCAGTTCGGTCGGCAGAGCTGATTCTACTATGATTTTCTTCCAGGTAGGGTTGCTATTCTCGGGTTGCCTAAGATTCTTAAAATATGTCTCTTCCATTCTATCAATAAATTAGCGAAATGGACACTTCAATGGTGTCAATTATTTGAATTGCAATGATACCATTTTCGGGAATCATTTCTGCAAGAATACGGCCTCAATTGCAATTTGATTCCGTATTTATAACATTTTCTTTACATTTAAGCAGCTATTTTGACGATCTGTTTTTTGAAGTTTTTGGTTTGGCTTCAATTTTTTTTGCTGCTTTCACTTTAGGTGTTGCTACTTTCGGGAGAGGTTTACGGAGTATTGATATTTGCCTTTCAGCTTCTTCCAGTTTTTTTGTTTTTTCATCGATGAGGAGTTTTAATTTTGTCACCTCAGCTTCATTTTCACTGACTGGTACGAGAATATTCAGTCGCAAAGTAAAATCACTCAGAACATTCATGTAGTTGATAAAGGCTTCGTAAGGACTTCCAAACGGATTGAAAAATTTATGCACTTCACCATCGGAGAAAAACTTCGTACACATATAATACAAATGATCATTGGATTGCAGATAAATCCAGTCTTTCTTAAGTTGAGGATCGTTGCACTTTTTGACTCTGTCCCTCAATGCATAGAGGTGCTGAAACGCTTCTTTCTGGAGTTCATTTCCCAGCCAGGCCGAAAGATCCCGCTCTTCATCAGCCCACGAAATTGGATGGAGCACATGTACCGCAGAAACAGGTTGAAGATTCTTTACCGCTTCGCTTGGGGTAGAGAAAGTGAGTTCTTTGGTTTTCAGGATCATTTCGGGAAGTGCATCCAGAAAATCAAAAATACCTGTCCCTTTCTTCTGAATCTCCCCGAAAGTTTCATAGTTCACGAAAATGTTGACTATCTCCTCTTTTTTTGGAAGGTCGATCAGCCAGGAAGTCATTTTCGAAGCTGTGAGAGGATATTCACTCCAGGATGAATTGGAAAAACGGAAGGAGAGATCATCACTAAGCCTGTGGTTACGCATCAGAACTTTTTGGCGGGGATTGAGTGCGTTACAATACAAGTAGTTGGGGCTCTTCCATCCAAGAATATGTTTGGCACCTTCTGTGAGTACTGTTTCAAATCCCATCCGATAAATCAAATCACCAAGTTGGTCTGAATAAATCATTTCTGAATTTCGAAATACCCCGGGTTTTTGCTGGAAGAGTTCCTCAATCAAGTCGTCATGGGCTTTTACCTCTTTTGTGAAGAGCTCTTCATCGACCAAGGATGCCAGTGAGTTGGCAAAAGTTCCGGACAGAAACTCAACTGCACCGGTGGCAGCTAATTCTTTGAATGAGTCAATAACTTCGGGAGCATACAGTCTGAACTGGTCTAATGCAATACCGGATATGGAGAAGGAGACTTTAAATTTTCCCTTGCACTTTTTAATTTGCTTAAGAAGTATATTGTTGGCAGGTAGATAGCAATTGTCTGCGATCTTTCGCATGATGGTTTCATTGGCATAGTCATCGTAATAATAGGAATCATTTCCGATATCGAAAAAACGATACTTGCGGTAGCGGAAGGGCTGGTGAACCTGAAAATTTAAACAGATTGTCTTCATGGTTTGAACTATTATCGATGTTACTTATCTGATTGCTTTTTTGTATACTTCCCTGACATGTGAGGCTGAATGCTTCCATTGCAGATTATCCACCTCTACTCTGCCGAATTTTCTGAACATGGCAGATAAAGCGGGGTATTTGATGATCCCATAGATTGCATCTGCCATGGCATTGATATCCCAGAAATCGACTTTTATGGCATGTGTCAAAATCTCTGCTACGCCTGATTGTTTTGAGATGATAACAGGAACATCTGTCATCATTGCTTCAAGAGGAGAGATTCCAAAAGGTTCGGAGACAGATGGCATTACGTATACGTCACTTAGGCGGAACATATCAAATACATCGTCGCCCTTGAGGAAACCGGTATAATGAAATCTGTCAGAAATCCCCAAACGGGCGGTACGACGGATCATTTTCTCCATCATATCGCCACTTCCGGCCATCACGAAACGGACATTTTCGGTCCGTTTCAATACCTGATATGCCGCCTCAATGAAATATTCGGGCCCTTTTTGCATGGTGATGCGTCCAAGGAAGGTAACAACTTTGTCGTTGATTCCTCTTTTAAACAGTTCACTCTCCTTGTTTTCAACTGGTTCAACAGCGTTGTAAACTGTTGTTATTTTATTCGGATTGATGCCGTATTTTTCAATGACAATCTTTTTGGTAAGATTGCTTACCGTGATAATCTGATCTGCAATTTCCATCCCTTCACGTTCAATTGCATAGACTTTGGGGTTTACACTGCCTCCGCTTCGGTCGAAATCAGTTGCATGAACATGGATAACCAATGGTTTACCACTTACCCGTTTGGCCGCAATTCCTGCAGGATAGGCCAACCAATCATGGGCATGAATGACATCAAAATCATATTCCTTGCCAATGTACTCCGCAACGATGGCATAATTGGCAATCTCTTCATGCAGATTGGCACCATATTTCCCTGAGAAAGGAATTTTTCCCTGAGCATCAGTCTGGACAAACCGGGTAGAAGCGGATAATCTTTGCTGGGTGAATTGCCAAAATTCTTCCGGATCGCAGTATGGCACCAGATTTGACCGTACTTCAGAAATATCTATTTGTTTGTCTGTATGTTGAATGTTAACATGCTTCCGAGTGATCGTGATCTCGTTGGCTCCAATGATTTTCTTGACTGCAGTATCATCTTCATCTCCATAAGCTTTTGGAACGACAAAAAGTACTTCAATATCTTTGAACTGCGCCAAGCCTTTGGTAAGCCCGAAGCTTGCAGTTCCAAGTCCACCGCTAATATGAGGAGGAAATTCCCAGCCAAACATCAATACCTTCATATCTCTGGTTTAGTTTGCTAATGATTTTATTTCTTCTTCAAATTTTTCTACGATGGCGTAGGCCATGATTACCCCGGCTACGTTAAATGCCTGTGAAATTGATCCTCTTGCGATGTGAGGAGGATTTCCTTCATATGCCTCAGAAAGCGTTCCGATACAGTTTTCGGACATTTCACTTTTAAATTTTTCAAGACAGTTCCTGGCAAAAGATAGTCCACCGGTTTTGTGCACCTCGAGATATGTTTTTACAAACGGATAAATCAAGTATGGATAAACAGTTCCCTGGTGAGCCGTTTCAGAAAAATCATCCGCACGATCACCGGAAAATCCTTTGTATGCGAGATCTTCAGGCGATAGAGTTCTGATGCCAACAGGTGTTAAAAGTTCATTTCTAACGGTGCTGATGATCAATTTTTTCTGGGTACGCGACAATGGAGACAAATCCTGAGCCGCTGCCAAAAGCATGTTTGGCCTGACAGACCAGTCTGTGTATTCGCCATCGATATAATCTGCGAGCTGACAGCACTCGTCACACCAGAAGTTGGATAAAAATGAGTCGGAAATCAGAGCCGGAAGATCTTTCCATCTTTTAATAAAGGCCTTGTCATCAGAGGCAGTTGCAAGTTCAAGAGCAAAACTAACAGCATTGAACCACAGGGCATTGATCTCAACAGCCAGCCCTCCTCTTTGCGTAACGGGTACTCCGTCTTTATAGTCGTCCATCCATGTAAGAGCTACTCCATCCTTTTTGGCATAGATTAATCCGTTTTCAAGCATGTGAATGTTGAAATCGGTACCTTCACGGTAGTGGTCTAATATCTCTTTCATGGATGCTCCATACTTTTCCCAAACCTCTTTTGCCGTTTTGAATAGCACTAATTTCTGCAATGCATTGAAAACGAGAAGTGGTGCGTCTGCCGCATCGTAATAACTGTCCTGACCCACATATTTGGGCAGAAGTCCGTTGTGAAGACGTTTTAGATTTGTTTGCAATACCGCTTCAAAATTTTTCACATCACCCTGCAGAAGGAATAACCCGGGTAGGGCTGCCAGCGTTTGCCGTGGAATTGATTCATACCAGGGATATCCGGCTATGAGGTCTTTTCCATCCTGACGATCCCACAAAAATTGATGCCCGGCATTGCGGAGACAATTAATAAATGAGTCTCTTGGAATCCTGGTTTTCTTCTCGTTCTCGTATTTTTTTACGAAAGTGTTTGGTTTTTGTTCAGTTGTTGAAGCTGAAAAAATAACAGATTCCCCTTTTTCAATCGCTACCTCGAAATATCCGGGAACAAAAAGATCTTCCTGGAATTCATATCCTCTCTCCTGCTCCCGGATGTATTCTATGTTTTTATACCAGTCAGGAACCGGAACAAAATCGCATTCTTTCGATAGCTGCATGTAAAATTCAGGATAACCTTCATAGAGATTCATCCTGATGCCATTGGCCACCGGAGTATATTTTGAGTTGGCGTAAAGGTTTGATTTGCTGAGTGAATGTACATTTCTGAAGGCCATAAAAGGTTTGAACCGAAGTTTTGTCGGACTATTTGCCTCTTCAAGGGTATATTTCACCAGAAGCTGGTTTTCATTCTCTACCAATAACTTGGTTCTCGTCAGGACCACTCCTCCTACTCTGTAGGTATGCTTTGGGATAGTATCAAATTCAAAATTGCGGATGTATTTGTGTCCTTTTGGTTCGTAAAAATCGCCCGGATATTTGTGTATGCCCAGATTGAATTGGGCTTCATGTTGAATAATCGATTCGTCGAGAGATGAAAGGAGTACGTGTTTGCCACCATCTTGCTCTTTTAGCCGGACAACCAGCAAACCATGATATTTTCTTGTATTGCACCCGGCAAGTGTAGTAAAGGAATAGGCACCTCCGCGGTTGGTCCGCAGAGTTTCGCGTTCCAATGAATAGGATAAATTAACCAGTTTATCTTTATCAAAATTCAGGTATCCCATATTTTCGAACAATTAAAATTGATTGACGGAATGCATTTAAACCCTTAATTCGTAGAGCTCTTAAAAATATACAAAGGTAAGATTAAAAAAAATTTATAGGCTCTTTTTTTGAACGATATCAATTATTAAATCATTAAGTTCGATACCCGGATGCTCCTCAGAAATTTTTTTTACCTCTTTTTCCAATTTTGAAAGCAACTCCGAATAGGCATTATTTTCATGCTGAAACGGCTTGTGGGTAAGAGTCTTAACAATTTTTCCAATTTTGGAACTGATCTCCCTGCTTTCATTGTCAAAAAAGACTTCATTGAATTTCTCCTGAATGAAGGCCGAAGCTGTTTCGCTCAAATGCAACATATCTGATGCGTAAAAACGATAATCGCGCAATTCGTCCATCACCAATTCGTAGGATGGGAAGTAAGTAATCTTTTCAGGGCCGAAGTGAGAAAGCAACCGGTCTACCAGTAAAAAGAGACTCGATTTGCTAAGCTGGTTTTCAAAACTGCCATCTTTGAGATGTCTTATCGGACTTATTGTTAAGACTACTGATAGACTAGATTGAATCGCAAAGAGGTTATTTAACAGAGGTATCCAAATTCCCAACATCTCTTCAACCGACAGCCTTTCGCGAAGAAATTTATTTGCCGGCAATTTATGGCAGTTGCCAACAATATTATTCTGCTCTTTCTCCCGATAAATCCAGGATGTGCCAAATGTAACAAAGAGGTGGGAGGCAATCTTTAGCTTTTGAGAGGCATTTGCCAGCGATCCGTTCATTGTGGCCAGCGCTTTTCCCTTGTCAGGATCGGAAAAACGGCTGTGAAAATGAAAGCTGTTCCATAAACCGTTGGCAAAAAAGAGATCTGACGGGCTTAATTGATTACTTTTTACCATGAAATCGATGCAATTGGCAATTGAAGCAGGATTGTACAAGATACCGCATGGGTTCATTTGTACCGGAAAGTAGTGACTCAGGAGATAATTGCCAATATTTTCAGTGAAACACGAGCCAACCATCAGCGCATTTTGCCTGTATGAAAGTTTCCTGTGAGCTTTTGGCAGTTCTATTTCTGTGCGGAAATTTAACATAGCTGATCATTTATCCATTGAATGGTGTAGGCTGTTACCCTGTCATTTTGATCCCATGCATGAAGCTGATGCGGACCATCTTCCCATTCGCGGTAGGTAATCTTACCGGGAATACTATTTGCCAAATTTTCGGAGGCTGCAGCAGCTGATACTCTGTCTTCGGAACCGTGCATGAAAAGCAAGGGAATGGTAAAAGGCATTTTATCAGGGGAGATATTTTTACAGGCCCTTTGGACTTCTCTGAAACATCGGGCAGAAATCCTTTTGTGCATCAGCGGATCTTTTGCTTTTAAGAATTCATTTGCAACCGTTGGAGCAAAATCTTTGGCTTTTAACCCGGTCCTGATGGTTGCTTGTGGAATAAGTGAATCGGCCAGCCAGATGGCCAGACTTTTGAATTTACCGGGTGGCTGAACCAGTTCGAGCCAGGCAGAGGCAAGAATGGCCATTTCCGGGATCTCTTTGGCCTCCTGAAGATATGATAAAACAATGGTGGCGCCCATGCTGTGGCCATAAAGCACCAACGGGAGTCCGGGAAAATTTTCTCTTGCTTTACGGACCAATAGAGCCGCATCTTCAAGATACTCATTATAGCGATGTATGGTTCCCTGTTTTCCGCCTGACCGGCCGTGTCCACGCAAATCGAAGGAGATGACCGCAAAACCGGAATTTACAAAAGTGCTGAACCAATCGTCATACCTCCTGCAATGGGTACCATGTCCATGAATAAACGCAATGACAGCCTTAGGCGGATCAATAGGTTGCCAAATGACTGCATAGAGTTTGGTTCTGTCAAAGGAGGTCCAGGAGTGCTCGGGCATTACTTAAAGATATTTTCGATTTTTGATTTCAACGCTCCGAATAACATATGAAATCACCTGAAGCAAAGATACATCATTTATTATCAAACAGATGTCCCAGAGTCCTTTTCATCCTGACAAATCCTGTTCTTTCAACAGCGCTACCCTTAAAAAGTCTTTTGAAAGTTGATTTTTCAAGATTTTGCCATTCCGGTGCAGTCATTTCAAGCAGCTCCGGTTTTGGGCGAAATTCAGGGACTTCATTCTGTTTTGCTTTGTTGTTCCAGGGACAAACCTGCTGGCAGATATCACAACCGACCAGCCTGTTGGTAAGGCTGAGTGTCAAGGTTTCCGGAATATCATTTTTTGTCTCGATTGTAAGGTAGGAGATACATTTGTTGGCATCCAGAACATGAGGTGAAATGATGGCACCTGTTGGACAGCTGTCCATGCACCCGGTACAGGATCCGCAAAGGCTGTTTCCGAAGGGTTCATCGTATGCCAATTCAATATCCAGCACCAATTCGCCAATAAAAAGAAAGCTTCCCATTTGGGGATGGATCAGCAATGAATGTTTTCCTATCCAACCCAATCCAGCTTCTTTGGCCAATGCCTTTTCCAGAAGTGGGGCAGAGTCAGTAAATACTCTTCCTTCGCAGGATGACAGTTCAGTTTGGATGTAAGTTAGAAGTTTCGAAAGACGTTCTTTCAAAACGAAATGATAGTCTTTTCCCAGTGCATAACTTGAAATGACTGGCGCCTGAGGGTCTTCTTGTTTCAGATGAGTATGGTAGTTGAGGAGCACTGAAACCACAGACCGGGCATTTTCCACCAGTTCTGCCGGATTAACGCGTTTCTCAAAATAGTTGGCCATATATGTCATGGTACCATGGTAACCGGCATCCAACCAACTTCTCAATCTATCACGTTCTTCCTCAAGTTGTTGGGCTCTTGATATACCACAGGCGTCAAACCCCAATTCAGCAGCTTTTGACTTGATGAGTAAGCTAATGTTATTGGGAGTGCGATCCATTTCTATTTCCTAAGGTGATCAAAAGCCCCTTTTCTGAGATTGATTCCATATTCAAGCCAGGCTTTGAGGCAGGCCAGAAAATTGGCCCAGCCTTCTGTGTTCCGCTTAAGCCATGTGATACCAGCTTCATCGTTGTTTCTGCTTTTTTCGGTCACCGTAACCATCGTTGAGTTGCCGGCGACAATTGTCAGGGTTATTTCGACAAGGAGTTCCAATTGATCAATTTCCCAATAATAGGAGATGTATTTGTCTTTTTCAACTTTGCCAACCCGAACAGGAAATTCCATGTCAAATTCAGGGAATTGCCAAAGGATTTGTTTTCCTTTTTCCATTCTTGCACTTCCTTTGGAAATAAAGTAATTGGACATTTTAACAGGGTCGATGATTGCTTCAAATACTTCGTTAACAGGTTTTTGTATTTGAATATCTGTTTTGATTTCGAGGGTTGAAATTGTCATAAATCGCTTTTTTTAAATAAAATTGTTAATATTCTTGGTAGGAGCGAACGATCATTGTCATCAAAAAACTCTTTCAAATCCATGACTTCAAAGCCATATTTTATGGCAGACTGTATAAAATCTGACAAATGATGGTTGAAACAAGTAACGATTTGTAAACCTTCATCAGTTTCAAATCTGGCTTTTGTACCTGAATATTGCTTGAATGGATGAAGTTCGCCAAGGTAAACCATTCCTCCCGGTTTTGTGGCATTTGATGCTTTTTCAAAAATTGAATCCAGATTTTCGATATGTTCAAGTACCAGACTGAAAACCAGGAGGTCATATTTTTCGTCAATGAATTTCCAAGGGAGATTGATGTCAGCTTGCAGGAATCGCACTTTTCCTGTTTTTATTTTCCTTTTTGCCCGGGAGAGCATTTCCTCAGACAGGTCGACCGCCAGAATTTCCTTCGATTTCGATTGTAGCCAGAGCGTATTTTTACCTGTACCACATCCAATTTCAAGACATGTTTCGAAAGGAATGATGCTTAATATTTCCCTTAATGCGAAGGCTTCAAGATCCCTCGTTTTGTTACCATTCGTGTCGTATTGCTTGGCCCAATCGTTGTATGCCTCTCTTACTTCCACGGTAATAGATTGATATATTATTACTTAAGCATATAGACTTTACTTTTCTCACGGGATATTCGATCCAGTTGTTCGAAATCGGATATTTTCAAACCTTAAAACAATTTCAAACTTCATGGTCACATAAATCCTAATTCAAGCCTGGCTTCTTCCGACATCATTGATTTATCCCAGGGGGGATCAAAGGTGATTTCGACTTTGCACTCTTCTATGCCAACAATTTTTTTGGTCATGTACTCCACATCGGCTACGATCATATCGGCTGCCGGACATCCCGGTGCAGTAAGGGTCATCAGGATGATAGCGGTACTTCCCTCTATATTAACATTATAAACCAATCCCAGATCGTAAATATTAACCGGTATTTCAGGATCAAATACCTCTTTCAGATTTTCTATAATCAGATCTATTCTATGTTCCATGTTATTTTTTTTGAGATAAAATTTGTTTGTAAGCCAGGGCATACAATTTTATTTGTTTGACCATAGCCATCAAGCCATTGGATCGGGTTGGAGATAAATGTTGTCTCAAACCAATCTCATCGATGAAATATGGCTCCGCATCCAAAATTTCCTGTGGAGTCCTTCCGGAAAATACTTTCATCAGCAATGCTACCAGTCCTTTAACGATCAGAGCATCACTTTCAGCTTCAAAAATCAGGAGATCACCTTCCATCTTTTGTTGTAGCCATACCCTGGACTGGCAACCGCGTATGAGATTTTGGTCAACTTTACAGGCAGCATCTATAGGCACAAGTTCGTTTCCCAGTTCAATCAGATAGGTGTACTTATCCATCCAGTCTTCGTAAAGTGAAAAATCGGCAATGATCGCTTGTTGTACTTCTTCGATGGTCATGTAGAGCGTTTTTACAAAAATGGGGATTAAAACATCTTTTGGATACGAATGAGCGCTTCAATAAAGCGATCAATTTCTTCTATGGTATTGTAAAATGCAAAAGAAGCCCGTGTCATGGCAGTAACTTCATAATGATCCATGACAGGATCTGCGCATAATCTTCCTGTTCGCACGGCGATGCCAAGCTGGTCGAGTAGTGTTCCGAGGTCAAAGGGATGTATTTGACCAAGTTGAAAACAGATAACACCTGTCTTGTCAGGAGATTCACCAAAAAATCGAATGCCCTTGAGTTCCCTCATCTTTTCTGTGGTATGAATCAGAAGTTGGTGTTCATGGGAAGCAATATGTTCTAAACCAATATTCCCGATATATTTTATGGCACTCCCCAAAGCTATTGCTCCCACATAATGAGGGGTTCCGGCTTCGAATTTATGCGGAAGTTCATTGTAGGTAGTTTTTTCGAAAGTGACCCGATCGATCATCTCACCACCTCCCAGAAAAGGAGGCATTTTTTCAAGCCAGATTCGCTTTCCGTATAGTACACCAATCCCGGTTGGTCCATAAATT
>JANYJT010000297.1 GCA_025358395.1 Bacteroidia bacterium
TTTCGAAAAATTCGAGCATGAAATCGCGGTTCGACTCAAGATATTCATTTTGTTGCCTAACCCACTCCATACCAAATTGATAAGCAGCTTCCAAAGCTATATTTCCAAAAAGATTGCCATTTTTTAAGTGCAATGTGCGGAGAAAATGATCGAACTTCTGCCTGATCTTTTTATCTGGTATGATCACAAATGATGTAGCAAGACCGGCGATGTTGAAGGTTTTGCTCGGTGCCATGCAAACAACACAGTTAGCCGCTATCCTCTCCGAAATCAAGGGTAGCGGAAGGTGCTTGTAACCATTAAAAATTAAGTCAGAATGAATTTCGTCTGATATTATCAAAATATTGTTATCTAAACATATATCTCCTAATTTCTCAAGTTCTTCTTTCGTCCAGACCCTTCCTACAGGATTGTGTGGATTACACAAGATCAACAATCGGGTCTCCTTGTCAATTTTACTTAAAAGGTCTTCAAAGTCAAAAGTATAATGCCCATCTAGATTTTTGAGAGGGTTCTCGACTACCGTTCTTCCACAATCTTTTACACAAGAGAAAAAAGGCGTGTAGACTGGGGGCTGAATGATCACCTTTTCACCAGCAACTGTAAAAGCCATGATGAGCGAAGAAAGGGTTGAAACCACCCCTTGGGTTGGGAGAATCATTTCACGCTCAATAAACCAGTTATGCCTTTTCTCCTGCCATTTGATGATGGAATTGTAATATCCGTCAGGCCGGAATGAATAGGCATATATCTCATGATCGGCTCGGTATCTTATGGCTGCCGTAATAAAATCAGGCACCCTGAAATCGCTATCAGCTACCCATAAAGGGATGGCATTGCCATTCCCAAAATGGCTCTGCAGATGATCATACTTTTCGCAATCGGTACCTTTTCGGGGTATTATTTCGTCAAAGTTGTATTTTTTCATGTGAAGAAGTAACTAATTAAGAAATGACTTTAAGTACTTTGACACCAAATTCTTCCGTGAGTTTTAACACGAAATCAAACCTGTCAAGATCCAGACAGAGGTCAAAATCAGTAGAAGGCGACCATTCATGGTTTCTGGGATCGAGGAGTCTGGCCCCATCTCCCATGCGAAGAATCTCCTTCATCCGGATGAAATCTGTGGAATTTCCCAGTAGTATTTCTCGGATATATTCTGCCAGAAATGTGTCCTCCTGTGTAGGCCGATTCCCTTCATATCCCATGCAAACCAAGCTAATAAATTCCGGATTTTTGCTTTTAAGATATTTGATGATTGCCCCGGCATTAACGAAACTACCGCTCAATATCTCATCTGCGCCCTTGGCATTCATAAGGCCTTTTGTCCCCGAGCTAGTGGTCATGACAATGGTTTTCCCTCTCAAATCCTGATGTTGGATATGGGTCGGAGAATTACCAAAGTCGAATCCGGGTACCTTTTTTTCATTCCTCTCACCAAGCAGGATTGCTTCCGGGTATTTCTCTTTTAAACGGATCGCCTCTTCTACTTGTTCAACGGGTATTATCCTTGCCGCACCTGCCGCAATTAAATAGCAGGAAGTTGAAAAGGCACGGAAAACATCAATCACAACAGTTGTTCCTTTTGCCTTCCTTGCCCCTTCAGTGAGTTGCAGTATCTCTATTTGCATATATTTATAATTTTAGCCACTTACCTGAACTGATAAGGAAGTTTCCCTTTCTACCCTTTTTCCAATTTCTTTTAACTTTGACAACGGAATACCAATTAGATTTTGAGCCGGAGTATCCCGGGCAATGGAGTAAATCATCACTGACTTAGGACGTATTTCCTTTAGTAGCCTTATCCACATTTCGTTTTCCAGCTCAGAGGTATTATCAAAAGGATGACCATCAATGGATCCTTTCAAGAACATGGTCTGAATGGTTAGTGCCCCTTCAAATTTTTTTAAATGACTGACCAGCGTGGTAAGATCAAGCTTTCTCACTGGTTTGTTAAGTAGTAAAATGGTCTCCAAAATTCCGGAGTCAAGTTTAAGAATATTGTCATCTACCCTTTTTAATGCCGCGACAACGCTTGATTTGTGCAACATCGTAGCGTTAGACAAAACAGCAATTTTCGATTTTGGGGACAATTCATTCCTTAACAGGATGGTATCATCGATGATTGCAGCAAAATCGGGATGCATTGTTGGCTCTCCATTCCC
>JANYJT010000008.1 GCA_025358395.1 Bacteroidia bacterium
GAGCAGGAATTCACCATTTTGATCTTTAACCAGCTTGGGCAGAAAATCCATGAACTGCCGGGAGTGATGATCAACGGGGAGTTCACTCAGGAAATCAACCTCCCAAATACTTCATCAGGGGTCTATACAATCATCTTCCGAAGTAAGGATGGAAATGTGATTAAGAGATTCAATATCAATAAATAGTGGTAGGTAGAATTAGTAAGCTGTCAGCGATTGGCGAACAGCTTACTAATTCCCCATTTCAGCCAGAAACTTAATCCTGACTAATCTGATTTCGGTAACTTCATAGTCGTCGCCCAGTTCGGCAATAGCTTCCTCCATGGAATCAGTTTCGGCATCTTCCTTGAAATAGTTGAAGATATCCTCGATCTGGTCTTCGTCCATGATCTCTTCAATGTAGTAGTCAATGTTTATTTTCGTCCCTGAATTTACAATTGCCTCAATTTCAGTTAACAAAGTAACCATGTCCATATCTTTGGAAGCGGCAATCTCATCGAGGGGTAATTTGCGATCGATATTCTGGATGATAAATACCTTATTTTTAGACTTGTTCGCTACAGAGCGTACGACAAAATCCTGGGCGCGCTCTATTCCGTTGTCTTCAACATGCTTTTTAATCAATTCGACGAAAGGTTTGCCGTAGCGTTGTGCTTTGCCTTGTCCAACCCCGATAATGTTTTGCAGTTCGTCCAGTGTAGTGGGATATTGAATAGACATATCGGCCAGCGAGGGGTCCTGAAAGATGACAAATGGAGGCAGATTGTTTTTAACAGCAACTTTCTTTCGCAGATCCTTCAGAATCGAAAAAAGTTCCGGATCACCCGCAGTACCAGCTCCTTGCGGTACTTCATCTGACTCTTCCTCCGCTTCGTAGTCGTGGTTCTTTACAATTGTGAATGGCTGTGGATTGCTGAGATAGGTTCTTCCTTTGGGACCCATTTTAAGCACGCCATAGTTTTCTATGTCCTTAATCAGGAAGCCTGCGATGATGCATTGCCGGTAAACGGCATTCCACAATTTGTCCTTGTGGTCGTCGCCTTCGCCAAATATCTCCAGTTGGTTGTGCATGAAGGATTTAACCAGAGCCGTTTCATTTCCGATAAGAATATTGACGAGGTGCTCACTTTTACATTGTTCCTTGACATCAAGAACGGCTTGCAGCGCAAGTGTGACCATTTCCTTGCCTTCTATCAGTTCTTTGGGATTCAGGCAGTTGTCGCAATGCTCACAATTTTCTGTGATGTATTTTTCCCCGAAGTAGTGCAGTAGGATGGTCCGCCTACAGAGAGAAGATTCGGCAAAAGCAACGGTATCCAAAAGCAACTGTTTGCCAATTTCCTGCTCAGCGACAGGTTTTCCCTGCATGAATTTCTCGAGCTTCTGGATATCCTTGTAACTATAGAAGGTGATGCAACGACCATCCCCGCCATCGCGGCCAGCCCGGCCGGTCTCCTGGTAGAAGCCCTCCAGAGATTTTGGAATATCGTAGTGAACAACAAACCTGACATCCGGTTTGTCGATTCCCATGCCAAAGGCGATAGTAGCTACGATCACATCAACCTCTTCCATCAAAAATTTATCCTGGTTGTTGGAACGGGTCGTTGAATCCATCCCTGCATGATATGCCAGTGCTTTGATTCCGTTTACCTGAAGCAGTTCGGTGATCTCCTCTACCTTTTTGCGGCTCAGGCAATATACAATGGCAGACTTGCCCACGTTGGTCCTGAACAAGCGGATGATCTGATCTTTTGCCTTCAATTTTGGCCGGACCTCATAAAAAAGGTTTGGCCTGTTGAAGGAAGATTTGAATACATTGGCATTGAGCATTCCCAGGTTCTTCTGAATATCACTCTGTACCTTTGGCGTGGCTGTAGCGGTCAGAGCAATGATTGGAGCCTGCCCTATTTCATTGACAATAGGCCTGATCCGACGATATTCAGGTCTGAAATCGTGCCCCCACTCAGAGATGCAATGCGCCTCATCAATGGCATAAAAGGATATTTTAATGGTTTTCAGAAAGTCAATATTTTCCTGTTTGGTAAGCGATTCGGGTGCGACATAGAGTAGTTTTGTCTGACCTTTGCCGATGTCTTCCTTTACTTTCTGAATGGCAGATTTAGTCAGGCTGGAGTTGAGAAAATGAGCTATGCCGTCATGAACGCTGAAACTTCTGATTGCATCGACCTGATTTTTCATCAAAGCAATCAGTGGGGAAATGACAATAGCGGTGCCTTCCTGAAGCAAGGCCGGCAATTGGTAACAAAGGGATTTGCCTCCTCCGGTAGGCATTAAGACGAAAGTGTCGTGCCCGGCCAGCACGCTTTTTATCACATCTTCCTGCTGGCCTTTAAAGCGGTCAAATCCGAAATATTTTTGTAATTCAGTAGTTAGAGAATTTTTATCGTCAATAGTCATTATACTTTTCTATCCATATTTTATTAAAAACACTAAGTTATAAAATATTGTCCTGCAAACAAGACAATTATTTAATTACAATAAAATTTAACATTCATATACAATGCGTTTCAAGTACATTCTTGTGGGCAAAGAATTGTATATTTGCGACAAATTTTGAGTTTAAATCACGCTGATTTTTCATGGCAGAAAAACAAAAAAAATCCATTTTCCAGAAAGGTACTGACGACAGCAGTACGAAGGGAAAAGAAATGTCTTTCCTCCAGCATCTGGAAGAACTGAGATGGCATTTGGTCCGTTCTTCGGCGGCAGTTGTGTTTTTTGGGGTAATCGTTTTCCTTAACAGACAATTTATCTTTGATGATGTAATTTTGGCTCCCAGGAGCCCCAATTTTATTACAAACCGCTTTTTTGGCTGGCTGGCTGTCCAATTGAACTCACCAGATCTTGCCATCAACACCAAACCATTCCAGCTGATCAACATTGAGCTGGCCGGTCAGTTTAGTATACATTTGAATCTGGCTATCATTGGCGGCATCATAATTTCCATTCCTTACATTCTTTGGGAATTCTGGCGTTTTGTTCGTCCGGCTTTGTATGAGAACGAGAGAAAGCATGTGACTGCCGCTGTTTTTTATAGTACTTTTCTTTTCTTGCTGGGAGTCAGTTTTGGTTATTTTCTGATCGTTCCGTTAACCACCCATTTCTTTGGCAGTTATCAGGTGAGTCAGGAGGTTCTCAATCAAATTAATCTTACATCTTACATCAGCTCCGTTACCACGATCGTTTTGGGAAGCGCCATTGTTTTTGAACTTCCCATTGTCATGTATTTTCTCGCGAAGGTGGGTTTGGCCGGAACCTCTTTTTTTAAGGCTTACCGCAAACACGCCTTTATTGTCCTGCTTTGTCTGGCTGCCATTATCACTCCTCCCGATGCATTTAGTATGTTGCTTGTCACAGGTCCACTGGCGCTTTTGTATGAGCTAGGTATTCTAATGGCGAGGATGGTTGAGAAGAGAAGAAACGATTCGGATTTGCTGGAAGCATAGAAGAAGTGCCTAAAGTACTTAGAATACTTAGAGTACTTCAAGTACTTCGCCTCCTTCCATATATGCACTAATATTGGGAGTTCCCAACTTTAAGTACTCCAAGTATTCTAAGTACTCTAAGTACTCAATGATAAATGAACAACTATAGACCATATAGCCATGAAATTAAGAGCGGAAAATATCGTCAAACGTTACCGTAACCGGACTGTTGTAAAGGGTGTTTCAATCGAATTGCAGCAGGGGGAGATTGTTGGATTGCTTGGACCCAACGGTGCCGGGAAAACGACCTCTTTTTACATGATCGTTGGACTTATTAAAGCCGATGGAGGGAATATCTTTCTGGACGACACGGAGATTACGACTTTCCCAGTGTATAAAAGGGCCAAGCTTGGAATAGGCTATCTGGCTCAGGAGGCTTCCGTTTTCAGACAGATGAGCGTGGAAGACAACATAAAGTCCATTCTTGAGATGACAGATTTTTCCAAAGACTACCAACATGAAAAGCTGGAGTCTTTGCTGACGGAATTCGGATTGCAACAAATACGTAAAAGCCTTGGGATACAGCTATCTGGGGGAGAACGCAGGAGAACAGAGATTGCCAGATGTCTGGCGATCAATCCGGCATTCATTCTGCTCGATGAACCTTTTGCCGGAGTCGACCCGATTGCAGTGGAGGATATTCAGCAGATTGTATTCAAATTGAAAGATAAGAATATTGGAATTCTGATTACAGATCACAATGTTCATGAGACCCTTTCCATCACCGACAGATCATATCTTCTCTACGACGGTCGGATCCTGAATAGTGGTACTGCCGAGGAATTGGCAGCCGATGATGAAGTTCGCAGGCTCTATCTGGGGCAGAATTTTGAACTTCGCAAGCCGGTGCGGAAAGGCGCAGAAGAAATTGATGAAGTTAGTGGTAATGCGTAGAGACGCATAATTATGCGTCTCCGTTTAATTATGCGTCTCCGTTTAAATTCATCTTAATTGATGCCAGTTGATATTTATTAATTGGGCACAAATCGACACTGTTAAAGATGACTTTATTTTGGTATAAATGGAGACGCGTTTCAAACGCGTCTCTACGATGTCATTACAATTATTATTGCAGATAGGCAGAATTAAAATTAATCGTATATTTGCAGCTCGAAAAATGCGGACGTGGCGTAATTGGTAGCCGTGCCAGACTTAGGATCTGGTGCCGAGAGGCGTGGGGGTTCGAGTCCCTTCGTCCGCACTTGAAAATGAACAACCGCCTCTTCTTTGCCGGAAGCTCTGGCGGTTTTTTTAAATGTAAGAGGAGCCGATGTTCCTTTTTATGTGAGAGAATACTTTTAATTTTTAAAGAATCAAAATGTTAGCAGATTAAAATGTTAACTAATACAACAATTCAATGCAGATTTCCAGAACAAACACAGATGAGCTGAACGCCGTTATCAGGTTGTCAATTGAGAAGAGTGATTATGAGGCAACAGTTAATGAGACGCTGAAAGATTACCGTAAAAAGGCGAATATGCCTGGTTTCCGCAAGGGAATGGTGCCAGCAGGGTTAATCAAAAAAATGTATGGTAAGGCAGTACTGGCTGAGCAGATCAACAAGATGCTAAGCAATGAACTGACAAGATATATCAACGATGAAAAGCTCCAGATTTTAGGCGAACCTCTTCCCAACGAAACTGAGCAAAAACCAATCGACTTCGATCATGATGATACTTTCGAATTCGTTTTTGACATTGGTATTTCACCGGCTATCGACCTGGATTTTCAAAAAACAGGAAAAATGCCCTATTTCGAGATCAATATCGATGATGAGATGATCAACAATCAGGTTGAAGCATTCCAGAACCGTTTTGGAAGTTATGTGGATGCGGAAATTTCTACTGAAAAGGACAACCTGATTTGCAGTCTCAGGCAACTCGATGAAAATGGGGTAGTTTTGGAAGGTGGAATTCAGGTGGAAGATGCCCAGGTATCACTTCAAATGGTGGTGGCTAAAAAATCAAAAAAATCTCTCCTGGGACTGAGGGCGGCTGATTTAGTGAAGGTAAACCTGAAATCAGCCTTCGAAAATGACCACTATCTGAAGCAAGTCCTGAAAATTGATGATGCCCAGGCCGAAACGCTTGTATCGGATTTTGAATTGGCCGTTTCCAAAGTTAATACCTTCATCCCTGCGGAACTTAACGAAGAGATGTTCAAAAAATCGTTGGGTGGAGTGACCGATATTACAACTATTGAAGAATTTAAGGAAAAGATTGCCGAAGATCTGAAAGTAAACCTTAGATATTCATCAGAATACCGCTTTTTGCTCGATACGAAGGAAGCCCTGGTCAATTTCGTTGGCATGAAGTTGCCTGAAGAGTTTTTGAAAAGATGGTTGGTTTACTCCAACGAAAAAATTACGAAAGAGCAGGTAGAAGAAGAGTTCAGCCATTTTGTAAAGGATCTGGAGTGGACCCTGATAAAGAATCGTCTTTCCAAAGACAATCAATTGCAGGTCACTGAGGATGATGTAGTTGCGTCTGCCAAAGAGATGGCGCTTATGCAATTCCGCCAATATGGAATGTTTAGTGTGCCGGATGAGTACCTCGACAATTATGCTAAATCTATCCTTAAGAATGAGGAAGAGCGTCATCGTCTGATTGAAAAGAAAGCGGAAACGCTGGTTCTTGAATACATCAAAATCAATGCCGGGCTGGAAGTGAAAACGGTTACCCAGAAAGCTTTCGACGACCTTTTTGAAAAATAGACACCTGCTTTCATGATATTATCACACCGATAATTCATTGATCAGGGTATTTTTAGTAACTTTGTGGATCGGACCTTTTGCTTTTTAAAAAGAAGGAAATGGTTCGATTATCACAAAGTTTTTCATTTTAAATCATTTTGCCATGAGCCTTAAAAGTGATGAATTTCGCAAATTTGCGACTAAACAAATGGGAATAAGCAGTTTATCCCTTCATAAGTTTGAATCAATACACGCCAGTTATATTTCCCCGACGATCATCGAAGAGCGTCAGATGAACATCGCCCAAATGGATGTTTTCTCCAGGTTAATGATGGACAGGATTATTTTTCTGGGTATTCCAATCGATGACTACGTGGCCAATATCATCCAGGCACAGCTGCTCTTTCTGGAATCATCTGATCCCGGGAAAGATATACAAATCTATTTTAATTCTCCCGGAGGATCCGTACACGCCGGATTAGGCATCTATGACACCATGCAATACATCAATTGCAACATCGCTACGATCTGTACCGGAATGGCAGCATCGATGGCTGCTGTATTGATGACCGCCGGTGAAAAGGGGAAACGTTCGGCTCTGAAACACTCCAGGATCATGATCCATCAACCCATGGGTGGTGCTCAGGGTCAGGCATCTGACATCGAAATTACCGCAAGGGAAATCTCGAAGCTTAAAAAGGAATTGTATGAGATCATTGCATTCCATTCGGGTCAGACAGTTGAAAAAGTAGAGAAGGATTCTGACAGGGACTACTGGATGACTGCCGAAGAAGCCAAAGAATATGGCATGATAGATGAAATACTGGTCCGTCAGAAAAAATAATTCTAAGACCACGACCGTTGAATAAAATTGATAGGATGAAGAAAGTTGATCGATGTTCGTTTTGCGGACGGGAGAAAAAGGATGTCCAACTGCTCATTGCAGGCATGGAGGGTCATATTTGTGAGAACTGTATTGAACAGGCGCATTCAATTGTCGAAGAGGAGTTTAAGAAAAATGTTGGCTTCGATCTGAAAGGCGTGGAACTCAAGAAGCCGAAAGAAATCAAAGCATTTCTTGATCAATATGTGATAGGACAGGATGATGCCAAAAGAATCCTTTCTGTGGCAGTCTATAACCACTACAAAAGGCTGAATCAAAAAATCACTGACGACGGGACTGAAATCGAGAAATCGAACATCATCCTGGTAGGTCCGACAGGAACTGGCAAGACATTGCTGGCTAAGACAATTGCCAAAATGCTTCATGTCCCTTTTACGATTGTGGATGCTACAGTTTTGACAGAAGCCGGTTATGTTGGTGAAGACATCGAAAGTCTTCTTACCAGATTGCTCCAGGCTGCTGATTACAACGTGGATGCGGCACAACGCGGAATTGTCTTCATTGATGAAATTGATAAAATTGCGCGGAAAGGCGATAACCCTTCCATTACCCGCGATGTATCAGGCGAGGGCGTGCAGCAAGGTTTACTGAAGTTACTCGAGGGCGCCATCGTGAATGTACCGCCACAGGGAGGCAGAAAGCACCCTGAACAGAAGATGATTCCGGTGGATACAAAGAATATTTTATTCATTTGCGGAGGTGCTTTTGAAGGAATAGAAAGAAAAATCGGATTGAGGCTGAATACTAAAGTCGTTGGCTACAAAGCCATCGCTGAACACGGTAAAATTGACCGTGATCATCTGCTTCAGTATGTATCTCCGCAAGATTTGCGCGCTTTTGGTTTAATCCCGGAAATCGTAGGTCGTTTGCCGGTATTGACATACCTTGTTCCACTCGACCGTGACTCATTGCGCAGAATATTGACCGAACCAAAAAATTCCATTGTGAAACAGTACCACAAACTGTTCGAAATGGACGGTATTAAACTAGAGTTTAAGGAAGAGACTCTCGATATTATTGTAGACAAAGCCATTGAATTCAAATTAGGCGCTCGCGGACTGCGTTCCATCTGCGAAACAATCATGATCGATGCCATGTTCGACATGCCGTCGGATGGCGGAACAAGCATGGTCATAACCCCTGAATTTGCCACAGAAAAAATTGAAAGAATCAGTACTTTGCGACTTCAGGCAGGTTAATGTTTTGTTATAAATATTATTACCTTTGATCCGAATTAAAATTATAATAACAAATGAGTAAAGGAATTGTCAAATTCTTTAATGTAACAAAAGGATTTGGGTTTATCAAAGACGATGAGTCTCAAAATGAGTACTTTGTACACGTAACTGGCTTAATCGATCAAATCAAAGAAAATGATCAAGTGACTTTCG
>JANYJT010000041.1 GCA_025358395.1 Bacteroidia bacterium
TTCAGACGACAGATCTGCCTTGCAGGATGACGGGACCATCAAGCAAATGCGATGGACAACACCAATTTTCCATTACCGGGAATTTGAAGCAAGATGGATTCCAACAGTTGGCAAAGCCATCTGGAATTATCCTGAAGGAGATTTTACCTATGGCGTTTTCAAATTAAGGAGCATCCGGTACAATGTGACAGATTAAAATTTCATGCCATGGACGTCGCAAAGAGCTTTGATCGAAATGCCTTCAAAAAAGTCTGTATCTACTATTTTTCCGGAACCGGAAATGCAAGAAACGTAGCCATGTGGCTGACCCATGTCGCCAAAGAAAATGCCGTCGAAAGCGAAGTAAATAACATTGCACAAATCGACCTTTTTACCATGGAGCCGCCGGATCCTGATGCCTTGGTTGTGTTTGTCTCACCGGTACATGGGTTCAACTATCCACCCGTCATGCTGCGATTTATCCGGCACTTTCCAAAAGGAAACAACAAGGTGGTGTTGATGAATACCAGGGCAGGAATGCTGATAGGTCGCTGGATCACTCCCGGTTTGACCGGCATTGCATTTTATTTGTCCGGCATCATTTTAAAGCTCAAAGGGTATTCAATTCGAGCGATAAAGCCTGTTGATATGCCTTCGAACCGGATCTCGCTTCACCCCGGGCTCAATGCCCGCACGGTACAGTTTCTGAACGAAAAGAACAAGGAAAGAGTGCGTACTTTTGCCAACACGATCTACTCGGGCAAAACCTCTTTCAAGGCGCTCATTGAAGTTTACGATCTCCTTCTTGCGCCGATTGCATTGGGCTACTATTTTGTGGGACGATTCTTTTTTGCCAAAACATTCTATGCTTCGCGGGATTGCGACAACTGTGATATTTGCTTGAAAGGTTGTCCGGTAAAAGCCATCATCAAAGTTGACAGGAGGCCATTCTGGACCTTCAATTGCGAAAGCTGCATGAAGTGCATGGGCAATTGCCCCAAAAGAGCCATCGAGACAGGGCATGGGTACATCCTGGGATTTAGCCTGTTTTTTAGCCTGGTTTTCATGATTGCTTTTTACAAATATTTCGATGCCTATGTTTTCCCAATGGAGAACAGCTTGCTCAAAATGGTAGTCGAACCGGTGTTCTTTGTTACCCTGATGGCGCTGTGGTACCGGATCGTCCACTGGTCCATGCGGTTCAAAATAGTGGAAAGGATCATCGTTTATACCTCCTTTACCAAATACAAATGGTGGGGTCGTCGCTACAAAGCCTTGAAAGCGGATGAAAATTATTATCTTCACGGAAGCTAAATAAATGAACCAATGAGAAAGCTATCGCTCCTGACTGCCCTGATTCTGCTGTTATCAACTTTTGCGTGCCACAATTCTTCCAGCAGAGATGCCGCCGAAACGACCACCGCATTCGCGGAAGCGCCTGTTTTTCAACGGGCAGCCAAATTTGCCGCCCCCATGATGGCCAAGGCAGAAGAAAATATGAATCAGACCGGCTCCGGTTCTGTACAAACGCAGAATTCCGCTTCCGCGGATGCGAAGAAAATTATCAAAGATGGCCGCATCTCCATCAAAACCAATGATATTGCCGCGGCAAAGAGCTCTATTGATCAGCTGGCCAGGAAATTCAATGCCTTTTACGACAACGAAGAGCTGCAAAACGATGACAGAACCACTTCTTACGACCTCAAACTGCGCATCCCGGCAGAAAATTTTGAGAATGTGCTATCAGCCATCGAAAATGGCGGGAATGAGGTCACCGGAAAGAGCATTCATTCAAGGGATGTCACGTCAGAGTATATCGACATCGAAACGCGCATCGAAAGCAAGCGCGATTACCTCAAACGGTACAAGGAACTGCTGACCAAAGCCAATACTGTGAAGGATATTCTCGAAATCCAGGAGAGCATCCGCTCCCTGCAGGAAGAGCTCGAAAGCCGCGAAAAACAGCTGAAATACCTCTCCAATCAGATTGCATTCAGTACCCTGGATATCAACATCTTTAAGCTGAAAGATTATACTTACAAACCCGTACAACAAGATAAATTCACCGAACGAATCAAGAAATCGATCAGCAACGGTTGGGCAAAGCTACTTTCATTAGTCCTTTGGCTAATCATGATCTGGCCGTTCATTCTAATTATTTCCGTTGCCTGGATATTTTATAAGCGGTACAGAAAGAGACGGATAGCTTCCAGGCAAATGGATCAGACGGATTCCGGTACTTAAATAAATTTTTGCTTTTTGTAACGATCGCCGATTCCTGTCGTAATACCCTAAAATAATTAAATAAGAACCTATGAGCAAAGTATTTAAATTTGGAGAAGAGGTACCGGGTTACAGCATACCTGTATTGAACGAACGTGAGATCAGGGCCGCGGCAGGCATCCTGTTTTTGATGATGTTTATCACCATCATCACAGTGGTGACGAAAGGAAATTTCACCCCTCTAAAATTTGCAGTGGTAATCTTCCTGGCAGACATCGTGGTTCGTGTTTTTGTGAGTCCAAAATTCTCACCGTCACTGATTATCGGCCGGCTGATAGTCAGGAACCAAACCCCGGAATATGTCGGGGCCAAGCAGAAAAAATTCGCCTGGATCATTGGCGTTATCCTGGCTTTGACCATGTTTATTTTACTCGTAGTGGTTAATTCCTACAGCCCCATTACCGGCATAATCTGTCTGATTTGCCTGATCTTTCTCTTCTTCGAATCGGCTTTTGGCATCTGCATCGGATGCAAGATGTATTCCTTGATCTACAAGGAAAAAGCGCAATACTGTCCGGGCGAGGTTTGTGAAGTAAAAGACAGGCAAGAGATTCAAAAAACTTCCTGGACCCAGATTCTGATCGTGCTGGCTTTCGCGGTCTTCATAGTCCTCACCATTACTTTATTAAAAGAGAGTTTCAGCAAAAAACCATTCGATCTTTTCGGCATAGAGACACCTAAACAGACAAAATAAATGTCATCGAAAGGTCTTTAACACACTTTAGGAAAATGGAACATCAAAAAACCTGGCACGAAAAACACAAGGAAACCCTCAGTTTTGGTAGCCATTTAGCTGATTCTGTGGCCAAAGGAATGGGTTCCTGGCGATTTATCATCGTCCAGACAATTCTTGTTGTTCTGTGGATGGGTTTGAACCTTATTGGTTATGTTTACCACTGGGATGTGTATCCATTTATTCTGCTCAATCTGGTTTTTTCTACTCAGGCAGCTTATGCGGCGCCCATTATCATGATGTCGCAAAACAGGCAGAACGACAGGGACAGAGTGCAGGCACAGGCTGATTATCAGACAAACATTGATGCAAAAATTGAAATCGAAGCTTTGGCGAAGAAACTGAATTCTATGGAGGTAGATAAACTTGATAAGATTATTAAAATGCTTGAAGAAAGAAAGGGCTGATTTTCCCCAAATCAATTCTTACCTTTCATGCTGAATTCAACTACTAATACTTTTTCAAATGACAAGGAAGCTACTAATACTAGTTGCACTATTGCCTATTTTTATGTGTAGCCGGGCCCAAAACACCATCACCTCCAAAGCCATTGTACAGCAGGAATTTCTCTTCCCATTTCAATCCGAACACACTCATGGAAGTTCAATCGTTCAACTGCAAAATGGTGATCTTCTGGCTTGCTGGTTTCAGGGCAACGGAGAACGTTCTGCCGATGATGTCCGTATAATGGGATCCCGTCAGAAGAAAGGGACCAACGCATGGGCTACACCCTTTTTAATGGCTGACACCAAAGGAATTCCCGATTGCAATCCTGTTCTTTTCCTTAACAAAGAGGGCAAACTGTTCATCTTTTGGATTGCTGTTCAGGCCAATGAGTGGCAATTTTCAATCCTTCGTTTCCGCACTTCAGCGAATTTCCTGGCGGATGGAGCTCCCGTTTGGAATTGGCAGGATGATATTCTGCTCAAGCCCGACGACAGCTTCGCGAGCGAAGTAGCCAAAAAGTTCAAGGAGCTGGATGACCCGGATCGCGGGTGGGCAGCCTATGCCCCGAAATACGACGATATGATCATCGCTGCCAGCAAAGACAAGATGAAACGCAGCTTCGGCTGGATGACCCGCATTCCGCCGATAACGCTCGCGAGCGGAAGAATTTTGCTTCCTCTTTATTCTGACGGGCTCAACATGTCGATGGTGGCAATTTCGGACGACAACGGTGCCACCTGGCGTCCGAGCTTGCCGATTGTAGGCCGCGGACCAATTCAACCGGCTCTGGCAGTTCGCAATAGCGGCGAAATTGTGGCTTACATGCGCGACAGCGGCGACGCCCCGGCGAGAGTGATGATAAGCACTTCAACCGACCAGGGCGAGTCGTGGTCACCGGCAAAAAAGAGTGATATTCCCAACGAAGCAAGTGTCGAACTATCAGTTTTAAAAGATGGGAGGTGGGTCTATTTCGGAAACGATATCAACGGCGGGCGTTACCAACTTTCACTTTACCTATCCGGCGATGAAGGAAAGAGCTGGTACAGGAAAGAGGTCATCGAAGTCTCACCCGACAAAAAGGGCAGCTTCTCCTACCCTTGCCTTATCCAAACATCCGATGGACTGGTTCATATCTCCTACTCCTACTCATTCGGATCAAAAAATGAAACCATCAAGCATGTGGTCATCGATGTGAATAAGATTGAATAGCCATTTATGCTAATGAGTCAGCATGTAAAAAAAGTCTCCAATTCTCATTCCAAATTGAAAAACAAGATAAACTGCCAAAATCCCAAAAAACACAGATAGGACTCTCTTATTTCTTACAATTAATCTATAGATAGATATCATCTTTATTGGTCTATCTGTTCAAAAAAGGTTGGAAATTGATTGCTTAATGTAATCCCAGTTATCGAATAAATATCTTTTTGACAAAAAGTAGATTGCTATAATTATGAGCACTCGTAACCACCTATCTTTAATAGTCACTCTGTTAAAAAATTTCATTTAAAATATTATAATAGTAAATGTATATAATAACATCGTTTATTAAGAATAGTTGGCACAATTTTGCCTTTCGGAAAAATTATGCCAGCTAATATCTACTTTTTAGAATATAAAATTTGATAATCAACCAAGGCTTCAACTATACCATGAGCTGATGCAAAATGTCCGCTGATAATCTGACCGATGAACCATCCAACATCCATGCCAAGACTACCACCATTTATTTCCATTGATTCACTCCTATTTAAATCTTTCATAATAAATAGCTTTACTAAATTTAGAAATAGAAAGCACTCATAATCCCTTTTTTGAAGCCATCCCAATCACTGAGGACAGTCCCAAAAAATGCCATTGTCAGACCAAATATCACATCGTCTACACCAACAAGTCCGCCGTCTAATTGTTTCAATTCCTCATCATTTAATTCTTTCATCGTTCAAATTTTTAAATAATCCTTCAAATTTCAATTCCTGTTTTCTTTTTCGTGCCACAGGTTTTAGCGCGCATAACGTTATTACCATAAAGTTACGGGCGTTCCCTCTCATATTGAAGCAGGGTTGGAAATATTTAAAAAAAGTTTTAGGGATTTTAAGCAGCAGGCTTTATTTTGTCAATGATGATATAAGCCGATTTGAACCCTGCCAGGATTGTATCAACGAATACAATGCCATCATAATACCCGTCCAAATGCAATACTGTATATGCACTGTTCTCATTTTGTTTTAAACCACTCACCCCATCGCCTAGTCGCCTAGTCGCCCCCTCTCTTCTCCTAGTCCTTCTTATGTCCCTGGTGATTCCCCCGATCACGGTGGCGAAAATCCTTTTTGGCAGGCGCCCTTCTATCGCCGCCTCTGCCTCCTCCTGAGGAAGATCTTGGCGCCATCTTTCTGCGGATGGAAGGATTGTATTCGGGTCCGATTCCCATGCCGGCAGGCAAAGGAATCTTGATGATATCGCGCTCGATCAGCTCTTCAATTTTCCTGAAATCGTGCATGTCGTTGTCGGAGATTAGCGTGATGGCCACTCCCGACTGCGAAGCACGGGCCGTCCGACCGATGCGGTGAACATAATCCTCCGGATCACGCGGCACGTCGTAGTTCATCACCAGGTCGATGCTGTCAATGTCGATGCCACGCGAGACTATATCCGTGGCAACAAGAATCTGGGTTTCCCGGTTACGGAAACGCAGCATCACCTCTTCACGTTCTTTCTGTTCAAGATCAGACAGCATACCATCCGCGGAAAATCCCATCCGGCGAAGCTCGCGAACCAGCCCATTCACATTGGCTTTGCGCGAGGTAAAGATCAGGACACTTTTGTAATCCGTTTTTCCTCTAAGTAACTCTCTGACTAACTGCACCTTTTGCCCTTCATACACCATGTAGGCTGCCTGAATGATGTTTTCGGCGGGTTTGGAGATGGCAATATTGATCTGCTCGGGGCTCCTTAAAATCATCCCTGCCATCTGCCTTATCTTGGGAGGCATGGTTGCCGAAAACAGGAGCGTCTGTCTCTCGACGGGCAACTCTCCAATAATCCGCATGATGTCATCGAAAAATCCCATGTCAAGCATCCGGTCGGCCTCATCCAGAATCAATGTTTGGATGGTGCTGAAATCGGAATACTTCATGTTGATGTGCGACAGAAGCCTGCCGGGTGTTGCAACAATGATGTCAGCTCCCTGTACCAAAGCAGATTTCTGCTGATCGAAGGCGGCACCAACGCCACCGCCATAAACGGCAAGTGAGGAGGCTCCGGTAAAATATGAGAAGCCCTCTATTTGCTGGTCAATTTGTAAAACCAGCTCCCTCGTGGGCGCAATAATCAGTGTGTGCATCCCGGTATGCCCCTCCCGGGAGATGTTGTTGAGGATCGGAAGCAGGTAGGCCGCAGTTTTTCCAGTACCGGTCTGGGCGCAGGCAATCAGGTCTTTCCCCTTTAAAATAACAGGAATGGCAAACTCCTGAACCGGGGTGCATTTTTCGAAGCCCATGGAGGACAAGCCGTCCAGGACATCGTGTGTAAAGTCAAAATCTGTGAAATTCAATTTTTTATAGATAAGATGAACATTGTTATTCTACATACAGTACCAGTCCTTTGAGGTATTCACCTTCGGGATGGTAGATATTGATGGGGTGATCTACCGGTTGAGACAACTGGTGCAAGATACGCACCTCCCGTCCGGCTATCGCGGCAGCCGAAAAGACGGCTTCGCGGAAGTTGTTCCGGGTCACGACCTGCGAGCAGGAAAAGGTAAAAAGTATGCCTCCGGCTTTTATTTGCTGAAAAGCTTTGGCATTGAGTCGTTTATAACCTTGCAATGCCTGCGAAAGCACATTTCTGTGCTTGGCGAACGCCGGAGGATCAAGCACGATCACATCGTACTTGTTTTTGATCTCCTGCATAAAGTCGAAAGCATCAGCTACAAAAGCCTCGTGGCGCGTATCCCCCGGAAAATTCAACTCCACATTCTCGTTTGTCAGCTCAATGGCTTTGGCGGATGAATCGACCGAATGCACCAGGTTCGCGCCTCCCTGCATAGCCGAAAAGGAGAAGCCTCCGGTGTAGCAGAACATGTTAAGCACCGACTTGTCTTTGGCATAAGCAGCCAGTAATTTACGGTTCTCGCGCTGGTCGATGAAGAAACCGGTCTTTTGTCCTTCCAACCAGTCGACTTTGAAGCGATTGCCATATTCCAGCACTTCACCCGCCGAAGACAACCCAAAAAGATAGCCGTCCTTGGCTTCGATATCCGCTTTGAAGGGCAATGTTTTGGCACTTTTATCATAAACAGCAACCAGCCTATTTCCCAAAACAGCTTTGAGCGCCCCGGTGATTGATTCCCGAACCAGCCACATGCCAACCGTATGGGCCTGAAGGACAATGGTGCCGTTGTAATAATCCGCGATTAATCCTGGCATTCCATCCCCTTCGCCATGGATAAGCCTGTAAACGTTGGTATCCGGATCATCTGTCAGCCCCATCTTTTGACGAAGCAGATAGGCCTGTTCGATCCGCCTTTTCCAGAAATCATTGTCCGGAATGGTTTCGCCAAAGGAGAAAATCCGCACGGCAATGGATCCGATGGCGCAATGGCCGTATCCAATAATTGTTTTATCATGCTTCAGGACGCTAACAAGATCGCCCTCTTCCAGGGTACCTTCGATCCTGTCGATGGCTCCGGAAAAAACCCAGGGATGAAATCGTTCCATCGACTCCTCTTTGCCCTTTTTTAAAATAACGTTTGCCAATGGTTGCATGGGGTTATTTTTGGGTGAGTCCAATGTATATTTTATATGAAATCCAGGCATCCGTGGCGGCATAAACCTGTTGTTGTTCTGTCAGTACCGGGGCTTCCCAGTTGGTAAGACGTTGAGATTTGGATATACGAACCCCATGAATGATGGCAGCCAATTTCTTTAGGCTAAAATTTTCTATGCCATATAATTTGACCATCTCCTGAAGCTCGATAAATCCGCCGGGTTTGAAAGGAGTAATTTTCTGCAGTATTTTGATGTCATCCCGGATGGCCACGCCAATTTTTAGGATACCCGGAGAGGATAGTATTTTGATGAGTCCGGGAGAAAGGCCAATCATGTTGGTCCGGAATAGAAACGCCTCATCAGCCGTTGAAAGCTGAAGCAGCGCGACCTGATGGCTCTGCCCTTTTTTAAAGGCCGGACGTGTCTCTGTATCGAACCCAAGAATGGGTTGCTTCTTCAGATAATTTACGGCCGCGGTGAACTCCTCCACCTTTTCTATCAGATGGATTTTCCCTTCAAATACGGATAACGGCAATTCCGATAACTCCTCGTCTGTAATGGTTTTCTTAAACTCTTTGATATATTCGCTCATTGCTCAATTCGGCTTCTTTTTACGCCCGTCAACCTTTCAGGCTCCTGCCAGAAGAAGTACTTAGAGTACTTAGAGTACTTCAAGTACTTAGAGGTACAGAACTCCTGTGTTTTTATTCTATTAATAATCAACTAATTATGCCGGACTCTAACTTTAAGTACTCCAAACTCCAAGTACTCCAAACTTTCCTTTCTTCTAACTTTAAGTACTCCAAACTCCAAGTACTCCAAACTTTCCTTTCTTCTAACTTTAAGTACTCCAAACTTTAAGTACTCCAAACTTTCCTTTCTTCTAACTTTAAGTACTCCAAACTTTAAGTACTTTAAGTACTATTCTACATTGGCATTCCCGTGAATAAGCGCGTGAACCGCCCTCAGTCCGTTCACCAGCTTCTGGCCCCAGTATTGCTCAAAATTATTTCTGCACTCCCAAAGAGCGACCCGCATGACCTCTACCGTTCCAATCCGGTATGAAAGAATAAAATCTTTCAAATCCTGGTATATATCGGCCACATTTTCTGAGATATTGGCTTCAACGTTCGCTTCACCCAAGGCAATACCTTGTTCAAAAATCTCAGGATAACTATCAAATTCACCCAACTTCGAACTTAATTTCCGATGGATAAAGTTGTAATCCTCTTCCGTGACAAATTTCTCGGGTGAATCTTCCGAATCTTCCAGTTCATTCAAAGCGGGTAACAACGAAGTCTTCAGATAAAGTAAGGGTAACATCTTCTGTAACTTCCCCAGGAACTCTTTTCTTGGGAGGTTGCCAACTGACTCGGCAAACGTGCAAAATTCATTGGCAACTGTGGCAAATTCGATCACATTTCTGGAATAAACTACATCCTGGAAAAGTGATTCATCCATTGATCTTTCTTCCATTATCACTCAAAAACTAAACAGCCGCAAAGGTAATCAAACTTCCGTGAGTCAAGGTACTTAACTAAAAAAATGAATTTCTTTATTGCTTTTTTATCAGCTGACCGGATGCATTGAGCGCGATATTTCCATGGTCAAGCATCCACCTTGTGACACGAAGAATATTTTTTTCGTTACCTTCCAGGTTTCTGTTCAACTCCTTTATTTCCATGGAACCTGCTGCCAGAAGTCCCAGAATGCGGGAACTGATATCGTTAAACTCAGCATTTGAAATGCCGGACTGATGCTCTCCTTTGCATACATCACACGCTCCGCAGGAGTTGGATTCCCGCTCCCCGAAATAGGCAAGTAACCGTACACTCCGGCATTGATCCTCCGACCGGGCATAGTCTATCACGGCATCGACCCGCATCTGGTAATTATTTTTTCGGTCGCGGTAATTTATATTAGAAATCCGTATCCTGGATGCATCCACCCTTTCGGTAAGAAACTGTACCACAGGAGCCTCCCTCCTTGGAATATAATGAATGACCTTTTGCTGTGAAAGAAATTTAAGATTTTGATACAGCTCATCGGCCGACATATTCAGCCTTCGCGCAAGCAACACCTCGTCGATTCTTACATAATCGTTGAACAATCCGGTATAGGAACGCAAAAGCATGCCAATCAGCTGTTCCAGATTTTTACTTTCGTGATTGATGCGGTAAAGTTCATCGCGGTGCGCCAGGAAATAGAGCCTTGAGGAACTTTCAGGATCTTCGGTATACTCCAGGAAGCCTTCCCTTTCCATCAACTTCAGACTGTGGTACACCGTCGTAGCCGGAAAGCTGAACTTTCGGGCAAAATCCTCCGGTTGAAACGTATAAAATTTATTCTTGCCTGTTCCGACCGCTATCTGCAGGTAATCGCACAATGCCTGATAAACCGCCTGAATTCGCTCTTGCTCCGGAAATGCATCGGTGACCATCTTGTGAAGCCTGCGCTTGTCGGTGCCATTGTAAATCATGAGCGCCAGAGACCTCTGACCGTCGCGGCCCGCCCTTCCGGCCTCCTGGAAATAAGCTTCGATCGAATCAGGAAGATCCAGGTGAAGGACAAACCGCACATCGGACTTGTCGATGCCCATCCCAAAGGCATTGGTGGCAACAATCACCCGCGTGGTACCTTTCATCCATTGGTTTTGCTTCTCTCTCCGCAACGCGGGATCGAGCCCGGCGTGGTAAAAATCGGCTGCAACCTCTTGCTGCCTTAACAAATCAGAAATCTCCCGGCACTTTTTTCGACTTCTTACATAGATGATTCCTGTGCCTTTTGACTTTGACACCGTCTCCATCAGATAACCTATCTTGTCCTCTTTCTGACGCACGAGATAGATGACATTCTCCCTGACAAAACTTTTCCTGAGCAGATTTTTTGTCGGGAAAAGCAATTTTTCCTGAATATCCTCCACGACTTCAGGAGTTGCCGTTGCTGTAAGAGCCAGAACCGGTACTTTCGGAAAGTGCTTCCTGATTTCGGCAATCTTAAGATACGACGGACGAAAATCATATCCCCATTGGGAAATGCAATGCGCTTCATCGACCGTGATCAGATTCAGTTTAAAACGGATCAGATATTCCAGAAAATTGGTCGATAAAAGCCTTTCCGGAGAGACGTATAAAAATTTGTAATCCCCATAAACTGCGTTGTTGCAGGCAATTTCTATCTCTCTTGCCGACATGCCGGAATAGATCGCCAATGCTTTGATCCCTTTGGATCTGAGATGGTCGACCTGGTCATTCATCAGCGCGATCAAAGGTGTCACAACCAAACACATACCTTCAGTCGAAAGAGAAAAAACCTGGAAGGTAATGGATTTACCTCCGCCGGTAGGCATGAGTCCGAGCGTATCTTTCCCGGCAGCTACCGAAAGGATTATATCTTCCTGCAAAGGCCTGAACTGCTCATAACCCCAATGCTTTAGCAATATTTCGTGGTACAAATCCATCGTTGTCCAAACATATTCATTTTTTCACTCATTTTTCTTAATTTTGCGCAACAAAAGTCTCACGAAAAAATACACCCATGTCATTTTTATCAGATAAAGTGGTACTCGAAGGATTGACCTTCGATGATGTGCTTTTAATACCCGACTATTCGGAGGTTTTACCGCGGGATGTAAATATCTCCTCACAATTTTCGCGCAACATCAAACTCAATACGCCGATCGTTTCGGCAGCCATGGATACTGTCACCGAGTCAAAACTGGCCATCGCCATTGCCCGCGAGGGTGGTATCGGTGTCATCCACAAGAACATGACCATCGAACAGCAGGCCAAACAGGTGAATATCGTCAAAAGGGCCGAAAACGGAATGATCTTTGACCCAATCACCATCTCCAAAGACAAGCTGGTGGGCGATGTGCTCAAACTCATGGAGACTTACAAAATCGGAGGTATTCCTGTTATTGATGCTGAACGTCATCTGGTTGGAATTGTCACCAACCGCGATCTTCGCTTCGAACGTAATTTCAACCGGCCTATTTCGGAGGTGATGACTTCCCAAAATCTGATTACCACGGATATTTCGACCGACCTGGAGAAGGCCGCCAAGATCCTTCAGAAATACAAGATAGAGAAGCTTCCGGTAGTTGACAAAAACAACAAACTAATGGGTTTGGTCACCTACAAAGATATTACCCAGGTCAAGGACAAGCCGAACTCCTGCAAAGATGACAAGGGCAGGTTGCGGGTTGCCGCTGCCGTTGGGGTCACCGCTGATACCATGGAGCGGATCGATGAACTGGTCAAAGCCAATGTTGATGCCATCATCATCGACACTGCCCACGGCCATTCCAAAGGTGTTTTGGAGATGTTGAAAAAAGCCAAAAACAAATATCCTGAAAAAGATATCATCGTAGGAAACATCGCTACCGCGGAAGCCGCTTCAGAATTGGTTTTTGCCGGTGCCGATGCCGTGAAAGTCGGGATAGGACCAGGTTCAATCTGCACCACACGCGTCGTTGCCGGTGTTGGCATTCCACAGCTTTCCGCCATTTACAATGTGGCAAAAGCGCTCAGAAACAGCGGGGTTCCTGTTATCGCGGACGGCGGTTTGCGTTATTCGGGCGATATAGTGAAGGCACTGGCAGCAGGCGCCCAGAGTGTCATGGCTGGATCCCTTTTTGCCGGTGTGGAGGAGTCGCCGGGCGAAACCATCATCTTTCAGGGAAGAAAATACAAATCCTACCGGGGAATGGGCTCCATCGAAGCGATGCAGCAGGGTTCGAGAGACCGCTATTTCCAGGATGTGGAGGACGATATCAAAAAACTGGTTCCCGAAGGAATCGTCGCCCGCGTCGCCTACAAAGGTTCACTCAACGAAGTGCTTTACCAACTGATCGGCGGATTACGCGCCGGAATGGGCTATTGTGGTGCGGCGACCATTGAGAAGCTGCACGATACAAAATTCTGCAGGATCACCAATGCCGGAGTGACTGAAGGTCATCCGCACGATGTAACCATCACCAGGGAATCGCCAAATTATAGCCGGGAATAGGACATTTACGGCTTAACCTGTTAAATTTCCGTAAAAAGAGGAGGATCGCTACAACCATTCGGAACCATCTTCCGTCTAAATACCAGGAAACATAATTCTATGCCAGAAGATTTCAATTTTCATCGTCGGGGATACGCGGGCCGGGTTCTTTTGCTTTTTGCATTTTTGGCCTTTTCCGGCTGCAGTTACTATGAGCGTTCTGTCGATGCGAAATATGTTGCCAAGGTGGGTGATAAAACCTACTTACTGAAAGATCTCCGATCGCAGCTTCCTTCAGGCATGACCAAGCAGGACAGTCTGTCCAGGGTCAATGACATCCTTACCCGCTGGGTAAAAAAAGAGCTGATGCTTAAGATGGCCGAAGAGAATCTGGATGAAAGTCAGCGGGATCTTTCAAAAGAACTGGAGGAGTATGGCAATGCACTTCTGATTCACCGCTACCAGCAACAACTCCTTAACCAGAAATTGGATACTGTGGTGACAGCTCAGGATATTCGTAATTACTACGACATTCATCCGGAGAAATTTACGCTCAACTACAACATCGTAAAAGCGGTTTATGTCGAAATACCCAAAAATGTGGCCAAACCCGACCTGATCAAACGTTGGATGTCAGAGAATAGTCCACGTTCGATGGTTGAACTGGAGAGTTATAGTTTCCAGTATGCCTCAAAATATGACCACTTTAACAACGAATGGACTGATTTCGATAAAATTCTGGCACGCATTCCAGGTGCAAAAGCCGATTCCGAACAATTACTCAGGGGATCCAAAATACTACAATTCAGCGATTTGAATAACTTATATTTCCTACTTGTCAACGATTATATTCTCGCCGGAGAAAAAGCTCCATTCGATTTTGTAAAGGATCGGATAGAAAGTTTAATTTTGAACAGTCGGAAAATGGAATTTCTTCAGGATCTCGAGAAAAATATTTACGAAAGAGCCAAAAGGGAAAATACATTTACCATCAAGGATTACAAGTGAAGAGAGAAGAGAGAAGAGGGAAGAGCGTAGGGGCAATCCTGTGTAGCAGTCCGAATAGAAGGTGGTGAAAATAATATGTTTCAACAGGAATAAAAAAACAGTTTCGAACACTGATTATATTTAAGTAAAGAAGATATGTTAAAACAGTTGACAAAAGGTTTATTGATATCGGGAATAATCCTCGGCTCATTTTTCGTTTCGAAGGGTCAGGATAAGGTCATTGACCAAATTGTAGCCATTGTAGGCAGCAATCCAATCCTGAAATCAGACATCGAAACCCAGGCCATTCAAAGGCAGGCGGAGGGCCAGACCTCAGAAGGCGATGTAAAATGTGAAATTTTGGAATCACTTCTCGAACAAAAGCTGTTGCTGGCTGAAGCGGAACTCGATACCAATATCGTGGTAACCGATAACCAGATCAACCAGAACATGGATCGAAGAATGAAATATTTCATCGAAAATATTGGTTCGGAAAAAGAGGTTGAAAAATATTTCAACAAAACCATCAATCAGCTGAAGTCTGAGATGAGCGAGATGATCAAAGAGCAGCTGAAAACGGAACAGATGCAAACAACCATCACCAAGAATGTGACCTCGACACCTTCTGAAGTCCGCAACTACTTCAGGCAACTGCCCAAAGAAAAAATTCCAATCATTGGTTCTCAGGTAGAATATGCCCAGATCACTGTTTTACCGGTCATCACTGAGGAGGAAGACATGGATGTCAAGAGCAGGCTGAGGGAATACAAGCGACGGGTAGAAAATGGGGAGAATTTCGCCACTCTGGCTGTCATGTATTCCGAAGATCCGGGATCGGCCCGCAATGGCGGTGAAATGGACTATGTTGGACGAGCCCAGCTGGATCAGGCTTTCGCTACCGAGGCCTTTAATCTAAAAGTTGGCGCTGTTTCGAAGGTCGTCAGAAGTGAATTTGGTTATCACATCATTCAGCTCATCGACAAAAGAGGTGAAAAGATCAAGTGCCGTCACATTCTGATCCGTCCGAAAATCGACCCCAAAGAGCTTGCAAAATCCAAGGACCGGATTGACAGCATTGCTATCTACATCAATAAAAAATCAGTAGCCTGGGATCAGGCCGCTTATCTTTATTCTTCAGATAAAAACAGCCGAAACAATGGAGGTCTGGTTACTTCACAAAAAACCGGATCCACCAAATTTCAGTTGGATGAATTGGATCCGGATGTCAGTAAACTCATCACCGGATTAAAAGTTGGTGAGTTCTCAGCTCCCTTCTTGAGTATGGACGACAAGCAGCGACAGGTGTACAAAATCATCAAACTGCTCACACGGACCAATTCGCATCCTGCAAATCTTCAGGAAGACTATCAGCACATGAGTGAGATCTTTCTGGGAAAAAAGAAAGAAGACACCTACCGCGCATGGCTGGCAAAACAACAGGCCAAGACCTATATCCACATCGATGATCTCTACAGCAATTGTAATTTTAAGCTAAAATCCTGGAAGAAATGATTCGGATTTAAGTTGTATAAATTATGTTATGAGAATTCGAAAAATAGGAAATAGTCTGTTGGTCTCCATTTTGCTGATAGCTGCATTTCATGTTGTATCCGGCTCTCTGCCTCAACCCGAAAGCAAAAAGCGTCGAATCGAACTTCTCTGGGCTGATGTGACGGCACATGACAGCAAGATTAATGCCTTTGCCAACAGGTTTTTAGGCAATGTAAGGTTTAGTCAGAATAATGTATTGCTTAATTGTGACAGCGCCTATTTTTATTCGGACAGCAACAAGGTGGACGCCTATGGCCGTGTGCATATCATCCAGGGTGACACCTTAAATCTTTGGGGAGACAAGATCAAATACGACGGAAACAGCAGAATTGCAAAGGTCTGGGGAAATGTGAAACTAGTCAACAAATCGATTACCCTGACGACCGATGAATTAATTTTTGATCTTAAGGACAACATCGGTAATTACCTGACCTGGGGAAAAATTGTCGACACCTCAAATGTGTTGGTAAGCAAGATAGGCCGCTATTACTCCAATGAAGACCTCTTCTTTTTCAAGGATTCGGTTAAGGTGACCAACAAGGATTTTATCCTGACTGCCGATACGCTGAAATACAACAGCAAGATTGAAAGAGTCTTCATCGTCGGACCGACCCACATCGTTGGAACCACCAAAGAGGGAACGCTGTACTCTGAAAAAGGTTGGTACGATACCCGTACAAACATCGCGGAATTGTACAAAGCATCTAAGCTGATAGGGAAAGAGCAGTCGTTACAGGGAGATACGATGTACTATTCGCGGAATGCCGGAACAGGCAGGGCACTAAGTAAGGTTTTATTGTCGGATACTACCAACCATGTTGCCATTACCGGGCGCAAGGGAACATACAATGAAAAAACAAAAATTGCCTTTGTGACTGATTCGGCCATTTTTATGCAGTTTTCGAAAAGCGATACCCTATTTCTGCATGCGGATACGTTGAAATCAGTTCCTGATCTTTCGAAGATTCAGGTTGCAAAGAAATTGGCTGACCAACAGCTTGTTGCGAAAAAATCCTCCGGTGCCAGGGTGGTCATCCCAACACTTCTAAAAGATACGGGCAAAGTACTAAAAACCCTTCCGGTAAATGCTGTAGACTCACTCCTGTTAAAAAAGGATTCTTTGAAGTCGGCACTTTTGGCTGAAGTCAGCAAACGGCCACAACTTCGGGATTCAATTTCAGCGATAGCAGATACCACGAAGATTTCAAACATACTTGCGCTCCTTCCGGATAAGATTAAGCAGATTATTTCGCCGGATGCTATTTCAGCGATAGCAGATAGCTTGAAGAATTCGAAAGTGCTGGCCGGCAAGGATTCCCTTGCCACAGCTACGGATACTTTGAAATCCAAAGACAACAAGGATAATAAGATATTTATGGCCTATCATCGGGTGCGATTTTACAAAAAAGATCTTTCGGGGGTCTGTGACTCACTCTCTTACCAGATGAAGGATTCCGTGATGCGACTATACAACGATCCGGTATTGTGGTCGGATGTGCACCAACTGTCGGCGGATAAAATTGAGTATCGACCTCATAAACCCGGACCTGACTTAGCGAGGCTTGACAACAACGGGTTTATCGTTTCCAGGGAAGACTCTGTTAAATTTAACCAGATTTCGGGAAAGTTACTGATCGGATATATCATTAACAATGAGCTAAAGACCATTGAAGTCAATGGGAATGCCATTGCCCTTTATTATTTAAAAAACAAGGACCGATATTCCGGAATGAGCAAGATGGAGAGCAGCAAAATCAATGTACATCTGTTAAAAAGTAAGATAGACAGCATCTCATTCTTTCCGAAACCGGAAGGCAAACTCACGCCAATGAAAGATCTGGTCGTTGAAGAGGCTAAGTTGAAAGGCTTTATCTGGAGAGAAAGTGAGAAACCAAAAAATCGTCTCGATATTTTTCCGCTGAATGAAAAGCGCAAAAAAATTGCAGGTCCCGAGAAGAAACCTGCATCAAAAAGTACGCAGAACACTATTCCCTAGTATTCATCTTCGTTGAAGAAGAAATCGTCTTTGCTTGGATAATCCGGCCAAATATCTTCTATGGATTCATAAATTTCGCCCTCATCTTCCATCTCCTGTAAATTTTCAATTACCTCGAGCGGCGCTCCTGATCGTATGGCAAAATCAATCAATTCATCTTTCGTTGCAGGCCAGGGTGCATCTTCTAATTTTGAAGCCAATTCAAGTGTCCAATACATATATTAATGATTTAGATTACTGTTCAACGGTTTTGCGATGTTACTATTTTTTTGCGAGAATAAAAATAAATAGGCATAATTTTTACGGCAACCACTGCACTTCGTCAACATTCTCATCCACAGCAACTTTGCGGGAAAGCACAAATAAATAGTCGGATAGGCGGTTCAGGTATTTGATCAGGTCGATTGGAATGGAAACCTCTTTTGACAACTGGCAAACTCTCCTCTCAGCCCTTCGGCAGACAGTCCTGGCAAGGTGGCAATAGGATATTGTGTTGCTTCCTCCCGGGAGAACAAAATGTTCCATAGGAGGCAAAAGATCCAGAATTCGATCCATTTCTTTTTCCAGTTGAGTGATATCCTCAGGTTTTAAAGGCAATCTTTCAGAGAGATCGGCCTTGGAAAGGTCTGTGGCTAACCTGGCGCCAATGACGAAAAGATTGTTTTGAACAGAAAGCAAAAGTTCCCGGGCTATTTGGTCAATTTTCTGCGAGCAAATAAGTCCAATCCAGCTATTAAGTTCATCTACCGTCCCGTATGCTTCAAGACGCAAATCAAATTTTTCCACCCTTGTACCTCCAATCAATCCGGAAGTACCGTCATCACCTGTTTTGGTATATACGCTCATCAGATAATTTACTACAATGAAAATGAATTAAGCTATTAGCTGTTAGCACTTAGCTCTTAGCTGTTAGCACTTAGCAATTAGCTCTTGACTGTAAATATTTAGCTTAAAACTCAAGAGCCATGGAGAAGCGATCTCCCCCTCCCCCCTTCGTCCACTCGTCCCCTCGTCCACTCGTTCTCTATACGTCAATAAATCGGATTAGGATTCACATAATCCTGTTCAACAACGCCATCTTTCAATTTGATGATCCGATAGGCATGCCGGGCGATGTCCTCTTCATGGGTAACCAGGATGATGGTATTTCCTTTGGAATGAATATCGGCGAAAAGTTTCATGATCTCCTCGGAGGTTTTAGAGTCCAGATTCCCGGTAGGTTCGTCAGCGAGGAGGATGGATGGTGTATTGACCAGAGCCCGGGCTACGGCCACACGCTGGCGTTGACCACCTGAAAGCTCGTTGGGTTTATGTTCCATGCGATCCTCAAGTCCGACATTAACAAGCTGACCGGTAGCTATTTCCTCTCTTTTCGTTTTTCCTACCCCGGCGTAAACCAAAGGTAACATTACATTTTCGAGCGCTGAATATCTTGGCAACAGGTTGAATGTCTGAAATACAAATCCAATTTCCGTGTTTCGGATCTCTGCCAGACGGTCGTCATCCAGGAGATTTACATCTTTGTCATTTAACGTATAATTTCCGGAAGTTGGCGTATCGAGACAACCGATAATATTCATCAGGGTGGATTTTCCTGACCCGGATGCCCCCATGAAGGCTACATATTCGCCTCTTTTAATATCCAGGGTAATTTTTCTGAGAGCCCTGACAACCTGGGTACCAACTTGATAATTCTTTACAATTTCCTTTAATCTGATCACATTTTCCATCAGAAACAATTTAGATTTACAAACTTAACGGAAATTTCTTTACACCTGACAGGTTTTGGAAACCTGTCAGGTGTAAAAATCAAAATCTCAGCACAAAATCCTCCTTTTGCAAACCCTTTTTGCAAATGAGTATTCCGATTTCGAAAAGATCCAGGGAAATTCGTACGGTTTCCGCACTTTTGAACTTTGTCCAAATGGCTTCCATTTCGGGGGATGAATGTATTCCACAAAGGACGACTACCCCATGGTAATCCGGTATAGGCAAGATTTTAGAGAGAATGCGATTGCAATCCTCCGGATTCAGCGGATGCTGAACAACTACAAAATCTGAGGCATCAGCTTTAGCGGTACCTTTCAGGGAAATATTTCCGACCTCATAGACCTCCATCAACCGGAGGCAAAACGAACGGTAATGGCTGTTTTCAACCTGGGCTTCAAGCCGGATCCGCCGGTCGGCAAGGGCCAGCGCGAGAAGCGTCACACCAAAGGTTGATCCATAAAACGAGACCGAATCCGGTCTAAAATCGTTAACAAGTCTGAAAAGCAATCGGTTAAACGCTTCCGGAAGCAGATGTAGTTTCTTGGTAGAGGCAGCATCTGATCCGGGTTTGGCATCGTACAACTGTTGATAGGTTTCGGAATCCAGCATCTCCAGCGTATTTCTTACATTCTTCTCCGCTGCCGCCAACAACGGATAAGCCGAATAAAAACCCTTGTTCTCAATCACCTCCGTGATCAACCTGAACAGAAACGGCGAATGAATGCCATGCCCTTTCCTATGACCGGCGCGAAAGAGGTATTTGAGGTATTTCCGGGTACGGTAATTCATAAAAAAGTGACTAAAGTGAACTAGAGTGAACTAAAGTGACTAAAGTACTTCGCCATGCCGAAAATAGCTATTTTTACCCTAAATAATCGAATGATTGAATGATCAATGTTCTTTCTTCCTAACTTTAGTTCACTTTAGTCACTTCTTATGTTGGCCCAAGAAATAAAATTCCTCCCCGGAGTCGGTCCCAAAAGGGCGGCGATCCTTACCCAGGAGCTGAAAATATCTTCAGTGGCTGAGCTGATCTACTATTTCCCCTACAAATACATCGACCGGACCAAATTTTACAAAATCAGGGAGATCAATGAAACCCTGCCTTTTATACAGATCAAGGGTGTGATTACTGCGCTGGAAACCATCGGGGAAGGTAGGGCGCAAAGAATGATAGGCCATTTTTATGATGGCGAAAATCAGCTTGAACTGGTGTGGTTCAGAGGCATCAAATTTGTCAAATCGACACTTAAAACAAACTTCCCCTATATCATCTTCGGAAAGCCCACAGAATTCAATGGCAAATGGAAATTGGTTCATCCTGAAATAGAGGAAGTTGTCTCCGAAACAGAGAAGAAAGAGGGGTATATTCAGCCATTCTACAACACCAGCGAGAAAATGAAAAGCAATTTTCTCGTATCCAAATCGATTCAAAAATTCCAATACACTGCTCTCCAACTTTGCAAAGGCAAGATAACTGAGACACTTCCTGCCTGGCTGATTGACCAGCTAAAACTGATGCCACTTGAAACGGCTTTGATCAATATCCACTTCCCTGCCGACCCACAAACCCTTCGCCGTGCCGAATACAGGTTAAAATTCGAGGAGCTTTTCTACATCCAGCTCAAACTACTTCACCTGAAGCATGAGCGACAAAATAAATTCAAGGGTCAGATTTTCAAAGAGGTGGGATCCCATTTCAATGATTTCTTTCACAACCATCTCCCCTTCGAACTGACAGGTGCACAGAAGCGCGTCATCAAGGAGATCAGAAAAGATACCCTCGCGGGAAAGCAGATGAACCGGCTCTTGCAGGGCGATGTAGGCAGTGGAAAGACCATGGTCGCCCTCATGATCTCGCTCATTGCTATGGACAACGGCTTTCAGGCATGCATGATGGCGCCGACAGAGATCCTGGCACAGCAACATCATCAATCGGTGATGAAACTGACTGGCGACCTGCCCGTCAATGTCAAATTGCTTACCGGCTCGACCAAAAAATCGGAACGGCTGATCATCCATCAGCAACTGCTGGATGGCACTTTAAATCTGCTGATTGGCACCCACGCCTTGCTGGAAGACATCGTGGAATTCAAGAATCTGGGAATCGTTGTCATTGATGAACAGCACCGTTTCGGCGTGATGCAAAGAGCCAAGATGTGGCGCAAAAATTTCATCCCTCCACATGTGCTGGTGATGACGGCGACTCCTATCCCACGCACCCTTGCCATGACGGTGTATGGCGATCTGGATGTCTCGGTCATCGATGAACTTCCTCCGGGGAGAAAACCGATACGCACATTCCATTATTATGACAACCACCGGGCCGGATTGAACCAGTTTATCAGGAAAGAGATCGCCCTGGGGCGCCAGATTTACATTGTCTTCCCCCTGATCAAAGAGTCGGAAAAGCTTGATTTTAAGAACCTTGAAGAGGGTTTTGAACAATTGAGGATCGCCTTCCCCTTGCCTGAATACAGGATCAGCATGGTGCATGGGAAGATGAAGTCGGCCGCCAAGGAAGAGGAGATGCAGCGCTTTAAAAGAGGCGAAACGCAGATACTGGTGGCCACCACCGTGATCGAGGTTGGTGTTGATGTACCCAATGCTTCGGTAATGGTCATTGAAAGTACGGAAAGGTTCGGACTTTCTCAACTGCATCAGCTGCGTGGCAGAGTTGGCAGGGGCGCCGACCAATCTTACTGCATCCTGATGAGTAGCGTGAAACTCAGCCACGAAAGCAGACAACGGATTGAAACAATGGTCGGCACCAACGACGGATTTGAAATCGCCGAAGCCGACATGCGCTTGCGTGGTCCGGGCGATTTGGAAGGAACCCAGCAAAGCGGATTGGCCTTCGACCTGCGTATCTCCAATTTAGCCAAAGACGGACAGATTTTGCAATATGCACGTGACAAGGCCGAAGAGATTTTGGCAACCGATCCCTTGCTCCACAACCCCGAAAATACCATCCTGACCAAACAGCTGATGGCCCTTCGAAAAAATCATCTGAATTGGGGTGCGATAAGTTAATTTAACATTAAAACTCACTTCAATAAAACCCTGAAGACTTATAAATTGTCTATCTTTAATCAAAGGAGTCTGGTTAAAGCTTTGTAATAAAAATGTGTGACAATAATACATTTCCGCATAGGGGATAAAATATTTTTACTGAAGAGAAGCTCCAACAAAAATAATTTCGGTGAATACCCATCTGATAAACCACATAGGAACCATAAAATCAATTAACAATCAACATCTTATTGTTAAAATAGTTTCCCAGTCCGCTTGTACCTCCTGCCATGCCAAAGGTGCCTGCTCCTCTTCAGAACAGAAAGAAAAGGAGATTGAGTTGGAATATAGCGGGAATATATTCAGCATTGGAGAAGAAGTGCTCGTCATTGCCACCTTAGCCCAGGGTTACAGAGCACTACTGTTCGCCTACGTGCTTCCGCTCATCCTGTTGGTAAGCTCCCTGATTTTACTTTCATCGGTCAGCAAAGATGAGGCAACTGCCGCTTTGGGATCCCTGCTTTTGCTGGTTCCCTATTACTGGATCCTCTATCATTGCCGGCATAAACTAAAGAACTCATTTCACTTCATGGTACAGAAACAGCAAAACATCTCTCAATATGAGTGACACTCTCATCTACACCATCTTGGTCATCAGTGCCATTGGGGTCTTATCTGCCATTATACTGTACTTCGTTTCCCAAAAATTTCAGGTCTACGAAGATCCGCGGATCGATGAGGCTGAAGCGCTTCTGCCCGCTTCCAATTGCGGCAGCTGCGGCTTCGCCGGATGCAGGGCTTTTGCCGAAGCATGTGTCGCCGCGGAGAATCTTTCGCAGCTCTCTTGTCCGGTAGGCGGGAAGGATACCATGAAGGCATTGGCCGATTACCTCGGTATGGATGCCGGGACCATTGCCTCCTGCACTGCTATCGTTCTTTGCAACGGAACCTGTGACATTCGCCCAAAAACAAGCAAATATGATGGCGTTCAGACTTGCATTGCCGTCAGCTCGCTCTATGGTGGCGAAACTGATTGTCACTATGGTTGCCTTGGATTCGGCGATTGTGTGCCGGTTTGCCAATTTGATGCGATACACATGAATCGTGCTACCGGTCTGCCGGAAGTTGACGACGTCAAATGCAACGGATGCGGGGCATGCGTATCGGCTTGTCCTAAAATGCTGATGCAGTTACGGAAACAGATGCCAAAAAACAGGAAGGTTTATGTAGCCTGCAGAAACAAAGACAAGGGACCGGTCGCTTCAAAAGCTTGCAAGGTCGCATGCACAGGATGCAAGAAATGCGCCGAGGCTTGTACGTTCGATGCCATAGAAATGGAAAGCAATCTGGCTTATATCGATTCATACAAGTGCACACTTTGTAGAAAATGTGTCTCTGTTTGCCCATCCGGTTCAATCCTGGAAATCAATTTTCCGGCCCGAAAAATAAAAAATGAAGAAGTAGCTGTCGAACAAGCATAATCGTTAAGCGAAGGATACTTTATCAAATCTTAGTCTATCAAAAAATGTTAAAGACATTCAAACTCGGAGGTGTTCACCCCAATGGGGAAAAGTTGACGGCTTCAATGTCCATTCAGATTCTTCCGCTACCTAAAGAAGTGGTCCTCCCTATTTCACAGCACATTGGGGCACCCGCGACTTTAGTGGTTAAAAAAGGAGATCCGGTGAAAACGGGAACTGTCATAGCACGCTCTACGGGCACAGTCTCATCAAACCTTCACTCCCCCGTTTCGGGCAAGGTGGTCAAAATCGAAGAACATGCGGATGCTTCAGGTTACAAAAAAAAATCAGTGGTAATCGAAGCTGACGGAGATATTTGGGAGGAGTCGATAGTCCGGGATCATTCGCAGAGCAAATATGAAAATTTTTCATCAGCCGAAATTCTAGCTAAAATCCGTGAAGCGGGTATCGTCGGAATGGGAGGAGCCTCCTTTCCAACGCATGTAAAGCTGGAAATACCTGCCGGGATGAAGGTAGACACCCTTTTGATCAATGGGGTTGAATGTGAACCGTTCCTCACTTCGGACCATCGGCTGATGCTCGAACATGGAGAAGAAATTCTGAAAGGAACCACACTTCTCATGAAAGTTTTGAATGTTAAGAAAGCCATCCTGGGGATCGAAATAAACAAACCCGATGCCATTCTGCTGCTGAATAAACTAGTTAAGAACTACTCCGGTATCGAAGTAGAAGCCCTTCAAATAAAATATCCACAGGGAAGCGAAAAACAGCTGATACAAGCCATGACCGGCAGACTTGTCGCTCCGGGAGCACTTCCTGCTTCTGTTGGTGTAATCGTCCAAAACGTAGGAACCGCCTATGCTGTTTATGAAGCGGTTGCCATGAATAAACCACTGATCGAAAGAGTGGTAACCGTTACCGGGAAGGGACTTTCCAATCCCGGCAATTTCCTGGTAAGGATCGGGATGCCAATCAGCGAGCTGATCAAAGCTGCCGGTGGATTGCCTAAAAATACGGGCAAGGTGATCATCGGTGGCCCCATGATGGGCAAGGCCATCGCCAATCTTGATATTCCAGTCACCAAAGGCATGTCAGGCATTGTCCTGTTGCCTGTTGAGGCCGCAGCCAGACTGGAAGCCGTACCTTGCATCCGTTGTGCAAGATGCGTGGATGGTTGTCCGATGAACCTTGAGCCATACCTGCTGATGTCCCTTTCCGGGAAAGGTTTTTGGGAAAGAGCCGAAGCCAACCACATCACAGATTGCATGGAGTGCGGTTCATGTTCCTTCACCTGTCCCTCCTGCCGGCCTGTCCTGGACTACATCCGGTCAGGAAAGGCGCAAGTGGGTAAAATCATCCGTTCGCGCACCAATGCACCATCGGCAGAAATAAAACCAACCAATTAATCCACTATTTTTAGAATGAGCCATCTACTAACCGTCTCACCCTCTCCGCACACCAAAAGCGACGATACCATTCCGAAAATCATGCGAAGTGTGATCGTTGCATTGATACCGGTAATGGTTCTGTCGACCATCTTTTTCGGACTTCACAGCCTGAGGATCATGCTGGCAGCAGTCGTCTCCTGTGTGCTTTTTGAGTACGCCATCCAAAAATTTATTTTAAAAGTGCCGACAACTGTGCGGGATGGTTCTGCCGTCATCACCGGATTGCTGCTCGCCTTCAACCTGCCTGCAGGATTGCCGGTAGGCCTGATCGTCCTCGGATCGCTGGTTGCCATCGGAATCGCGAAGCTTTCGTTTGGCGGACTCGGTCAAAACCCATTCAATCCGGCGCTGGTGGGTCGTGTGTTTCTGCTGATCTCTTTCCCTGTTCAGATGACCACCTGGACGGCCAATATCACGGCAGCCGACACTTTTACCGGTGCCACACCACTGGGTTTATTGAAAGAAGGCCTGAAAAGCGGTAAATCCCTGGCCTCCCTCGCCGCCGACACGCGGATACCCGGTTATCTGGACATGTTTTGGGGCAATATGAGCGGATCGCTAGGTGAAATATCGGCTGTTGCCATCATCGTGGGCGGGGTATATCTGCTCTGGAAGAAAATTATCACCTGGCACATTCCGGCCGCTGTTCTGGGATCGATTTTTATCTTCGAAGGAATACTCTGGCTAATTGCCCCCGATCGCTTCATGGATCCTGTGTTTCACCTGATCACCGGCGGCGTGATGCTTGGTGCATTCTTTATGGCAACAGATCTCACGACTTCACCGATGACCCCCTATGGAAAAATTATTTTTGGGGTCGGTATCGGCGTGATTACGATGTGTATCCGGAATTTCGGCGCCTATCCGGAGGGA
>JANYJT010000061.1 GCA_025358395.1 Bacteroidia bacterium
GATTTAGTCAGGTTTTCTTCGAATTTTTTCAGCAGGCCGAGATCCTCCGGCATATTTATCCGCTGATTGTAAAGCTCAAGGAATACGTTGATTTTACTTAGCAGGATTCCCCTGTTAATGGGTTTGAAGATGTAGTCAACGGCTCCGGATTCATACCCTTTCAGGATTTCAACCTGGTCCTGGTAGACGGCTGTCAGGAAAATGATGGGAACGATGGCCCCAATCCTGCTTTCGTTGATTTTCAAGGCCAAAGTATACCCGTTCATTTCGGGCATTTGAACATCCACGATGGCAAGTGCCAACTCCTTGTTTTTGATCAGGTCGAGCGCTTTCTTTCCTGAATTGGCCGTAATGATATTGGCTTTCGAGGTTTTGAGGACAATCTCCATGTAGGTTAGCATCTCTTTGGAGTCGTCTACTATTAATATATTGGGCAGTTCCATGCGGGTTCGTGATGTTTGAAAATTTTTAAAAAATGGCACCGATATCACCGTAGAAACAAGGCAATGCCTTGTCTCTACGGTTAATGTTGGTATAAATGGGTATCATACAATTATATACATTATAATTATTCCATCAATTTCATCGTAAAATGAAACGAACTTCCTTCATTCTCCTGGCTTTCGGCGCGAATGGTGCCTCCCTGGCGTTCAACAAGCTCCTTGCAAATCAGCAGTCCGAGGCCGGAACTAGCTTCGCCGGCAGTACCTTTCCTGCAAATTTGTTCATTGAGTTTGAAAAGCTTCCCGAGTATTTCACTGTTCATACCAATGCCGGAATCTTTGATAGCAATCTCTATCTCCTCCCTGGAAACTGGATTGGCAGTCAGTGTGACGGATCCGCTGGTATTCGAATATTTTAAAGCATTTGAGATAAGATTTCGAAATATCGTTTCCGTCATTCTTGCATCGCAAATGACCTTATGTTCCCGTTCCAGGTTCACATTTAAACCGATCTTCTTCCGTCGGGCAGACTCTGTAAAAGGATCAACGCTTCTCAGGATAAGTTTATTCAGTGAGATTGGTTCGGGGAGGTATTCCGAATTGCCCCGGCGCAGGATCGACCATTCCAAAAGATTTTCGAGCAATTGGTAAAGGTTGGATGCCGACACGAACATGGACTTTGCTATTTCCTCAAGCTCCGGCATGGTCATCGCGTAAATATCCTGGGCCATTATTTCCGACAATCCCAGGAACGAGCTCATCGGACTGCGAAGGTCGTGTGCAAGAATGGCGAAAAATTTGTCCTTTTCCGCGTTATTCTGCTGAAGCTGTTCATTTTGAATTCTGATTTCCTCTTCAAAAACCCTTGTTTTTGTGATGTTGTTGACCGTTGTAATAAAATGAAGCGGATTACCAGCGGAATCCCTGTGAAGAAATGTATGGATATCTGCCCAAACAACCGACCCATTTTTGTGTACATACCTTTTTTCCCAGCGCACCGACTTTGCTTCGCCTGCAAGGATTTTGGCAATCAATGCATCGTTGAAGGCGATATCGTCCGGATGTGTAAATGCCGCCCAATTCTTGTCTGCCAGCTCCTGATTGGTATAACCGAGCATCTCGCAAAAAGCGGCATTTGGATGAAGCTGATTATCCAGTGTAGTAATGGACATTCCAACTGTCGAGTGTTCGAAGAGGTTCCTGAATAGATCACCCCCATTGATCTGGTCAAAAAATTCCATTTTAATTATTTGGAAGTGTGATGTTAAAAATTGATCCATGTCCTTTGTGCGAATAGAGGGTAATCTCTCCGCCAAGCAGGGTGACAATTCCCTTGACAATCGTCAAACCCAGTCCGCTGCCTTCATAAAGTCTGGTGGATGAAAAATCCTCCTGCATGAAAGAATCGAAAATAAACTCCCGGGCACTTTCGGAAATACCTATACCGGAATCTTTTACATACAAAGTCAGTCGATCGCCATCGACTTTCAGTCCAACAATAATATTTCCTTTTTCCGTGAATTTTATCGCGTTTCCAACGAGATGGTTGAGTATTTTATGCACCAGGTCAGGATCAGAGAAAATGGTTGTTTGCCTCAGAACCGGAGGCACTTCTGCCGAGATCGTCAGATTTTTTAAGATACAAGAGTCTTTATATTCAGTAACAACTTCATCAATCAATTGCGGCAGATTAAAATGTTTCTTATCAACCTCCTGGTTACCGGTAACAATCATGGAGATATCCAGGTAATCATCAATGGTGTGAATCAACCTTTCACTGCTTTCCTGAACAACGGTGAGGAACTGGTTTTTCTCTTCCATCGATAACTGCACATTGGCAATAATCTCACCAAATCCAATGATGCCATTCAACGGTGTCCTGATTTCATGAGAGATATTGTTCATGAAAGCCGTTTTGAGCCTGTTGCTTGCCTCTGCTTTAATTCGTGCTTCAACCAGCGATTTTTCGATGGTGATTTTTTCCTGCAAATTGGCTAACATCCCCGTGAAAATTTTGAGTGAAGAGATGTCTGATTCGTTCCATTTTTTGTTGGCACGAACAGTCTCAAATCCAACAAATCCAAGACAGTTTTTCTGTGAAATCATTGGAATGGTAATAATTGATTTTACCGCATCAGAACCAATAAAAGTATGTACCCGGCTTTCCTGTTTATATTTTGGAAGATTGATTACGGAGACAGGCTCTCCCTGCAGGTGGCTTTCCATCCACTCACCAATTAATCCGGACGAAATATTTAGTCTGTTTTGTATGAGTGGAGTGACTTCCGGGCTGCACCATTCGTGCGAATTGGACATCGTACCCTTCTCATGGTCATAACGGAAAATGTAGCATCTGTCGACTTCCGTATACGTTCCAATTTGGCGAAGTGAATCATTGATGACCAGATCGGTTTCTGCCTCAGCAATATATATGAATCTGGAGGCAAGGTTCATCAGGATCTTTTGAAAACCTGACTGATACAAGAGATCATGTTTCATTTCGAATGATTCGGACATATCGCGGATGATAGCCAAAACATGAAAATTGTCAAGCCTGGATAGCCTTACCTCATAGTGCTTTACGTTACCTGGAAAGTTCATGGCAAATTGATGTGTAATCAATTTATTGGAATTGAGGCAGTTGACAAGAAGTTCGCTGAGCACTTTACTCTCTTCCGAATTGAAAAGATGCTGGATGGATGCGCCAATTACTTCCTCTTTTGTCAGGAAAAGTCGTTCCGCATCAGTTGTAAAAAGATCAGTAAAGATACCCTTGTCGTTAATTACCAGCATGATATCAGGCATTGCCTGAATGATCGCATCCAATTTTGAGGCCGTAAAATTGCGTTCACGCTCAGTATTGATGAGTTCTGACACATCCTTTATAACAACAAGCTTCCCTTGTTTGACTTTGTTTGTATTTTGAAGTTCCAGGATCTGAATGTCATAAAAATAGGATATTCCACCTTCGAAATGATGGGACTCCAGCTTGCCGGATTGATTGTTTTGAATGAAGCGCATCATATCCGGCCAGCGACCAAGCAACTCAGGAATCGTCTTGCCAAGATCTTTATTCGTGAGATCAAACTGCTGACTCGCAGAAAAATTGAAATCAATCATCCTGTTGTTGAGGTCAAAGACCAGGATACTGTCGCTAATTTTCTCAAACAATTTTGTTCGTGCAATCGGAACCAGCTTAAAGAGTTTGAAACGGACGAGTGCCAGGTAAACAGTTATGCCGGTCAATGTGAATGTAAATGATACCGGATCGATGCCATGGGGTATCAAATGCATTTGGTAGGCCAGGTAACCCACGAACGGGAAGATAGTGGCCAGAAGCAGAAAGATAACCTGCCGGCGATAGATCGGAGCGGCATTCTTAAGCATTTTTCCCAGGAGAAACAACGAAAGGAGCATGCTTGCAATAACATATACCTGATGCACATAGTACCATATGGCAGGGGTGAAAGAAAAGGAAGGGAATGGTCCCGACAAATTCATCTCCTCCTTTTTGTAAAACAGATGATGGCTGGTATTGGTGAAGACCAGCAGCATGGTTGTGACAGGTAAGGCAAAGAGAAGAACTTTATTTCTAAGGGTGAGCCACCTGTTCCTGCCTGAGAAATGAAGGGCAAACATCAAATAGTAGGTCGACAGGAAGGGTATGCCAAAATATTCCATATGGTAATACCAGGTGATCTCCTCAATGGTTTTGAAGGATATTTCAAAGCTGTAAAAGAGGGAATAAATGGCATTGGCCAGGAATAAATAGACCACAAATTTAGTCTGTGATGTGTAGTATTTGTGCCACAGCATAAATGCTAATATCATCATTATGAGTGATGAAGAAAATGATATCAGCGCATATGGGTTTAGATAAAAGGTTGAGTCCGGCATAGTCAATCAGGTATCGAATAATTTGGTTAAAGTACAAAAAAAGTATTTATCACAGATTGGTCCTGATATTTGATTTGTTGACTAAATTTAGCTATCAGTTTAACCGTTCCTCTTTGCCCAACCTTTTTGAAAAAATCCTGTTTTTTTCTGTGACCGGAGTTAGAAAAAGGAATGGAACGTTAGGTAACTCAGGGAAGATTCCTTATTTTTGTACTTTAAAAAAAATAGTTCGAAAATTTAATATTTGACCCATGGATTTGCTCGAAAAGATTAAGAAAAATGCAGTAATGCTTCAGAATCACATCGTTTTACCGGAAGGCAGTGAGCTCAGAACGTTAAAGGCAACTGAACAAATTCTCAAAGAAAAAATAGCCCGGATCACCTTACTGGGCAATCCCGCAGTTATTGAAGCCATCGCGCTGAAGGAAGGAATCAACATCACAGGTGCCAAAATTGTCGATCCGGCTACGGATGGCAACAGAGGTAAATATGCCGAATTGATGGTGCAACTGCGCAAAGATAAAGGAGTGACCATGGACAAGGCCTTTGACCTGCTTAACGATCCGCTTTATTTTGGTGTAATGATGATCAAAGCCGGCGATGTGGACGGTGAGGTGGCAGGCGCCATCAATGCGACAGGTGATGTGTTGAGGCCGGCATTTCAATATGTAAAGACTTTGCCGGGCGTCTCGGTCGTCTCCGGACTCTTTTTCATGATTTTCAAGGACAAAAACATTGGGGACAATGGCATGCTTGTCTTTGCCGACTGCGCCGTAATGCCTGATCCGGATGCCTATCAGCTTGCCGAGATTGCTTTGACAACCGCGGCATCGGCCAAAGCCATTGCCAACATTGAACCAAGGGTTGCCATGCTCTCTTTTTCGACCAAAGGCAGTGCGCAACATGAATTGGTCGACAAGGTTGCCCAGGCAACGAAAATTGCGGCAGAGAAGAATCCGGAGTTGCTGATTGATGGTGAGATGCAGCTGGATGCGGCGCTAGTGCCGGAGGTCGGCCTTTTGAAATCGCCGGGAAGCAAGGTTGCAGGAAGGGCAAATGTACTGGTTTTTCCCGGTCTGGAATCCGGAAATATCGGGTACAAACTGGTACAGCGATTGGCAGGTGCAGAGGCCATCGGACCGGTACTCCAGGGTATGGCGGCCCCGATCAATGACCTTTCAAGGGGTTGTTCGGTAAGCGATATTGTGAATATGGTGGCGATTACGGCGAATCAGGCGGGAGAGAAGAGTTGAGAACTGAGAGTTGAGAGTTGAGAGTGAAGAACGAACAGTGAACAGTGAAAAGTTAGAAAATGGAAAATATAATAGTTGAGCAAATTGAAGATTTTGGCTTGAGTAAGAAACAGCAGCAGCGTACCCTTTTCTCCAAAATCGGGATTGTTGGTTGCGGAAAAGATGGTCAGAACATAGCCCGGATCGCCAGCGCCTACGGCATCGAAGTCGTTTTTATAGAGCTGTCGAAGGAAAGAATTGACAATGCCTATGACCAGCTGAGTAAAGTGCTGGATCGCCGCATCGGGAACTGGGGCATGACCCAGGGAGAAAAAAAACTCATTCTGTCACGAATAAAAGGAAGTCTCGATTACACGGATCTGAAAGATTGCGACTTTGTCATTGAAGCGATACGCGCAGAATCCAGCGCTCGCAAAATAACGGAAAGGAAAGAGGTGTTCAGGAAAGTCGAGAAGGTTGTCAGCCCCGATTGCATCATTGCGACGAACTCTACAACCCTTATCATTACTGAGCTGGCTTCTGAATTGGTGTACCGCAACAGGTGCGTCTCATTGCACTTTTTTGTTCAGTCGCCCGAAGCGAAAATTTGCGAAGTGGTCAAGGGCCTTTATACTTCCGACGAAGTGTATGAGCGTGTGCTTACTTTCGTGAAGCTGGTAAACAGGCAAGCCATTCCGGTTGAGGAATCTGCGGGTCTGATCTCAATTAGATTGTATACCGCCTTGCTCAACGAAGCCTGTGAAGTGCTGATGGAGGGTGTCGGTTCTCTTTCTGACATTGATACCGTATGGAAAGTAGGGTTTGGCATGCGTTTCGGACCTTTTGAACTGGCGGATATCCTCGGAATCGACAAGATCAACCGCTGGATGGAAAATCTTTATTCGGAGTTCGGCGATCCGATGTATATGGCATCTCCTGTTATTAAAAAGCTAAACAGAGCCAAGCGTTATGGCAAACATGTTTGCTGGGGTTTTTACAAATATGACGAAAAGGGAAACGTAATTGGTACCACACCTCTGGTTTCTGAGAGAATATAATGAATGGTTATTTCGAATTTAAAATGAAACTATATCCGCCGGCCGGCGGAACAAAAAATTGTATCTATGAAAATATTAGTACTCAACTGCGGAAGCTCCTCCATTAAGTATCAGTTCTTCTCTCTTGCCAATAATGCTGTGATAGCCAAGGGCATCGTTGAGAAAATTGGAATGAAAGGCTCCTTCCTGAAACATGAGAAAGAGGATGGACAGAAAGTTATGTTTGAAGGGGAGATTTTGGACCATAAAATTGGGATTGAATATATTTTGGGTGTTCTTTCGAGTACCAAACACGGTTGCATAAAGAATTTGGAAGAGATCAGTGCTGTGGGACACCGGGTGGTCCATGGGGGGGAACTCTTTACCGAAAGCAAGTTGGTTGATGAAGATGTGATTGCCGCGCTGGAGAAATACACTGAACTGGCACCATTGCACAATCCACCAAACTTAAAAGGTATTTACGCACTCAGGTCGCTGATTCCATCCATTCCGCAGGTGGCAGTTTTTGACACAGCCTTTCATACGAGCATGCCCAAACATGCCTATATGTATGCCATCCCTTATTCGCTCTACAAAAAATATGGCATTCGCCGTTATGGTTTCCACGGCACAAGCCACAGGTATGTCTACTCAAGGGCTTGCGAAATTCTTGGTGTTGATCCAAAAGGGTTGAAAATTGTTACCTGTCATCTTGGAAACGGAGCTTCTGTCTGTGCCATCAAAAATGGCATTTCGGTGGATACTTCGATGGGTTTTACTCCGGTGGAGGGTCTGATCATGGGTTCCCGGTCGGGGGATATCGATATGGGAGCAGTAACTTTCATCATGGACAAGGAGAAAATTGGAACCAAGTCGGCCTCCATACTTTTCAATAAACACTCCGGATTACTGGGCATCAGCGGCATCTCATCCGACTCGCGCGAAATCCGGGAGGCAGCCAACAATGGCGATGAAAGGTGCTTGCTTGCGATAAAAATGTTCGACTACCGGGTCAAAAAATACATTGGAGCCTATGCTGCGGCCATGGGTGGCATCGATCTGCTGATTTTTACGGGTGGGATCGGAGAGAATTCGGATACTACCAGAACAGGAATCTGCGAAGGACTTGAGTTTTTGGGTATCGATCTCGATGAAAACATCAATGCAGGATTGAGAAGCAAAGAAATCTCCATCAGCAAAAAAGAGTCGAAGGTGAAGGTTATGGTGATACCGACGAACGAGGAGTTGATGATAGCCATTGATACACAGAAGATTATAGAGGAAAAGACTAAAGGTTAAAGGTTAAAGGATAAAGGATAAAGGCTAAAGTTAAAAGGATAAAGTGGGGGACTCCGGTGATTTGAGCAGGGAATCCGAAAACAGAAGATATAAGGTATAAGAAATAAGAAGAAGTGCTGAAGTATGGCTCGCAGCGTACTTTATCCTTTATCCTTTAACCTTTAGCCTTTTATTCCTACATTTGTGGGTAAATTAAAAAGTTCAATAAAAAGATGATAAAAGCTTTGGCAGACTTGTTCCCGGAAGTTCTTCAGCGACCCACAAGGACAGTTATTGTGGTGAGCGCCAACGACAACAACTCAATTGAGGCAGCCTACCACGCTGTCAAGGGTGGCCTGATCCATGCGGTGCTGATTGGCGATGAAGATGTAATGAGAAAGATTTGCGCCGATGAGAATTTTGATTTTTCGCTTTTTAAAATTATCCATCAACCTGATGACCGGCTGGCCGCGATTCAGGCTGTGGCGATGATCCGCCAGAAAGAGGGTGATATCCTCATGAAAGGTCTGATTTCTACGAATATATTTATCAAAGCCATTCTCGACAAAGAAAGGGGGTTGATGGAGCCAGGAAATGTCCTAAGCCATGTAACTGTCATTCAGAACCCTAACTATCATAAACTGATGGTGATCAGCGATTCAGCCGTATTGCCATTGCCCGACCTTGGTCAGAAAGTTCAGCAGATCAAATACATGGTCAAAACGGCCAATGCCCTCGGGATTGCATGTCCTAAAGTAGCAGTGATAGCTCCCAGCGAGCAGCTTCTGATGCAGCTTGAGTCGTCCAGAGATGCTGCGATGCTTGCCAAAATGGGTGATCGCGGTCAGATTACCGGGTGTCTTATTGATGGTCCGCTGGCCCTTGATATCGCCATCGATAAGGAGTCGGCAACCATCAAAGGCATCAAAGGGGAGGTGGCAGGGGATGCCGATTGCCTCCTTTTTCCAAATTTGGATGCGGGCAATGTTTTTTACAAAACCAATGTGAAACTGGCCAAAGCAGAATCAGCCGCCATGCTGGTCGGCGCCAGAGTACCGGCAGTACTCACATCGAGGGGTGATTCCAGCTTAACCAAACAGTATTCTATCGCATTAGCTTCTCTTGTTTCCTAAAATAAATGTTCATGGATAGTTCCGATCTTGTCAGAATTTTGGTGATAAACCCTGGGTCAACCACCACAAAAATTGCCATCTACGAAAATTCCATCTGTATTTTCCTCAAAACGTTGCATCATTCCGTTGAGGAGATGTCGGCTTATCCTTCGATTACGGATCAATATGCCTTTCGCAGAAAAACCATCCTGCAGCAGTTGGAAATGGAGGGATTGTCGCTGGATGAGATCCAGGTGGTGATAGGCCGCGGCGGATTGACCTATCCGCTCGAATCGGGCGTATACCTTATCAACGAACTGATGGTTCAGCACTGCAAGGAGGGGGTGATGGGCATCCATGCTTCCAATCTTGGTTCGATGATTGCCTTCGATATTGCCCAGGAGCATCCGGGTATGATGGCTCTGATTGCCGATCCGGTAGTTACCGACGAAATGGACGGCATTGCACGGGTTTCGGGCCATCCGTTGTTTACAAGGCGCTCCATTTTTCATGCGCTGAACCAGAAAGCGGTAGCCCGTCAGCATGCCATGAAAGTTGGCAGACCTTACGAAGAGCTTGATTTGATCGTGGTCCATCTGGGTGGCGGTATCTCGGTAGGCGTTCACCAGCATGGAAGGGTCGTCGACGTCAACAATGCCCTCGATGGCGAGGGTCCGTTTTCACCCGAACGAAGTGGATCATTGCCTGTTGGTGATTTGGTAAAGCTTTGTTTCAGTGGAAAATACAATTATCAGGAAGTGATGAGTATGATTTCGGGGAATGGGGGTTTAGTCGCCTATTTGGGTACAAACGATGCCCGGGAGGTAGAGCTTGCCGTGAGACGAGGTGACGAAAAGGCAACCTTTTACCATGAGGCCATGGCTTACCAGATTGCCAAATACATCGGCGAGATGGCTACAGTCCTGAAGGGCAAAATTGACGGAATCCTTATCACAGGAGGGATTGCTTTCGACAGAAGACTCATGTCATTGATACGCGAAAGAGTTGAATTTATCGCACCGGTATCTGTCTATGCCGGTCAGGATGAGCTCAAAGCGCTGGCCACAAATGCCTTGATGGTGGCCAGGGGCGAGGTCGAAGCA
>JANYJT010000137.1 GCA_025358395.1 Bacteroidia bacterium
ATAGAATCAGCAAAGACCTCTCAAAACCGATGAGAAGGTACGATAGCGAATTAGAGTATATACCAACTCAATTTATATGTGAATACATAAAAGTATTTACAGGAGCAAAAGGAATTCGCTTTCGAAGCTCATTAAACGAACAGGGTAATAACATAGTTTTCTTTGACCCTCGTTTAATGGATTGCAAATCAGTTAAAAAAGTGAAAGTCAAAAATATAAATTTAAGCTCAATAGACATAAAATAATGACGCACTAGGCGGTAACAGCCGTTTTACAAAACGGCGGGTTTTGTTCTTAAATGACTGTGAAGTTTTAAATCCTAGCTTTGTATATCTAACGAAGTTTCGTGCTGAAAATCCCAGCCTTCGAAAAATGGCAAAACGATAGGAGATAAGAATACAAATTGAAATAGATTGTAATAAAACAATATAAACACTTTAAATGGCCAACGAAGGAGAACTTTTACCCGATGACCTTTTGCCGGTAAGCGGCGATCCGGGTGAAAAGAAGGAGTTGCACCACATCATCTATCTTTCGACGATGTACCAGAACTGGTTCCTCGATTATGCTTCCTATGTCATTCTCGAGCGGGCCGTTCCATATGTCAACGACGGATTGAAACCGGTTCAGCGCAGGATCCTTCATGCCATGAGACAAATGGATGATGGCCGCTATACCAAGGTTGCCAACATCATCGGACAAACCATGATGTACCACCCGCACGGGGATGCCTCGATCGGAGATGCGTTGGTACAACTGGGCCAAAAGGATTTGCTGATCGATACCCAGGGAAACTGGGGAAATATCCATACCGGCGATGGTGCAGCCGCTCCTCGTTACATCGAAGCCCGGCTTTCAAAATTTGCCCTCGAGGTGCTTTTCAATCCAAAAACCACCAAGTGGCAACAATCTTACGATGGCAGAAACAGAGAACCGGTGACGCTTCCCGCAAAATTTCCACTGCTTTTGGCTCAAGGTGTCGAAGGAATTGCGGTAGGTCTCGCTTCTAAAATCCTACCCCACAATTTTCTCGAACTGATCGAAGCTTCAATCGCCCATTTAAAAAATGAACCGTTTGAACTGTTTCCTGACTTCCCTACCGGCGGATTCCTGGACGTCTCCAAATACAACGATGGATTGCGTGGCGGTGCGATCAAGATAAGAGCCAAAATCGAAAAATTTGATAACAAAACACTGGTTATCACAGAAATACCTTTCGGGAAAACCACTTCATCGGTGATAGAGACAATCGTCAAAGCCTTCGAAAAAGGGAAAATCAAAATCCGGAAAATCGACGACAATACAGCCGCCAATGTCGAGATTCTCGTCCACCTGCTTCCGGGTACGAGTTCCGACAAAACCATCGATGCGCTCTATGCCTTCACCGATTGTGAAGTCTCTGTATCGCCAAACTCTTGCATCATCGAGGATGACAAGCCTCATTTTATGCCGATCAGCGAAATTCTCAAAAGATCAGTTGGCAATACCGTTGATCTTCTGAAACTGGAGTTGGAAATACACAAAGGCGAGCTGGAAGAGCAATGGCATTTCTCCTCTCTTGAGAAAATCTTCATCGAAGAACGCATCTACAAAGACAAGGCATTTGAAGATTCCGGCAGCATGGATGAAGCTGTGGCGCACATAGATAGGCGGCTCGATCCATGGAAGCCAAAGTTCAAAAGGGAAATTACCAAAGAGGATATCCTTAGGCTGATGGAGATCAGGATGGGAAGGATTCTAAAATTCAATACCCTGAAGGCGGATGAATTAATTCTCTCCATCGAAAATGAAATTGCAGAGACTCTGCGCCACATTGAAAATATTATCCCCTACTCCATTGCCTGGTATGAACGTCTGAAAACCAAATTTGGCAAGGGACGGGAGCGAAAAAGCGAGATCAGAAATTTCGAAAACATCGAAGCCACCAAAGTCGTTGTTGCCAATGAGAAATTGTACATCGACAGGGAAGAAGGATTCGTGGGAACTGCCCTTAAAAAGGCCGAATACATCTGCGACTGTTCCGATATCGACGACATCATTGTTTTCAGAAAAGATGGGACATACTTTATCTCAAAAGTATCTGACAAGGCTTTTATAGGCAAAAATGTTCTTCATGTGGCTGTCTTTGAAAAGAACAATGACAGAACCATCTACAATCTCGTTTACCGGGATGGCAAAGCAGGCAATAACTACATGAAACGTTTTGCCGTAACGGGAGTCACCCGCGACAAGGAATACAGCATGACTCTTGGTACAGATGGCTCCAGGATCCTCTATTTCAGTGCCAATCCCAACGGCGAAGCCGAAGTATTGCGCATCACCTTTAAGCCAAAGCCGAAACTCAAGAAACTGATTGATGAGGTTAATATGGCTGAACTGGCCATCAAGGGACGCTCATCAATGGGCAATCTGGTCTCCAAAAACGAAATTCACAAAATTACCCTGAAAGAGAAAGGAATGTCGACCCTCGGCGGACGAAAAATCTGGTTCGATGAGGACGTACTCCGTCTCAATGCCGATGGAAGAGGATTGTACCTTGGTGAATTTACAGGTGATGACAAGATTCTGGTATTCGACAAAGATGGCTACTTCCATCTTTTTACCTACGATCTTGAAAACCATTTTGAAAAAAATATCCTCTCAATAGAGAAATTTGATCCGGATAAAATAGCCACTGTTTTATATTTTGATGCGGAGCAGAATTTTTATTACCTAAAGCGATTCACCATAGAATCCAATGCCGGCAAGCAATGCAGATTTATCGGAGAGTTCCCCGACAACAGAATGACCGGCATCACCTGGGTGAAATACCCTCAATTTGAAGTGGAATTCGGAGGGGCTCATGATGCAAGGGAAAAAGAGGTGATCGATGTTTCCGAGTTTATTGCCGTGAAGTCATACAAAGCCAAAGGGAAAAGAATTTCGACCTTTGAGGTGAAAAATGTTACTGAGATTGAACCACTTGTTAAAGAAGTTGAGGAAGAGACAGGTGAGACAACCGAACTTCCCGAACCTACTGCTGCAGAGACCAAAGAGACAGAGCTGATTGATGACATACCTTTCGAAATTATCCGACCCGGAAAAGATGGGGAACCGGATCAGATGACCCTAATCTTCGAGTAATGAGAATTTTCCTGACCGGTTACATGGGGAGTGGCAAGTCAACCATTGGCAGAAAAGTGGCAGCTCTCATGGGTATAAATTTTATCGATTTGGATAAATACATCGAAGAGCGAAATTTTAAATCGGTTCCGGATATTTTCGCTCAGGAAGGAGAGAATGCCTTCCGCTTAAAAGAAAGGCAGGCACTTGAAGAAGTGGCGCAATTTGAAGATATTGTGATTGGAACTGGTGGTGGTGCTCCCTGCTTTTTTGATAACATGAAGTTAATGAACGATTCAGGAATAACGATTTACCTGGCTCCTGATATCGAAACCCTCTCCTACAGGCTTTTGAAATCCAAAACAGAACGACCACTGATTGCTGGAAAAAGCAAAGAAGAACTTTTGGAGTTTATTAAAACAGCGTTGGAAAAAAGATCCCCATTTTATGAGCAATCCAAAATTGTGATCAGGGGGGTAAATGATGTCCAACCGGATGAGGTATTGCGATTGATTCGCGAATTCCATCCGTAGAGACGCACAATTGTGCGTCTTTTCAAACAATTTTGGCGTTTCAAGTACCGGTAGAGACGCACAATTGTGCGTCTTTAAATCAATCAAACCTAAGCGCCCTATCGGGTGAAATTTTCGAAACATACCACGAAGGCACAACAAGCATCCCCAGGGTTACGATAAGCGTTCCGGCATTCAATAGAAACAAATGCATAAGTTTCAGATTGATTGGCACGTATTCAAGATAATAAGAAGCTGAATCGAGTCTGAAAACATGAAAGTAGGATTGAATCAGGCAAATGCCGATTCCAATGATATTTCCCCACAACATTCCCCGTCCAATTAAAAAGAAAGCGAGATAAAGGAACACCTTCCGGATGCTTTGGTTGGTGCTGCCAACGGCTTTAAGGGTGCCAATCATGGCAGTGCGCTCCAGTATCAGAATCAATAACCCTGACACCATGTTAAAACCTGCAACAAGAATAATTAGCGTCAGAATAATCCAGACATTCATGTCCAGCAAGTTGAGCCAGTCGAAAATTTGTGGATACTTGGAAGTGATACTCACCGGCCGCATCAAAACAGACTCATGCTCGGAATAGTGGACAGTAAGTCCTTTAACTTTTTTGGTCAATGCCGCCAACTTATCAAAATCATCGATTGAAATTTCAAATCCACTTACCTGATCCGGTGTCCAGCCATTGAGCGTTCGAACTTGCTGAATGTCGGCTAAAACGAACAATTTATCAAACTCCTCCAGACTGGACTGATAAATCCCGGACACGGAAAATTTGCGCATCCGCTGATCGGTTGCCTGATCATTGAGAAAATAGCAATAGATTGGGTCACCAACCTTTAATTTCATCAGCAAAGAGACTTGTTTTGAGATCAAGACTTTGTCGGTAAAACTGCTGTCGCTTACCGAAAAAATTGATCCTTCTACCAGGTTTTCCCTGAAAAAGCTCCAGTCAAAATCCGGACCAACACCTTTTAACACCATGCCCATCATCTCATCATCCGTTTTAATAATGCCTGGTTTGGTGGCAAAAATTTCCACGTGTCTGATCCCTTCCATACTTTTTAGCCGATCAAGCCAAACCTGATTTTTATTTACCGGTATGGTTTCAAAGGAGGAGTTCGAATCAAAATTTACCAGCTGAATGTGTGAGCCGAAGCCGATCACTTTGTCGCGGATTTCTTTCTTGAAACCTGTCACCACAGCCACCGACAAGATCATGATCATCACGCCGAAAGCAATCCCGAAAAGAGCAAATGAAATAATCGAACGCGAAAATTTTCTTTTATTTTCACGATCGGAAAAGATCCTTCTGGCTACGAATAATTCGAAATTCAGTTTTGACACAAGCTCTTGTTTGGTGTAAAAGTAACCAAAAAATTCCGTGTCAAATAGCTCCTTTTTAATACCTTTGACGTGGATTTTAACAAGGTTAACCAATCGTTTTCATTGTTCACTGTTCGTTGTTCACTATTCACTATTCACTTTTCAAAATGGAGGTTAGAGCTAAAAAAGGTCTTGGTCAACACTTTCTTCGCGATCATCAGATTGCCGCAGACATTGTTGACGCATTGTTGATGGGCGACCGCATCAAAGTATTGGAAGTGGGTCCCGGTATGGGTGTTCTTACCGGATTTTTGCTGCAAAAAAGGGAATTGGAGACTACTGTTGTTGAACTGGACCGTGAATCAGTTAGTTACCTCAAGTCCAATCTGCCCGAACTTGAAGGTCGAATTGTGGAGGGCGATTTTCTGCAAATGGATTTAAAGGCCAACTATTCGACGACCCCTTTTTCTCTTATTGGCAATTTCCCCTACAATATTTCTTCTCAAATACTATTCAAGGTGCTGGAAAACAAAGAGCTGATTCCTGAAGTAGTCGGAATGCTTCAAAAAGAGGTGGCAGAGCGCATCTGTCACGGGCCTGGGAGCAAAACCTACGGCATCCTGAGTGTACTGCTTCAAGCCTGGTACAAAACCGAATATCTTTTTACGGTGAACGAAGATGTATTCGATCCTCCACCGAAGGTTAAATCTGCGGTAATCAGGCTAACAGCCAATGGCAGAACAGAATTGGGTTGCAGTGAGAAACTATTCAAAGCCGTTGTCAAACAAGCCTTTAACCAGCGAAGAAAAATGCTGCGCAACAGCATCAAAAGCTTCACCCCACGCTATAACGAACTGGATGCCCACACCTTAACCCGACGCCCCGAACAACTTTCTGTAGAAGAGTTTATCCAACTCACAAATGCCATCGAGAAACTGCTATGAAAAAGTCATGAGACTTAAGAGATTAGATTAAAGACATGAGATGTTCGAAATCCAATATCTCAAGTCTCATGTCATATCTCTCATATCTCTTTTAAAGACTATTCATGGCGGTTACAGGATCAAGTTTCGAGGCCGACCTCGCAGGGACCAGACCCGCAATTAACCCAATTGAAATGCTGATTATCAAACCAGTGGCAATATTCCCTGCCGACAGCACAAATTCAAAATCGAAACTTGCTTTGGCTATATAAGTTCCTATATAGATAAGAAGGAGCCCGATCAGCCCTCCAATCAAAGAAAGTACCGTAGCCTCAAAAAGAAATTCCAACAAAATGAAACTATTCTTGGCTCCCATGGCCTTCTGAATCCCAATGATTTTAGTCCGCTCTTTTACAGAAACGAACATGATGTTGGCAATGCCAAAGCCGCCTACAAGAATCGAAAATCCGCCGATGATCCATCCGGCAACATTTAATATTTTAAAAATTCCATCCAGCTGACCGGAGATCAGGCTCACCTCATTCAGGGCAAAATCATTCTCCGCTGCAGGTTTAATTCTCCTGATTGAACGCATGATTCCCTCCAACTCTTCCAGCATTCGCGCTGCAGCAATCTCATTTTTTCCTTTGATGATGATACTTTGACCAATGTCCATTTTGGGATCAACCATTCTGCTGGCAAACTTGCACGGAATAAGTACACGATTGTCCATACTGGTACCGAACATGTCCTCTCCCATCTTCTCGAAAACACCAACAATGAAAATTGAAAAGCCCTGAACCTTGATCGTTCTTCCTACCGGAGAACTACCCGGAAAGAGTTGTGCGGCCAATTCGGATCCCATCATTCCAAGGTTACTGATCCCATCCAGTTCATCATCAGAAAGTGGCCTTCCAATACCAACTTTCAATCCCCAGGTATCGATTATTCCGGATGAACCGGCTAAAACCGTAACATTCTCAGCTTTGTTGTTTCCAAACTGAACTGTCCGGCTAAATCCATAACTGTAAACCACATATTGCGCAAGATTGGATCTTCGTCTGATCTCTTCCGCTTCCAGCAATTTTGGAACCGGACGATTGAGGTATTTCCACCAGGGATAGTCCGTTTCTCCCGGAGGAGGAGCCCATGGCCATTTCTGTACGTAGACCACATTGCTGCCTAATTTCTCCATGCTGTTTCTGATCGTCCGTTCCAGGGAGTCAATGATTGTAAAAACAGATATAATGCAAAAAATACCGATCGTAATACCAAGGAGTGACAGAAATGTGCGAAGCTGATTTACGACCAAAGAGTTGTACGCAAATCGAAAACTTTCCAGAAACAGCCTTATAAATAACATACAGTTGGTTGATTTCACCCGAAAGTTAAAACAATTTTTATTACTTTTGTGGAAAATTATTAAGGATTTAAGAATGAGTATTTTAAAAAATATAAAGTCTGCTTTGGTCTCTGTTTATTACAAAGACGGACTGGAGGAGATTCTTGAAAAATTGCACAAATCAGGTGTCCTCTTATATTCTACAGGGGGAACAAAACAATTCATAGAAGAGTTGAATATTCCGGTAACAGCTGTGGAGGAACTGACCGGATACCCATCAATTCTCGGAGGCCGCGTCAAGACGCTTCATCCAAAAGTTTTCGGTGGGATCCTGGCTCGCAGGGAAAACACGAGTGATCAATCTCAGCTTCTGGAATATGCCATACCGGAAATCGATCTTGTAATTGTTGACCTGTATCCTTTCGAAGCCACAGTTAAATCAGGAGCCTCCGATGACGATATCATTGAAAAAATTGACATTGGCGGTATTTCACTCATCAGGGCAGCTGCAAAAAACTGGAAGGATGTAGCAATTGTTTCCCATCAGGGACAATATGGAAAATTGCTGAATTTACTCAACCTGCAAGATTGCGCTACTTCAATGGAGGATCGCAGGCAATTTGCTGCTGAAGCTTTTGCAACCTCTTCACATTATGACACTTCCATCTACAAATATTTCGCAGGTGATACCGCCGGGCTATTCCGTCAGAGCTTTAATGAATCAAAACCGCTTCGTTACGGAGAGAACCCGCACCAAAAAGGGGTTTTCTTTGGTGAATTTAATGAGATGTTCGAGCAGCTTCAGGGAAAAGAGATTTCTTACAACAATCTGTTGGATATTGATGCAGCTGTTAATCTGATTGATGAGTTCAGCGAAACGACTTTTGCCATTCTTAAACACAACAATGCTTGCGGTTGTGCATCAAGAAACAATGTTGCTGAAGCCTTTCGCGCTGCTCTTGCAGGAGATCCTGTATCGGCTTTTGGAGGAATATTCGTTACAAACCGCGAAGTCAATGCAGAAACAGCCGAAGAGGCGGTAAAAATATTCTTTGAAGTAATCATTGCTCCCAAATATACACCCGAAGCACTTGAGGTTTTTAAGTCAAAGAAAAACTTGATCGTTTTGATTATATTATCAGAAAATCTTCAGGATCAGCAGTATAGAACAGTCTTAAATGGAGTAATACTTCAAGATAGAGACTCAAAACGCGAAACTGAAGCGGATCTGCAACCAGTCACTTTATCAGCCCCAAAAAAAGTTGAAATTGACGATCTTTTGTTTGCGAATCGTTTGGTTAAACAGTCAAAATCTAATACCATTGTACTTGCAAAAGGAAAACAATTACTTGCAAGCGGAGTAGGTCAGACATCAAGAGTAGATGCATTGAGGCAGGCTATCGAAAAGGCCAAATCATTCAATTTCGATCTTACCGGAGCCGTGATGGCTTCTGATGCTTTCTTTCCTTTCCCCGATTGCGTGGAAATTGCGCACAATGCCGGAATTACCTCCGTCATTCAACCAGGCGGTTCAATCAGGGACAAAGAATCTGTCGAATTCTGCAACAATCACCAGATGTCAATGGTGACTACAGGTTTCAGACATTTTAAACATTAGCATTAAACAAAATAACATATGAGTTTCTTTTCATTTCTCACACAAGAAATTGCCATCGACCTTGGTACTGCCAATACAATTATCATCCACAATGGAAAAGTTGTGGTAGATGAGCCATCCGTCGTTACGATCGATACAAAAACAGAAAAGCTGGTTGCCATTGGCGAGAAAGCCCGGCAAATGCAGGGAAAAACACACTCCAACCTGAAAACGATACGTCCCTTGCGGGATGGTGTTATTGCCGACTTTAATGCTGCTGAACAGATGATTAGGGGCATGATCAAGATGATCAATCCGAAGAAAAGATTTTTTGCTCCGGCACTTAAAATGGTTATCTGTATTCCGTCAGGGTCCACTGAAGTTGAAATTCGTGCCGTTCGTGACTCTGCAGAACATGCAGGCGGACGTGATGTCTATATGATCTATGAACCTATGGCTGCAGCCATAGGCATTGGACTTGACGTTGAAGCACCAGAAGGAAACATGGTGGTAGACATCGGCGGAGGTACCACAGAAATTGCCGTTATCTCCTTAGGTGGAATCGTGACCAACAAGTCCATCCGTATTGCCGGCGATGATTTAACTGCCGACATCATGGAGCACATGCGCCATCAGCACAATGTGAAAATTGGGGAAAGAACGGCCGAGGAGATAAAAATTGTGGTTGGTTCTGCCATGACTGAGCTCGACGATCCACCAGCCGATATGATTGTTAAAGGTCCGAACCAAATGACGGCCATGCCTATCGATGTGCATGTAACCTATACAGAAATTGCCCATTGTCTGGATAAATCAATCTCTAAAATTGAGACAGCTATTACCAACGCCCTGGAACATACTCCGCCAGAACTCTATGCGGACATCTACAAAAGAGGCATCTGGCTTGCGGGTGGCGGTGCATTGTTACGAGGCTTGGACAAGAGGTTATATGAGAAATTTAATATCCCATTCCAGATTGCAGAGGATCCGCTCAGGGCTGTAGCCCGGGGAACAGGAGTTGCCTTGAAGAATGTGGATAAATTTTCATTCCTGCTTCGCTAATCTTTATCCCTACAAATTTAGCCACGTGTATCAAGGTGCAAAATGAGGAATCTATTTAGGATCATCCTAAGATATCATTACATTTTCCTGTTCCTGATCCTGGAAGTATTTTCGCTTTCCATGGTTGTCTCCTTCAACAACTACCAGCAAGCAAAATTTCTATCTTCCAGTAATGGCATCAGTGGCTATTTTTTTGAGAATTTTGCGGGCATATTTCAGGTATTTGATCTCAAAAAAGCAAATACTGAGTTAGCCGAAGAAAATGCGCAGCTGCGTACTGCGCTTCAGCATTATCAACTCAGAAGTTCAAATAACTCACGTCAAAGTTATCTGAGCGAGCGAAATCCACTTATTTCGATGACCCGCGATTCGCTGAACAAGATTGTATATTTCTTCACTACAGCGAGGGTTATCAACAACTCTGTCAACCAACGGCATAACTTTCTAACACTGAACAAAGGACGATATCAGGGGGTTAAAACTAATATGGGGGTGGTGTCAGCGGGAAGAGTCGTAGGATTGGTGACCGATGTCAGCGATAACTATTGTACGGTTATCTCCATCCTAAACGAAAGATGGAAGCTGAGTGCTAAAATCAAACGAAACGATTTTTTTGGATCTCTCTCCTGGAACGGAAAGGACTACAGGAAAGTACAACTCAATGAAATCCCATATCATGTGCCGGTTCAAAACGGTGACACAATCGTCACAACTGGATTTTCATCCAGCTTCCCCGAAGGTCTTGAGATTGGAATTGTCACTGAATATACCCTGGGATCGGGCAGTAATTTTTACAAGATTGATGTCAACCTGGCCGTAGATTTCAGAAGTATCGTTCAGGTTGCTCTTGTCGAAAACAGACAGTTAAAGGAGATCAATAATCTTGAATCATTGAACAACAATGTTAAATAACCTGCTTAAATATTCGCTCATTTTTATTGTTGCAGTCCTGCTTCAGGTGCTGGTTTTCAACCGCATTTTGATTTTTAGAATGATATCTCCATACTTCTATTTGATTTTCTTGCTCCTACTCCCATATGATACGCCAAAAGCGTTGCTGATTTTCCTTGGTTTCATTCTTGGACTTTCTATAGACGCATTTACGAATACACTTGGTGTACACACGGCTGTTTGTGTTTTGATTGGCTTTATCAGACCCATGATTCTTAATGAAATATCCACCCGTGAAACCAGAGAGTCGGTTTCAGCCCCAAGAATTTCAACCATGAGTTTAAACTGGTTTATTAGCTATACTGCGACCTTTGTGGCCATACACCATCTACTTCTTTTTATGCTTGAAGCCTTTACTTTTCAAGGATTTTTCTTCACCCTGGCCAGGGCTATCCTTAGCGGAGTATTATCCATTGCTTTGATCGTAATCAGCCAGTTCTTGTTCTTCAGAAGGTAAGCTCAAGGAAGTTATAAGCTATGAGAGATGACTTATGAGATATTCAATAAATACTGTTGAGAAAATCTATACTTTAGCTTCGAATGTCAGGATTTATTGTTTCATGTCTAACCGACTGTATAACAACCAATAAAATCCTTTCCGAGAATCGTATAAAAAGAAAATTATTGTGGATACCTATACCAAACGAAAATACCTGCTGATCGGCATCTTTTGCCTTGCAGCTTTGGTCATGATTGTCCGGCTTTTCTACATACAGGTCATAGATACTTCATACAAGATTTCTGCCGCCAGCAATGTTTTGCGACGTCAAATTAATTACCCTGCCAGGGGATTGGTCTATGACCGTAACAACAAGCTGATCGTTTACAACCAGGCAGCCTATGATGTATTAATCACACCTCGTGAAATGAAAGCCTTTGATACACTGGCTTTCTGTCGAATTGTTGGCGTCGAAAAAGCAGAGCTTGTGAGCGAAATAAAAAAAGCCAGGAGCTATTCAATGTGGAAACCTTCGGCAATCATCAAACAACTTTCTTCGCACAAATATGCTGTATTGCAAGAGCAACTCTTTAAATACCCCGGATTCTTCATTCAGGCCCGTACCTTAAGACAATATCCCGCTACCATTGCTTCCCACACGCTTGGGTTTGTTGGCGAGGTTGATCAGAAGAAAGTCGATGATGACACGTATTACGAAAGTGGCGACTACATTGGAAAGTCTGGTATAGAGCAGGCTTACGAAAATGAACTTCGGGGGGTCAAAGGGATTTCATACATGATGGTCGATGTACACAACCGTATCAAAGGATCTTTTGAAGGAGGAAAGCTGGATACAGCTGCAGTAATCGGGAAAAACCTTATCACGGGTCTTCATGCTGATTTGCAAGCCTATGGAGAGCGGCTTCTTGCCGGAAAAGTAGGAAGTATTGTGGCCATTGAACCATCGACAGGTGAAATTATGATCATGGCAAGTTCTCCAACTTTTGACCCGGGCATGTTTGTTGGCCGCGAAAGAACAAAGAACTTTGTTACCCTCCTGAATGATCCGCTTAAACCAATGCTCAATAGAGCCATCACCTCCTCCTACCCTCCCGGTTCTACTTTTAAACTGGCGGATGCCATCATCGGACTGGAGGAAGGATTACTGGGACCTGAAATACGATATTCATGCAATGGTCCACGATCGTCGCCAATAGTATGCACACACAACCATGAAACCCCTCTTCCATTGATAAGTGCCATTCGTGAATCCTGCAACTCCTATTTCTTTCAGGCTTTTCGTGCTATCATTAACAAATATCCTACTGCTGAGGATGGATATGAAGCCTGGCGAAACCATTTAATAGATCTGGGTATTGGGCGCAGAATTGGTGGGGATCTAACAGCTGAGAATGCTGGCAGTGTTGCAAAAACAACCTATTTTGATCGTATCTACGGCAGAAGTCATTGGAACGTAATGACCATTCGATCACTGTCCATAGGCCAGGGAGAGTTGCTATTGACGCCACTTCAGCTGGCCAACATGGTTTCTGTTATTGCCAATAAAGGCTATTACATCGCACCGCACCTTGTTCGCAGTATCCAGGATTACGACCGCACCGAAAAAGTATTGTCGTTCGACAAACACGTCACATCAGCTAATCCTTATCTCTTCCAGGTGATTGCCGATGGGATGGAAAAAGTAGTAGATGGAGGTACTGCAAAGATCGCCAAAGTCGATGGCATTGCAATTTGTGGTAAAACGGGAACCATTCAAAATCCTCGCGGTGTACCACACTCTGCTTTTGTAGCTTTTGCACCCAAGGATGACCCTAAGATTGCCATTTGCGTCTATGTAGAGCACGGTGTTTGGGGAGCCAGATATGCGGCTCCGATTGCCAGTTTGATTATCGAAAAATATCTGACCGATTCTATTTCACCAAAAAGAAAACCACTCGAAGCTACTATGCTGAGCTCAGACCTGATTTCAGCCATGCATTTGTCCGGAGGAGACTGAGGGGAAGGATAAAGGATAAGGATAAAGTTTAAAAGATTAAGGATAAAGGATAACAGCTTCCAAAAAATATTAATGAAGAGCGAAAACAACATATTTTTTAACCTGGACTGGATCATGATATTCCTATACCTTACCCTGGTCATGTTAGGGTGGATAAATATCTATGCTGCGGTATACAGTGATGAGCACCAAAGTATTTTAGACCTTGGTCAGCAATACGGCAAACAGTTGATTTGGATCATCGCAGGGATTTTTCTGGCGATTTGTGTACTGCTTGTCGACAGTAAATTCTATGTTGCCTTTGCCTACCATATTTATATTTTTATACTGCTGCTTCTGGTCGCCGTATTGTTTTTCGGAAGGGAAGTCAATGGAGCAAGGGCCTGGTTCGAAGTGAGCGGTGTGGCCCTTCAACCAGCAGAACTTGCAAAATTTGCAACAAGTCTCGCCGTAGCCAAATTCATGAGCCAGTTCGGTTTTAAAATGGCAAGAACCAAATCATACATCGTTCTGGGGACCGTGATACTGTTACCGGCTTTACTCATTTTGCTTCAGAATGATACGGGATCTGCTTTGGTTTTTGCTGTCTTCTTTTTAGTTTTCTACCGTGAAGGTCTACCGGATGTAATTTTAATTGGAGGGTTTGTGGCGATCATCTTGTTTATTCTTGCCTTGCTATGGACACAGTTTCAGATTCTCATTCTACTGATCATCGTCTCTTTGATTCTATTCACAGTCATAAGACAAAGTATAAAAGAGGGTGTGATCGGATTTATCATGGTCACTTTGATCTACGGCATCATGTTCGGATTGAAAAACATAATAGGTTTCGATGCCACCCCTTTTCAACTAATGATCTTTACTGCAGTCCTTTCAGTGCTGATTTTCATCGCCTATGGCTTTTCAAGACATATCCGGCAAGCTTGGTTTGTACTGCTTTTTTTCATATTTTCAATTGCCATTACCCTATCGGTGAACTACTTCTATAGGAATATTCTGATTTCTCACCAACGCGACAGGGTGGACAATCTTCTGGGTATAAAAAACGACTTGAAGGGCGCGGGATGGAATGTGCACCAATCAAAAATTGCAATTGGCTCCGGAGGAATAATTGGCAAAGGATTCTTGAAGGGTACGCAGACCAAATACAATTTTGTTCCTGAACAAAGTACAGACTTCATTTTCTGCACCGTTGGGGAAGAATGGGGATTCCTGGGTACATCAGTGGTAATTCTGCTCTTCCTTTTCATGCTCATTCGATTAATATACCTCGCCGAACGACAGCGATCGGCATTCAGCAGAATATACGGCTATGGGGTAGCCTGTATTCTCTTCTTTCATATTATGATAAATATATCCATGACGATCGGCATCGCTCCGGTCATTGGAATACCACTCCCCTTCTTCAGCTACGGCGGATCCTCGCTTTGGTCTTTTACCGTCCTGCTCTTTATCTTTATCAGGTTAGATGCCAGCAGAACGAAGAATCTGAGATAAAAAATACCTGAAAAGTTTTAAGACCTCTCAGGTATATCCATTTTCATTAAACATTAACCTTTAACAGATTCAGCTCATCAATATTCTTCCGCCGGTATCAAATTCAACTCCTCTTTGCTAAATACCGGACCATCCTTGCAGATGTACAATTTCCCGACATTGCAGCGGCCACATTTGCCAACGCCACATTTCATCCGGTTTTCCAGCGTAGTAAAAA
>JANYJT010000159.1 GCA_025358395.1 Bacteroidia bacterium
TTACGTTTGCATCAAATATGTTTTACAACATGCTTTTGTTTTTTTTATGCTTTTTTATGTTTTCCGGCAACGTTACATCAAACATTCTGGCATATTGTTTGAAAATTGATTAACTTCCCACTTTGAAATAACCCAACTAACGTTTGTCTTCCATGAGTAGTCCGATTACGATCAAAGACATCGCTAAGGCACTGAATATCTCTCCTTCTACCGTCTCAAGAGCCCTGAAGGATCATCCGGATATCAGCAGGGAGACCAAAGACGCCGTAAATAGCCTGGCCGCCAAACTCAGGTACAAACCCAATGCAGTGGCATTATCACTGAAGAACAGCAGAACCAACACTATTGGAGTCATTGTTCCGGAAATAGTTCACTTTTTTTTCTCATCTGTCATCAGCGGAATCGAAGATGTTGCCTATGATGCAGGGTACAATGTCATGGTTTGTCAATCGAATGAAAGGTATGCCCGCGAAATCATCAATGCCCAGGCTCTCGACTCCAATCGTGTAGAAGGAGCGCTGGTATCTATTTCTAAAGAGACGCACGATTTTTCGCATCTTTTGTACCTAGAAGAAAATGGAACTCCACTCGTTTTTTTTGACAGGGCGCCTGAGGATCTTGATGTCGATAAAGTCATCATTGACGATCGCAAAGCCGCCTACAATGCCACCACATACCTGATTGAAACCGGTTGCAAGCGAATTGCCCACCTTGCGGCACCGCAAACCCTCGGTATAGGTTTCCAGCGTATGGCAGGGTATAAACAAGCACTTGCTGACCATGGTATTCCCTACCGTGAAGATTGGGTCATTGTAGCCGATTCATTTGAGCTGGCAGGGGATGCGACCCGACACCTGATGCACCTTCCTACCCCACCCGATGCCATCTTTGCCGTGAACGACATGACCGCTGTCGGCGCCATGAAGACCCTTCAACGCATGTCTATTCCTGTTCCGCAAAAAGTGGCCATCATCGGTTTTACGGCTGGATTCTTTTCGGACATTACGACTCCAACCTTGAGTTCTGTCGACCAACATGGATACGAGATGGGTGTGGAAGCCGCAAAGCTCCTGCTTCAGCGAATCGAAAAACCCGCTGAAGGCAACCATAAAACCCAATACATCGATACGCATCTGGTAATTCGGGAATCTACGAAAAGGAAGAGTTAAGACTACAATGTTAAAAAGCATGAAAATTTGCTTTTTATTTAATTCTTTTTATACGTTTGTACCGAAAATCATTTTATTTAGTCCTTTTCTAAGATCGGGTTCGTTCGGACTCGAGTCTCCCTTTGCTATACTGCCATTTCAATTGCTGGTATTTTGAAGATCAAAATGTCCGGCAAGTCTCTTTTTTCAATTCAATTGAGAAAGAATTCTCAGTTTTTAATTGACTAATTAAACCATTGATTGTTATGGCAAAAAAACCAACCTTATCGTTTTGGCAAATCTGGAACATGAGTTTCGGATTTATGGGCGTACAAATCGGCTATTCGCTGCAAAACGGCAATACCAGCAGGATACTATCCGCTCTGGGTTCAGATGTAGGTCATCTGAGCTATTTCTGGCTGGCCGCACCTTTGGCAGGATTGATCGTTCAACCGATCATCGGACTCTCAAGCGACAAAACCTGGACCCGCCTGGGAAGAAGAATCCCATTCATTCTGGCAGGAGCCATTGTCTCAGCCCTCGCGATGTTCTTTATGCCGAACTCAGAATTTTTTACCCATTTGGTTCCGGCATTGTTTTTTGGTGCAGCAATGTTGCTCTTGATGGACACCTCCTTCAATGTCACCATGCAACCATTTCGCTCTCTGGTAGGAGACATGGTTTCGGAAGAACAGCGTAACATCGGGTTTTCGACACAAGCATTTTTGATAAATGCCGGTGCTGTAGTTGGATCAATTCTGCCATTTTTGCTTACCTGGCTTGGCGTTTCCAATGTTCCTAATCCGGGTGAAAAGGTTGCTTCATCGGTCATTTGGGCCTTTTATATTGGTGGAGGTGCACTCCTGGTTACTGTCCTTTGGACCAGTTTCACCACTAAGGAGTATACACCTGCAGAACATGCCTTATACAATAACCTTAAAGAAAAAGATAAGAAGAAAAGCTCATTTCTTACCTTGTTAAAAGATACCCCCAAGACCATGCTGCAACTTGCCTTCGTGCAATTTTTCTCCTGGTTTTCGCTATTTATGATGTGGGTCTATACCACACCTGCCATTGCCCAAAATGTATGGAATACCCTACCGGGAGATGCAACCTCACCGGCATTTAATGAAGCAGGGAACTGGGTCGGTATCATTTTTGCCGCCTACAGTGTCTTTGGAGCACTATTTTCACTTGTCATGGCAAGTCTGGCCACCCGCTTCGGCCGTAAACCAATCTACCTTTCAGCATTGGTTGCAGGTGGATTGGGATTGCTGTCGATCGTCTTTGTCAAAGACCAATATGGCCTGATCGTCTCCATGGTTGGAGTGGGAATTGCGTGGGCTGCCATTCTGGCCATGCCTTACGCGATGTTGTCCGCTTCACTGCCGGCAGATAAAATGGGCGTTTACATGGGTATATTTAATGCAACCATCACCATACCTCAGATCACCGCAGGGCTTCTTGGAGGAATCCTCTATTCCCTGCTTGGAGGACAAGCCGTTTACATGCTCGGACTCGCCGGGATTTGTATGATCATAGCTGGTGTCTCTGTCATTTTCATCAAAGAACATCAAATTGTTAAAGAGAATTAAAAGTGAAGATTAAAGCCTGCCTGTTTGACCTTGATGGCGTCATCGTTGACACTGCCAAATACCACTTTATTGCCTGGAAAGAGATGGCCGTAGAGTTGGGTTTTGACTTTTCCGAAGATGACAATGAATTGCTCAAAGGTGTGAGCAGGATGCGCTCTCTGGAGATCCTTCTGGGTATTGGAAAAATTACCAAATCTGATGAGGAAAAACTGATTCTTGCTGAGCGCAAAAATAAACGATACCTCGAATACGTCCATCAAATGACCGATGAAGAAATCTTACCTGGAGTCACAAGATTTCTAAACGATCTTAAATGCAATGGAATGCTCATTGCCCTGGGTTCTGCCAGTAAAAATGCACCACTGATTCTCGATCGCATTCATCTGAAAGAACAATTTGATGCAATCGTTGACGGCAACTCAGTATCCAAAGCTAAACCGGATCCCGAAGTCTTTCTGACCTGTGCCCGTTTATTGAAGGTTGAACCTGCGGCTTGCCTGGTATTTGAGGATGCACAGGCAGGAATCGAGGCCGCCCGGAACGGCGGGATGAAGGTAATCGGAGTGGGTTCACCGGATAATCTCTCCTTCGCCGACCATTATATTCCCGGGTTTAAAAAATTGGACTTCGAATTATTGTCAAAATGGTACTTGTAAAAGACATGAGATATGAGACATGAGACATGAGACATGAGACATGAGACATGAGATATGAGATATGAGACATGAGACATGAGACATGAGACATGAGATATGAGACATGAGACATGAGACATGAGATATGAGTTTGAAGTGGAGCCGGGCTAAAAGCTAATAGCCAAATGCTTAATGAAAAAGAATCGTAAAATAATTGGAAATGAAGGATTACATCGTACATGACGGATGGAAAATCATTGAAGAGGGATTTCATCCTGACCACAATAAAATCACGGAGAGCCTGATGAGCCTGGGTAACGGGCGAATGGGGCATCGTGCCAATTTCGAGGAGAAGTATTCCGGTCTCACCCTTCCGGGAAGCTACGTCGCAGGTGTTTACTACCCTGATAAAACCCGGGTGGGCTGGTGGAAAAATGGTTATCCTGAATATTTTGCCAAAGTACTCAATGCCGCTAACTGGATTGGTATCGATATCAGAATTGGAACTACCGTGTTGGATTTGAATAAATGTAAAGTATTGAGCTTCAGTCGAGAACTCGATATGCTCAACGGAATGCTCCTTCGAACTTTCACCGCCGAACTTTCTGATGGCAATCAAGTAAAAGTAACCACACAACGCTTTGTAAGCATTGCACATTCCGAAACCGGTGCCATCAGATATACCCTCGAAGCGTTGAATTTCACTGAGAAAATTACTTTGTCCCCCTACCTCAATTTCGATGTAATCAATGCAGATGCCAACTACGACGAAAAATTCTGGGACGAGGTAAACAAATCTGTTTCACACGGAGAAGGATATATCACTGCGGAAGTAAGAAAAACCTTCTTCCAGGTATGTACCGGTATGAAATTTAAACTATTAAAGAACGGAGAGAACATTCGTTTTCATGCCGATCTGGAAGAGCGTCAAAAATATGTTTCAAACATTGTCACCATTCCGGTGGTGCCGGGGGACAGAATCACCATCGAAAAATACGGTGTCTGTCTCTCATCTGAATACTGCGCGAAAAATAAGTTAAACGAATCCGCAACCCAGCACCTGAATACCGCATTTAAACGCGGTTACGACAGGATGTTGCAGGACCATGCGGATCTATGGCACAAAAAATGGGAAACCAGCGACATCCTGATCAAAGGAGATGTGGCCGCCCAACAAGGTATTCGCTTTAATATATTCCAGTTGCAACAAACCTATACCGGAGAAGACGAACGACTCAATATTGGGCCAAAAGGATTTACCGGAGAGAAATATGGTGGCTCAACGTACTGGGACACAGAAGCTTATTGCATTCCATTCTACCTTGCCACAGCTCCTCCAAAAGTAGCTCAGAACCTCCTCTCTTACCGACACAAGCATTTGCTGAAAGCCATAGAAAACGCCGAAAAACTGGGGTTTAATAGTGGCGCAGCACTCTATCCAATGGTAACTATGAACGGCGAAGAGTGCCATAATGAATGGGAAATCACCTTCGAGGAGATTCACCGGAATGGAGCCATCGCCTTCGCCATTTACGACTATATCCGCTACACCGGGGATACCGGTTACTTACTGCCAAAAGGATTTGAGGTGCTGCTTGGCATCTCCCGATTCTGGGCGCAGAGGGTAAATTGGTCGGCCGACAAGCAAAAATATGTGATGCTTGGAGTTACTGGTCCGAACGAGTATGAAAACAATGTCAGCAACAACTTTCACACCAACCGCATTGCTCAGTGGACACTGAAATACACCCTCGAAGTGGTTGATCAGCTTAAGAAAGAACATCCCAAAGCATTTACGCAATTAAAGGCAAAATGGAACTTTGACGAAGAGACCGAAACCAACCGCTGGATAGACATAGCCGAAAAAATCTATTTTGCTTACGATTCTTCAAGGGATATTTATCTGCAGCAGGACGGCTTTCTGGACAAAGAACTGATTCCTGCTTCTGAATTGCCTAAAAATGAACGTCCTCTTAACCAACACTGGTCGTGGGACAGAATTCTGCGATCGCCATACATCAAGCAAGCTGATACGCTTCAAAGCCTCTTCCTTTTCGAAAACGAATATGATAAGGTATTGATCAAACGTCACTTCGATTTCTATGAACCTCTGACAGTTCATGAATCCTCCCTTTCTCCTTGTATTCACACGATTCTGGCCTCATCGATCGGCTATCATGCGAAGGCTTACGAACTTTATTTGCGTACTTCCCGACTTGATCTCGACGATTACAACAACGATACTGAAGACGGCTGCCACATCACTTCGATGGGTGGCACCTGGATGTCCTTTGTTCAAGGCTTTGGCGGCATGAGGATTAAAAATGACCATCTTCATTTCGCACCCATCCTGCCCGAAAAGTGGGAAGGCTATTCATTCCGCATAAGTTTCAGAAATGCGATCATCAAAATTGAGGTTAACAAAAATGAGATCATCCTTGAAAACCATGCTTCCTTCGAAATAGTGGTAAGTATATATGAGAAAGACATGACTTTAGCCCCTAATGGTCAAATAATAACTCAACTTAAATAAAGATAAAATGAGTAAATTAAAACTTCTATTGCAGGTCGCCATTCTGATGCTTTTCTGCACTTCTGCATTTGCCGCCAAGAATGTTCAGAAACCGATGCTGGAGCGCATAGAGCCCTCATTCTGGTGGGTAGGATTTAAAAATCATGATCTTCAATTGCTGGTTCATGGAGATCAAATCTCAACGACCAAACCTGTTCTGAAATACGATGGAGTCGTCCTGGAATCTGTGCTTTCCGTTGAAAATCCGAATTATCTATTCCTCAACCTAAAGCTGGCAGAAAATACCCTTCCGGGGAAGTTCGATATCCGGTTTATGCTGAAGGATAAGGTCATCCTGACTTATACTTATGAGCTAAAAGCCCGCGAGGCCGGTTCGGCCAACCGGACTGGATTCAATAGTTCTGATGTTCTTTACTTGATTATGCCCGACCGCTTTGCCAATGGCGATCCGTCGAACGACAGCAAACCGGAAATGGCCGACAAACTCAACAAGGCCGACCAATATGGCCGCCATGGAGGAGATATCAAAGGGATGCTCGACCATCTTGATTATGTAGCAGATCAGGGCTACACTGCACTCTGGTTGAATCCTGTTCTTGAAAATGACATGCCGCATGCATCATATCATGGTTATGCCACCACCGACTTTTATCGTGTCGACCGTCGTTATGGCAGCAACGAAGATTACCGCCAATTGGCCATAGCCGCACAAAAGAAAGGGGTAAAAATGATCATGGACATGATCTTTAACCACTGCGGCACCGGCCACTGGTGGATGAAAGATCTCCCCACCAGCGACTGGCTAAACGGTGATGGGAAAGTAATTACCAACCACCGCAAATCTGTTCAGCAGGATCCTTATGCTTCACAAGCCGACAAAGATGAATTCCACAATGGCTGGTTCGTACCTTCTATGCCGGACCTGAATCAGAAAAACCCGCTCATGGCGAGATACCTGATCCAAAATTCCATCTGGTGGATCGAATTCGTCGGACTTTCCGGCATCCGCATGGATACTTACCCGTATCCCGACCCGAACATGATGGCCGAATGGACCCGTGAAGTAATGATCGAATATCCTAATTTCAACATCGTTGGAGAAGAGTGGAATACAAATCAGGTTCAGGTGGCTTACTGGCAAAGGGGGAGAGTCAATCCGGATGGTTATCGCTCATACATGCCCAGCTTGATGGATTTCCCTCTTCAGGATGGCCTCGTCAAAGCTTTCAGCGAAAAAGAGGGATGGAGCGAAGGAATCAACCGGTTGTATGACGTTTTGGCGCTCGATTTCATCTATCCCGATCCCAAGAATTTGGTGGTATTTGCCGACAACCACGATACAGAACGATTTTTTACGGCCATCCGCGAAGACTTCAATAAATACAAGATGGCCATGGCCTATCTGATGACCATCCGGGGCATCCCCCAAATCTATTATGGAAGCGACATCCTGATGACAGGCAGAAAAAGCGATGGCGATGGCAACCTGCGCAAAGATTTTCCGGGAGGCTGGGCTGGTGATAAAATAAATGCCTTTACCGGCGAGGGATTAACCGCCCAACAAAAAGAGGCCCAGCAATATCTGAAGAAATTGATCACCTGGCGAAAAGGCAAAGATGTGATTCACAATGGCAAAATGCTTCACTATCTGCCCAAAGAGGGAGTTTATGCCTTCTTCCGCTACAATGAGAAAGAGAACATCATGGTAATTTTCAACAATAGCGCTGAGGAAAAACCTTTTAAGGCCGCTCACTACAACGAAGGTCTTAAAGGAGCATCAAAAGGGTTTGATGTGGTTTCCGGCAAAAAGATCGATGATCTCGCTTCCTTGAAATTACCTGCATATTCTGCCATGATCGTGGAACTTAAATGATTTCTGATAGATAGTTTGATCGTAAAAGTGAACACCGTAAAATGGGGGAAGAGATTCTCCCATTTTTTGTGGGGTAGTTGTTGAAAATCAAAAAATAATATTTACATTTGTCCATGAAATTTTAAATTTTGATTTTAGATTTTCATGGATAAATTACATATTTTACCATGATTTTTTAAACTGATATCAACCATTACACATGACAATCATTAGAAGAATCAGTTCTGAAATCATTGATTCACTGGGATTTTTCCCGGTAGTGGCGATAATTGGACCACGTCAGGTAGGCAAGACAACCCTGGCTAAATCAATTATGGCAGGGATAAGTAAACAAACACTCTATCTTGACCTTGAGTTACAGTCAGATTTAAACAAACTCAATGATGCCGAGCTATTCTTCTCATACCATACAGACAAACTTGTCGTTATTGATGAAGTGCAAAACAAAAAGGAGCTTTATCCACTTTTGCGTGCGTTGGTTGACAAAACCGGAGACCCCGGACAGTTTCTTTTGCTGGGTTCAGCCTCCCCGGAAATGATTCGGCATGCCTCAGAATCATTGGCTGGCCGAATAGCCTATCATCAACTTTTTCCATTTGATCTGACCGAAATTCCGGAATCAGTCAGCCAAAATGAACTCTGGATGAAAGGAGGATTCCCGAAATCACTTTTTGCTCCGGGCAAGGACTTATCGCAAAAATGGATGGATAATTTTGTCAGCACCTATCTGAACCGTGATTTGTTGCAGCTGGGATTAAGCGCTTCTCCCGCAACCATTCGTAACCTTTGGTCTATGATGGCTTATTTGAACGGTCAATTGTTCGATGCAACAAACCTTGCCAATTCACTGGCTGTTACAACACCAACGGTAAAAAGATACGTTGATTTTCTGGAAGACGCCTTCCTGTTAAGAAGCCTTTATCCATTTTCGTGGAACATGAAAAAACGTTTGGTTAAGACACCAAAAATTTACCTGACAGATACAGGTATTTTGCACCATTTAATAGGGATAAATAGTTTATACAGCCTATCGGGAAATCCAGTGATTGGAAGTTCCTGGGAGTCATTTGTAATCAATCAATTGTTGTCGTTAAAGAAGAATCAAACCGATCTGTATTTCTATCGCACGCATCAGGGTAGTGAAGTTGATTTGGTTTTTGCGATTGGACTAAATGTAGTAGCGACGGCCGAAATCAAATATTCCAATTCTCCACAACTGACAAAAGGAAACTTCCTCGCCTTTGAGGATCTCAATGCTCCGGTAAACTATGTGATAACGCCATCCTCTGATGATTATTTTTACAAGGAAGGGATCAGGGTTTGCTCCCTGAAAACATTTATTGAAAATTATTTACCTGATTTCTGAGGAAACCGCTCGTCTATCAATCGATCAGCCAATTGTGAAAGTCCGTAAAATAATGGTCCCATAGAGAAATAGACAAACTTCATCCAGGTTGGAGCATGAAGGCAATTGCAAAAAGGTAACCCAACATAATTTCCAGTCATTGTGTTGCGAATCTCCAGAACATGATAAGCAACAGTTTCAAAAAGTATTAACAAGAACCAAAAAGAAGGTACAAAGAAGAGAAACTTGTGTAGTTTACTTTTGAATCTTAAATAGTTGCACACCTCTCCCAGTCCAAGCAACGTTAATGTCCAGGCCATCAGCGGCAAGGTGTTCATTCCAAAAATCTTGAGATAATCGTATTTATATCCATAATATTCCTTGGCGAACTGTACCCAGATGACAGCCATCACTGTTGCCAAAAGCAAATGTGCAAGAGCCTTAATCCGTCCCATCAGCAGAAAATAACCGAATATGAATGGCCAGGAAATCAGTAATACCAAATCGGCATGTGACTTAAAGATAGAAAAAAGCGATATAATAAAAGTAGCCACTGCCAGATCTGACAATAGCATCCGATGCTTTGAATCCGAAGTGTATTCTGCCGGCATAATCCTTTTTTAGATAGTTTGTCCGAATAATTTCATCGCCAAATATAGGGAAAATAGGTAATATTCGTCGGAAAACCATTTTCAAGAAATTCCATGACCTCACTTCAATTTATTCGTATACCTTCCCTATAACCGGAATACAATTTGGCTGACTAATAAATAACATGACAAACTTCTTATTCCCCAATCATGACAAATTAAATATACCCTTCTTTGTGGTTTGACAATCAAGCCAAAACAGCAGCAGAATTTTATTGCTCTATTTTTAGCAACTCCGGAATAACTGCCTCCTCTTCCATGGCAGTTCAATTCGAAATCGAAGGGCTAAAGGTGATGGGACTAAATGGAGGTCCTATGTTCAAAATTAATCCATCCATCTCGTTGTACGTAACTTGTACTGCGAATGAAGAAATCGAAAATATTTGGAAATGACTCACAGAAGGCGGCACAGAAGTCCAATGTGGATGGCTCAGAGATAGTTTTGGCATTTCCCGGCAAATCATCCCAAAAGCTTTGGGAAGTCTGATGTCTGATCCGGAAAAGACAGAAAGAATTATGCAAAAGGTTCTGAAGATGAAAAAACCGGATTTGGAGGCCATAATAAATGCTTGATCTAACACCTTGTAGATAGCGGTTTTTGCCTTCCTTTGTACCTGATAACAAAATGTTGTTGGCAATGGCCTTCAATCATTAAAAATATGTGGTCATCCAACAAATAGACTGCTCTCCGGATAAACAAATTTGCACTTTATCCGGTTAGTAGAGGTACAAATAAAGCCTATTATGAAAAGGACATTAGTGACGAAGTTTTTCTTCCCTATTTTAGTGGCAATTATCTTAACGATAAATCTAAGCTGCCAGAAATACAGTAGTTATACCGGAGATTCAATCACATCGAATGTCCTGACTACCCTCGACAGAACAATTGTCCCGGATAATGTTGCCCAAATTCCTGCTGTCCGTATCGATGACCCAGCCAATTTTGAAAAATTCGGATATGGCAAATGGCATTATGGTCCGGGATTGCCATTTCAAAAAAGGTTGGACCTGATGCCTTTGGATTATAGCCATAGTTCGGTGACAAAATCTGCCAGGCTCCTGCGATTTTTTACCATGACGGATGTTCATATGACAGACAAGGAATCGCCGGCACAAGGCATTTATTTCAATTCCATGGCCGGCAATTTTGGCATTTCAGTCTATACGCCAATTATGCTCTATTCCACACACGTTTTGAATGCTGCCGTACAAAAAATAAATAGCCTCCACCGCCAGGATCCACTGGATTTTGGTCTGGCCTTGGGCGATTTGTCCAATAATTCACAATACAACGAGTTAAGATGGTTCATCGATGTGATGGATGGTAAAAGGATAAACCCGGATTCGGGAAAGAAAGATGATCCTATTGCCGGACCGAATAACGATTACCAGGACGAATACCAATCAACAGGTCTTGACAAGTCAATTCCCTGGTATGCAATGATTGGTAACCACGATCATTTTTGGATGGGATCAAAACCAATGAATGATCGTGTCAAAACGGCCTTAAAGAGCGGCAATATCTTTCAGGTTGGCAATATTTTCACAGATCCGGGTGCCATGGATAAGACAACTTTCTCCACAGGTACCATGGATGGAAGTACGCTTTATGGAACCATCATCGGATCTGGTATTGTTTCGCAGATGGGAACTATCCCAGCCATTCCTGCTGATTCAAACCGTCGGGCACTTTCAAATACAGAGTGGATGAACGAATTCAGTAAAACATCTTCCTTCCCTGCCGGACATGGATTTGGACAGACCAATCCGGAGAACCGGTATCAGGGATGCTACTCCTTCGAACCCAAGTCCGGTTTGCCCATCAAGGTAATCGTGCTAGACGATACCGAAGATGAAACGGATGCTCCGGGTCCATCCGGTTTTTACGGGTATGGCTCCCTTGCCAATGGTCGGATGGCCTGGCTTGTCAACCAGCTCAAAGCCGGACAAAATGAAGAAAAGCTCATGATAATCGCTGCACACATTCCGGTTGGTGTTGCCTCCAACACGCCGGTTGGTTGGTACAATTATGCCGATGAGAAAGCGTTGATAGCAGAACTTAAGAAATATCCAAATCTAATCCTTTGGGTATCCGGCCATCGCCACGTCAATACCGTAACTGCTTTCAAATCTGACGACGCGAGTCATCCGGAAAATGGGTTCTGGGAAGTAGAGACGAAATCACTGAGAGAATTTCCGCAGCAGTTCCGAACCTTCGATATCGTGAGAAACAGCAACAACACCATCTCCATTTTTACTGTTAACGTCGATCCGGATGCCCCGGATGGTTCATTCCCGGCGATTTCCCGCTCCTATGCCATCGCATCCAACCAGATTTACAATATGTCAGAGGCACCTCAGCCTACCGGATCTGTGTCTTACAATGCCGAACTGATCAAACAACTCACTCCTTCCATGCAGGCTAAAATTCAGAATTACAAGTAAACCCTTTCTGAGGCTATCCTGTTTCCTAGACCTTTATGGGATGAAGAATATCTGATGCCGCCTGACCGGAAATTTCCCTGACCGGAGTCTTTTTAACTGAGGCCATATCCTGATTTGATGAACCCAAAAAGAGATTACCTTTGCTTTTACGGCATGATTACAACCTGTTAAAAAAGCAATATGAAGACAAAAATAGGATTGATGGGTATCGGGCTAGACGCCTATTGGGCTCAGTTTGATGGACTACTGGACCACCTCAACGGATACCAAAATGAGATCAAGGAAAAAATGGCTGCCATTGGCGCTGAAGTATTCGATGCCGGGATGGTCGATAATCCTGTTCGTGCACGTGAAGCAGCCTCCTTCCTTGCCGGTCAGGAGATTGAACTGCTTTTCATTTATATTTCCACCTATGCCCTCTCCTCCACTGTACTTCCGGTAGCTCAAAAAGTCAAAGTGCCGATCATCCTGCTCAATCTTCAACCCGTTGCCCAACTGGATTATGACGCATTCAACCAATTGAACGACCGGGGCAAAATGACCGGATTGTGGCTGGAACACTGTCAGTCCTGTTCCGTACCCGAGATTGCCGGGGTTTTCAACCGCTCCGGAATCAAATACGATATCGTAACCGGATACCTCCAGGATCCGCATTCCTGGAAAGAGGTTGAGGAATACATCCGTGCAGCACATGTGACAACCCAACTTCGCAACAATCGCCTCGGTATCCTTGGTCATTATTATGGCGGAATGCTCGATGTCTACACCGACCTTACCCGACAATCTTCCATTTTCGGCACGCACTTCGAAATGCTCGAAATGTGTGAGCTGAAACGATGGAGGGATGGGGTTACATCAGATGAGGTATCCACGAAAATTGACGAATTTCATGCCACATTTAATGTCAGCTCAGCGTGCGGCAAAGATGAAATTGAACGAGCAGCCATTACTTCGGTAGCACTCGATAAGCTGGTCAAAGAGCACGAATTAGGTTCGATGTCTTACTATTACGAAGGTGAACCGGGTAACGACTATGAAAATATCGTCACTTCAATGATTGCCGGGAATACCCTCCTCACAGGCAAAAATATCCCTGTGGCAGGAGAGTGTGAGGTAAAGAATGCCCAAGCCATGAAGATCATGGCAGAGTTCGGCGCCGGTGGCTCCTTTTCCGAATTTTACCTGATGGATTTCAAGGAGGATGTGGTTCTGCTTGGGCATGATGGTCCTGCACATTTCGCGATTGCGGAAGGTTCCGTCGGACTGGTTCCGCTTCCCCTCTACCATGGGAAACCCGGCAAGGGACTTTCTATCCAGATGAGTGTCAGGCAGGGACCCGTGACCCTTCTCTCTGTAGTCGAAGGAAAGAATGGCATCTTTTTCCTCGTAGCAGAAGGGGAATCCGTCGCGGGACCAACCCTCGAAATCGGCAACACCAACAGCCGTTACCATTTCGCTCCGGGAGCCAAATCCTTCATGAACCAGTGGTCCAAACAGGGTCCGGCCCACCACTGCGCCATCGGCATTGGTCACATTGCCTCCAGCATCGAAAAGCTGGGAATGATTTTGGGGATTGAGATGGTGAAGATTTGCTGAAGAATTATTGCTTTATATTCTGATTTAACTAAATTTGAGATCATCTTGACTAACCAAAATAGGTCTTATGAACGATCTATCATCCATAGATCACGATTTTATCAGGAAGATAACCAATATTCTCAACAACCTGATGTACATTGACAAATTGAAAGTAATTTCCCTGATTTCAGCAGAAATCGATGGGCCGGGCAATCAAAGCTCCTCGGATATTGTAAAAAGAACGGAAGCCAATTACATCCTCTCCGGAAGCATTCAATATGACAGCGGAAAGTTTCTGATTCTGGTACAACTTACAGAGGCAAAAAAAAACCTTCAAATCTGGTCAGGGAAAATGGAAGGAGAAATGTCCGATATATTTAAGGTTCAGAGCGATATTGCCAGGAGAATAGCCAGTGAACTTAGTGCAGTATTGTCTCAAAAAGAAATAAAACAGATAAACAGGATTCCAACCAGAAGTATGGAGGCTTATTCCTATTTTTTAAAAGGTCACTATTTCCTGAATAGAAGGAATAACAATGAAAGCATCGAATATTTTAATAAAGCCATTGCGACAGATCCCTATTATGCTGAAGCATATGCAGGCCTGGGAGACGCAATTTTTCTTTTCACAAAAGGGATGTGGTCTCCTAGACCAAAGGGTTATATGGAAGCCAAAAAGCAGATAATACGCGCACTTGAGCTGGACAATAACCTTGCTGAGGCGCGCGCGACATTGGGAGCTCTGCTTGCTTTTGGAGAATGGAAATGGGAAGAGGCCAAAATTGAATTAGATGAAGCTATCCGTTTAAATCCCAACTGTTTGACAGCACACCAATATTATGGAGAGTTGTTGCTTATTCTAAGACAGTTCAAAGAAGCAAGAATCCACCTGAACATTGCCTCCGGACTTGAACCAACTTCGTCAATAATCCTAATTTTAAGTGCCAGATGCTATACCAGTGAAGGGAAATTTCCTGAAGCATTGGAAGATTGCTGATACAGTATGAGTCGGAGGATCTTGAGTTTGGCATTTTGGGATTGGCAAGATGTTATTGTTTTCTGGGAAATAAGGATAAAGCATTGGAATGCCTGGAAAAAGCAATGAATATGGAGAAAAGATATCCTGATTTACCCGGAATAAATTGTGATATGGATTTTGAGGAACTCCGCGATGAACCCCGTTTTCAGGCTTTGATAAAAAAAATGGGATTGTCTGATTACCAAACAAATAGCAATTTTCAAAAATCACTCAAATAAGCTCAGCCATGCATTGAACCGATTCATCTTAAAACCACAACAGCTGTCAAAAAGTACAATATTATAAGGGATAGGACCACAAAAACATCAACTTTTTGTGGTCCTTTTTATTAATTAATACCTACCTGCTTAGAATTACACCTCGACAATAATTGAAAGAAATGATCAAAAATTGAAAGAAATAAACAAAAATTGAAAGTTTTTGATTCTTAAATTGATACGTAGCAGCAGGCTTTTGGGCTGAACTTTACCAATAAGTAATAATTGTATTTCCATTTAAATTTCAAACCTATGAAAAAAGTATTTCTACTTGCATTTTTTGTTGTTCTTGGTGCAACTATTTTTATTGGTTGTAAAAAAGAAGATCCCCCTGCCCCTGTAATCAATGAGTACGCTCTGCTCTCAGACCACTTAAAATCTGCTAATTTGGATCTCGATAAAATGTTGACCAGTTTTGTCATTTTCCCCGCTATCGAAACGGATGTTTCAAGCAAATACATTTTGGATCTCCGAACTGCTGCTGACTTTGCCATAGGCCATATCGCAAATGCTGTAAATGTAGAATTTAAAAATATCCTTATTGAAGCGGCAAAAGCTTCAGGTAAACCAATCATGATGGTATGTTATACCGGCCAAATTTCTACCTATGCTGCAACTTTATTGAGATTATACGGCTACCCTGATGCGGTTTCACTAAAATGGGGAATGAGCGGATGGAACTCCACCTTTGACAAATGTATTTAATCAATCCAATATTAATTGGGGATGGCTCCATAAGTAAGATTGATCCATCCAGGAAAATTGTGATCGCATGCTATACCGGCCACACCTCCGGATGTGTCGCTGCCTGGCTGAATGTACTTGGGTACGATGCTTACAATTTGCTTTGGGGGATAAACGGAATAAGCTATACCAATGCATTCTGGAACACTCCTGTAACAAACCACTGGGGCTTCGATTCCAAACCCAGGACATTTACAACTGTAAAATAACGTCAGATTCCGATTTTTCAATCGAATTTCTGATTGTATTACTCCAAACTTGTAATATCTATTTCCGGTGAAGAAACCGGTATTGCCTTCAATTCAAAAATACTATTGAGAACAGCGTTTGAATTAAAAAATCCTCCATTCTGCAGGAAGAACCCGTTGCCTTCAGTCCCTCCGGAATAATCGAGCCGATATCCTCTTTTGGCAATGTCATCACCTGTAAAACGAGCTTTTGTTAATTGGAACCATTGGCCATTTTTATCCCGGCACCATTGATTTGTATAAAGAGCTTTCCTGGTAAGATAGCCATTTCTGTCATTAAAATTTTCCACGAAAGAGTGGAGACGTGTCAGATAATGATCCGTTTTGGGCCTGCTGAAACTGGCAATCAACTGCCATTTGTTCTCTTCCGGCGCATAAAACCATGCAGTGAATATGGTGCTTCCTTTTCCATCCGGAGTACCTTTTAACAGAAACCGATAGGTCGTCCCTGACTTCCAGTTATAATGGAAATAGCTTTGCCCGCCTGATCCTTCGTTGCCAAACTCTCCGGTATGCACCCCTTGACCCCTGGAAAGCAAAATGATTTTATCCGACGCGGGGATCTCTCCCGGATGATCCGTTTTGTAAGGGCTCCAAACGGAAAACAGAATCCTCCGCTCCGCCCGACCGTTCACCTGCATACCAAAATATCCCTCGCCAAAACCATCCGCCATAAAATAGGAGCCTTCCGGATCCAGACCAACAGGAATGGTTACTTCGTTATAGAAATATTCAATTTCAACTCCTTTCGGAAGCTCATAGTTGAGGTGTACCGAGGGACCACGTCTGCCCCAATAGAAACGATTATCCTGATTGTCTTTGACATAATTGAGCACAACTCCCTGGGAAAGAGATTGAATCAAAAGCTCTGAAACAATCGCGAACTGGCGTCCCTCTTTTGCAATACCGCAAATCTCAACCTTGTTGTAACCTGCTTTCAGTTTAATCGTTCCGATATAAGCAGCATGAAGCTCTTTCCCGGTTACTGAAAGCGTAAAATTCTTTCTGCCTACGGATACTTTAATTTTCGATTTTCCTTCCGGAACAACCAGATTGAGAGAAAGATCCGCCTTGCCTTCCTTTTCTGAATGAAAGAAAATCACATATTTGTCGGATGCAGACTGCCATACCAGCCTATGATCAGCTGACGGTGAATCCTCTGTCAGAAGGTAACCGTTCCCTTCTGTGGGGATGGTGCACCGAACATTATCCTGAGCTATCAACGTTTGAATCGTAAAATAGAGGACAATAAAGAAAACACTTCGGATCATCGTTTGTTGACTCATTTGAAAATATACTTGATATTTTTTGTAATAATTACATTTTTATCTATCTTTCGAGAATGGTCATTTCTCTAACTACAAATTTACCAAATTTTAATCCCTTAAAGATGGAAGATTCAACCTTAATTACAAAGCTGGGTTGGCTGCCTGATTGGCCCGACTTCAGAGACAAAACAGAAGAGGATGATCATGTATCTCCTCGTCTTGCAGGACTTGGTCAGATGGATTCGATTAAAAAGATGAAGTCCAAATTGGCTTCTTCTGCACCTTCTGCACCTCCGCCTGCTTCAGTCAACTTAACGCAATGGTTTGCACCTGTAAAAAATCAGGGGAACCTGGGCTCTTGCGCTGCCAATGCCGCGGTCAGCATGGTCGAATATTTCGAACAGCGAGCTTTCGGAAAAATCACACCACCCTCCAGGCTATTCCTATACAAAACGGCCCGAAATTTAATGCATCAAACCGGCGACTCCGGCGCTTTTCTTAGAAGCATGATGGGTGCAATGGTTCTTTTTGGTGTTCCACCTGAAGAATATTGGCCCTATGACATCTCTCAATATGAAGTTGAGCCGACACCTTTTTGCTATGCTTTTGCTCAAAATTTCCAGGCAATCAGCTATTACCGTTTAGACCCGCCCGGAACTACCCCCTCGGCTTTGCTGGCCAGTATCAGGCAAAATCTGTCGTCCGGACTCCCACTGATGTTCGGATTTACCGTATATCAGTCAATTGCGCAATCCAACACCAACGGCGGCAAGATCCCTTTTCCGGAAAAAGGCGACAAAATTGATGGAGGACATGCGGTTGTAGCTGCGGGCTATGATGACACCATGAAAATCAAAAGCAAGGCAGCCGGTGCCAAAGAAACTACGGGTGCCATCCTGATAAGAAATTCATGGGGTGCTGCCTGGGGTCAAAACGGATATGGTTGGTTGCCATACGATTACATCCTGAGGGGATTGGCCATCGATTGGTGGTCGTTGCTCAAAAATGAATGGGTGGACACGGGGAACTTCAATCCTTGAAGTTCAAGGTTAAAGGCTAAAGGCTAAAGGTTAAAGTAGGGAACGCTTTTATCAAGATGGTAACAAATAAATTTAAAAATCAATGGTATAGGTTTTTATCACTTCACGAATGCCACTTTAGCCTTTAGCCTTTAGCCTTATTCTCCTCTTTGGTTGACAGCAACCCGCATGCCGCGTAAATATCCTGCCCACGCGAGGCACGCACCGAGGTGAAGATTCCTTTGTCGTTCAGTTGATTTTTGAAATGAAGAATGGATTCCTCATCCGGACTTTCCAATGGGGTTCCCGGAACAGGATGAAAGCGTATCAGATTGATCCTGCATTTGATGCCATTGAGCAGGCGGGCCAACTCTTTGACATGCACAGGTGTGTCATTTAATCCCTTGAAGAGGATATATTCAAAAGATACGCGTCTTTGTCCGCTGAAGTCCCATTTTCTGATCTCATCAACAACTTCCGCGATAGGATAGGCAATTTGTACCGGCATCAGACTCTTGCGCTGTTCATCGAAAGGCGTGTGCAGGCTGATGGCTAAATGGGCCTGGCTCTCAGTTAAAAATCGCACCATCGCCGGAAGGATTCCAATAGATGAAACTGTAATACGCCTGGGACTCATCCCGTAACCCCATTCTGCTGTCAGAATTTCGATGCTCTTCAGCACTTCATCAAGGTTATCAAAAGGCTCGCCCATGCCCATGTAAACAATGTTGGATACAGCAGCCGTCTCTTCTATGCTTTGAATCTGGTTTACTATTTCGCCTGCTGTCAGCTGTCCCTGAAATCCCTGTTTGGCAGTCATGCAAAAAAGACAGCCCATCTTGCATCCCACCTGAGAAGAGACGCAAACAGTGGTTCGGTCATCATCCGGAATCATGGCCGTTTCTATAAACCGATGATTTCCGGTGACAAACAGATATTTTTTCGTACCATCCTCACTGACCTGAACTTTCGATGGCCGAACAGTGCCTAACTCACATTTTTCGCTTAGGAGCTCTCTCGTTTTTTTGGAGAGATTGCTCATCTCTTCGATTGAACTTATCCGTTTCTTGTATAACCAATCAGCCAGCTGCCCGGCAGTAAATTTGGGCAATCCCATATCTGTCACGAGTTGAATCAGCTCGTTCAATGTTTTGCCAAACAATAATTCTTTGGTAGTTTCCATCACATTAGAAAAAAATCTCGGCATAAATCTGGTCGTAAGGAACTCCCTTTTGGATCAGCAGATCACGAACCTCAACAACCATCAGCGCCTGACCGCAAAGATAGTACTTATCCCCTTTGGGAAGTTCGGGTTGAGCCGGTAGATAATCAGTTATCCTCCCGGCAAAGTGCTTCCCTTCATTCTCTCTGCTGCAGCAGCAGATGTATTGGTCGCCCAGCTCTTTTTTCAGAAAATCTTCAAAATAAAACTGGTTGACATAACTCACACCATGCAATAGTTTCTTGTTTTTGAATCTCCCGGAACGGATCATGCTGTAAAAAGGAGCAATTCCTGTACCTGTAGCAATCCAATACGCCGGAGTCTCATCGCAAGTAAAACTTCCATATGGATCTGAAACATAAATGACCTCGCCAGGCTTCATCCCTGCCAATCGGGGAGTAAGAACTCCTCCGGGTTTTACATTGAAAAGGACAGAAATATTTTCCTCCTTATTGCCGCTGCAAATACTGTAAATCCGGGGGGGCTCATGAAGATCTGCTGATATTTTAACCACTTGACCGGGATTAAAATCAACATCACGCCTCCAGGAAAGGACAAAAACATTGGGCGAAATTTCCTCGTTTCCTGTGATCTTCACCGCCTTTAATTCATACTTATTTTGGTTGGTCAACTGCATATGCATCATCTGATTTTCGATTTTGGAATTTCAATTTTGGAATGGGCCAGATTCGAAATCCAAGGCAATAAATACAAATAAACGTAAAGCAGTAAAGAAAGTTTTCGAAAAATCACAATTTCTATTCATTTGAATGACAAATTATTACTTCAGCATTGAAATATTAGGGATGCAATTCTTCTGATTTTTGGGTAACTTCGTGCAGGTTTTAAAAGTATAAGAAGTTTGTTCAAGAATACCATGATCACGAAAATTGTATCAGGATTAAGATGGGTGTTGGTTCAGATTGTTCTGCTCCCGGTCTATTTTTACCGAGCTGCAATTTCGCCTCTCACTCCAGCCTCTTGCCGTCATATCCCTACCTGCTCTCAGTATGCTATGGATGCGGTTAAAATTCATGGTCCTTTCAAGGGTTTTTGGATGGCGACAAACCGAATCCTTCACTGTCATCCCTGGGGAACTTCGGGATATGACCCGGTACCACCGCGGAAAAAGAGGGGGAGAGTGGTGAAGAGAGAAACGGGAAACGGAGAAATGGAGAAGAAGGACTGGGGGTCTTTGAGACAGGGAGAGTGGTGAAGAGAGAAACGGGAAACGGAGAAACGGAGAAGACTTTAACCACGATATTGCACCTTCACAAATCCAGCCGCAGAGCGGCGGCCTGTTTGTAGCCAGGGGTTGAACCCCTGGTAAGGAATGATTAAAGAAGAACCGTCCGCGGTAGTGTGTTGAATGAAGGATAATCATTCGTTTCGGACGGAAGGCAAGAATCCGGGCAGATGCATGGATGAGAAAATTGGGAATTGAATTTAAGGAATTTTTAATATGAGAAAAATAGTATTGGTTTTGATAGCATTGGCTGCTTTGGTCTCCTGCCAGACAACAACCAAAAAAAACAAGGAGAAGATTGTCTTTGCAAGTATTCTTCCGTTGCAGTATTTTACGGATCAGATTACCGGCAATCTTTATGTTTCAGAAGTAATGGTACCACCTGGCGTAGGTCCTGAAACCTACAATCCCACTCCCCGGCAGATGGGAGATATGGCTAAGGCCGGAGCCTTTTTTGCCAATGGATTTCTGGGTTTTGAAGAGGCCTACCTGGAAAAATTTAAATCCAATAATCCCAATCTCGTTTTTGTAAATACCTCTGCGGGCGTTGAGCTGATCCATGCTGCCGGTCATGATCATGGCGACAATTCCCACGAAAAAGGAGTAGATCCCCATACCTGGTCATCCCCGGAAGGTGCCAGAATCATTGCCCGAAACATCTATGACGGAATGGTGAAAATTGATCCTGCCAACCGGGCTAAGTTTCAGGCCAACCTTGACCGCCTGCTCACAAGAATCGACAGTGTTGATTCGGTCGTGAAGGAGATTCTCACCAATATCCCTTCCCGGAAATTCATGGTTTTCCATCCGGCTCTTGGTTATTTTGCGAGGGAATATGGTCTGGAACAACTTTCAATCGAATTTGAAGGCAAGATACCCACTCCCCGGCACATTCAGGATATTGTACTGCAGGCAAAAGCTCAGAACATCAGATACATCATGATCCAAAGAGAGTTTGATGTCGAAAATGCGGATATCATCGCCAACGAAACCGGAAGCAAAGTGATTCAGATCGATCCGCTGGCCTACGATTGGCCTGGGCAGATGATCTCTTTGGCGCGTAAAATGGCGGCTGCAAAATAGCCCTCATCTCAGCTGATAATTTGTAAATTTGTACGGAAATAGTATTGTATGCTTCAGAATCTCACTTACATGGTTCCACTGATCGACATTCGACACCTGACGGTTGGCTACGAGGACAACATCATTTTGTCCGATGTCTCCTTCACTATCCATGACAGTGATTTCATCGGGGTTATTGGCCCCAATGGCGGAGGGAAAACGACCCTTCTAAAGGCAATTTTGGGGCTTTTACCACCGCTCGATGGAGAGGTAATTTTTCATGATTGCATGACCCAAGGCAACCGACACCGAATCGGATACCTTCCTCAGATCAACAACATCGACCGCAAATTTCCTATTTCTGTGGCAGAGGTGGTGAAATCCGGTCTTATGTCAAAAAAGAGCATCATCAAAAAATATCCACAAAAAGATCTTGATTTTGCCGAAGAATTGATGCACCAAATGGGCATTTATGACATTCGCAACAAAGCCATTGGAGAACTTTCAGGCGGACAGATCCAGCGTGCATTGCTGTGCCGGGCTCTGGTAAATCAACCCAGGCTTCTTATTCTGGATGAACCCAATACATATGTGGACAACCGTTTTGAGCGAGAGCTCTACGAAAAGCTTCGTAAACTCAATGAGGAAATCGCTATTTTACTGGTTTCTCATGACCTGGGAACCATCTCCACCTATGTAAAATCCATTGCCTGTGTGAATCATTCACTACACTACCATCCCGGGAACAAAATAACTCCTGAGCTCATGGAGGCCTATGAGTGCCCGATACAGATCATTAGCCACGGCAAAATTCCTCATACCGTCTTACACCAACACGAACAATGATGGACAACCTGATGTCATTGCTGGCCATGAATTTCTTTCAAAACGCTTTGCTCGCCTCTCTCCTGGCCAGCATCACCTGCGGTATCATCGGGACCTACATCGTTTCGCGCAGAATCGTCTTTATCAGCGGCGGCATTACCCACGCATCATTTGGTGGCATCGGAATGGGATATTATTTTGGATTTGATCCAATTTTGGGCGCCGTGCTTTTTGGCATTTTTTCCGCTCTGGGGATAGAATTCTTTACCAGGAAAGCCGATCTCCGTGAGGATTCAGCTATTGCGATGCTCTGGGCACTGGGAATGGCTCTGGGGATCATTTTCATCTTCCTGACACCCGGCTATGCCCCAAACCTGATGAGCTACCTCTTTGGAAATATCCTGACTGTCTCCTATAGGGAACTTATCTTTCTAACCTTACTCACCATTGGTATCGCTGCATTTTTTATGCTCTTCTACAGGATGATCCTGTTTATTTCGTTCGACGAAGAATACGCACTGACCAACAATACCCCGGTCAGGTTGTTTAATATGATCCTTATTTGTTTGGTTGCTTTAACGATTGTCCTGAATATCAGGGTTGTGGGTATTATCCTGGTTATGTCGCTGCTCACTATCCCGCAGGCAATTTCCAACCTTTTTACCCGCTACTTTCACAAGATGATCTTCCTGTCTATCCTCTTTGGATTTGTCGGATCCCTCTCCGGACTGATTTTTTCCTATATTTACGACATTCCCTCCGGGGCCTCCATCATTTTTGCACTGGTGCTGATGTACGGGATCGCCAAAATGTTTTTTGCTAGCAGGAAGGCCCTCGCAGGGAAACTAATGACTTAAATCTGTGACCGATGATACCTGGCGATACTCTACATGATCAAAATTCTTAAAATGGGCCTTCCCACATTCAATCTTTAGCTTTTCGCTTCCCCGCAACTCCTGGCCAAATGATTTCGTTTCTGCAACAAAATAGATTTTCCGCTCTCCCTTAAAGACTACTGCCCAATCCGCACGATAGTCTCCGATAGGCGTTTTGATTATAAACCACACCGGTAGTTTGAAATAAAATTCGATCTGCTCGCTGCTCTCACAATCTTTGGCAAATTGATTCTCTACGCCACTGTCAAGCGGCATGAGATTCTCATAGATTGTTTTAGAACTGTCCGTGACTGTGTGTGTAAATTCGTCAAGATAAATTTCAAAGTTGGCATCATCAAATAAGGCCATTTCATAAATCTTGTCGCCGATTTTTTCATATTTGATGCCATCGATCATTAACTGATGCAGTTCATATTTGATTTTAGAGACGACACTGTCCATAAATAATTGAGGATTAACGAGTAAATCACTAATTCGCTTTGACTTTTTGAGTATTTCAAGCAGGGTGCTTCTCGTTAGTTCTGTCTTGTTTTGAATATAGCCGAGCATGTCCGGAATATCAAACTGCACCCCTATCCCTTCATTTAATCCATCACTAATTAATTGACCTTCAATTCCTTCGTCCGTGATCAATAATTTTTTCTTGGTGGACCGGATTGACGGTTTTGGGATGTCGTCCATTTTATGGATTGCATTTGCCGCCAAAGTAATAAGGGTCTTTGTGTCGTAGTTGACGTTGTATTTAGTACGAAATTTAATCTTCTCCCAAATTTGCAGGAACCTGGGATCAGCTTCAAATCCTTTTCTGTAATTGATTTTCTTTCGCTCATTTTTGTTTTTAATCCTTCCGGTAAAATCAACCCCGCAATCCTCCTGAATCTCCTTTTGCAACGACCTCGCGAAATCGTCATAGCTTTCATTCGCGATGACCGTAAGTTTGTTGATGGAGCGGTCGAAGATGCGATTGCCCTCCTGGTTAACAGACAAACGCATGCCTCTGCCAATTTCCTGACGTTTCTTTATTTCTGATTTCGTTTCATTTAAAGTGCAGATTTGAAACACATTGGGATTATCCCACCCTTCACGCAGCGCTGAGTGACTGAAAATAAAACGGAGCGGGACATTCAGGTCGAGCAACTCCTTTTTCTTCTGCATGATCAGTTTATAGGTATCGTCGTCTAGTTGTGTCTCACCGCCTGTATCTTTGAACTTGCCTTTGTTGTCCTGCGAAAAATAGCCGTTGTGGACGGTCTCGACCGGGTAAGGAATCAACTCCTGATAAGCCGGTTTGGCAATTTCTCTCAGGAATATCTCTTCGAACCATCGTGCAAACTTCCCTTTCAAAGGATTCCCATCTGCATCATATTCACGGTAATTTTTTACCCTGTCAATGAAGATAAGTGATAGTACCTTGATCCCCTTCCCTCTGTAACTCTTCTCTTTTTTCAAATGTTCCTCAACCGTCTTGCCTATCATGAAACGCATGACTTCATCGTTCATTCCGCCTTGCGATTCGCCTTTTTTCAAAATGACACCATTCGAAAGCTCAATTTGATCGTTGCCAAAGTCAATTTCATATATTTTGAGTCCTTCATATCTTTCGTTCCGGTTTGATAACTTATACAAATCCAGGCTGTTGCCACTTGCCACCACCATTTTTCTTTGGACCCCGGACACGGTCGAAACATCCATTTTTATCTTTGCCTTGATCGAGTTGCCCGTTCTTGTAATGTTTTCCAATTGCAGGAAAGAACCATTAAAATCGTTTTCACTGACGACCGAATCGACTTCAATCTGCTTCACCAATCCTAAGTCATAGGCCTTTACAGGATTTAAAGAATAGACCAAATTGTATAGGTTGGTATGTGTCGCCGAATAGCGCAGCGTACAAAGCGGTTTCAAATTTTGAATAGCCCTTTTGCGGATTTCCGTTTCCATATTTTGCGGCTCATCTACAATAACAAACGGACGGGTACTTTGGATAAATTCGATCGGCCTTTTCCCGGTCAGTCTGTCGTTCGGTTTGTTAATAATGTTCTCATCTTTGGCGAAAGAATCGATGTTGATGACCTGCACCTGGATGGAATTCGCGGAGGCAAATCCGCGCAGGTTGGAGACTCTCCTGCTATCATAAACCGCCGTCGTTATTGGCGCTTTGTCGTACAAATTTTGGAAATGCTCATGGGTGTCGCCGATGGATTGCAGAACACCCTCCCGAATGGCAATCGAAGGGACTACGATGATAAACTTCCTGAAACCATACAATTTGTTCAGTTCATAGATGGTGCGGAGGTATACATACGTTTTTCCTGTACCAGTTTCCATCTCAACCGAAAAATTCCACCCGTTTTCCTCTATCTCTGCTTCCGTTGAAATCTTTATCCCGTTGTTCTTCTGAATGAGTTGAATATTTTTCGCTAGCTCAGCTAACCGCTTGAATTGTAAATTATTACCAAACCCATTTTCAGTAAGCAGTGCACCGGGCTGACCAATGGAAAATTCGAAATCGCCGCTGCTCAGGGGTTGCCCTTCAAAGATATCGGTGATCGCTTTTACCGCCTCAAGTTGAAATTCCTGCTTGCTGTCGAAATGAAGAATCATTTATTATGCCCTCAGTTTTTCGATGAAACTTTCACGATTTTTCCAGGACAGATCGGAAATACCATATTCTGCAATGGCCTGAGATACTTCCGGAGCAACATCTTTTTCCAAATCATTCAAAATCATGATACCCTCATTGTTGCGGGCCTGTTTGGTATCTTCAAAAGCAAAAAGCTGGGCAATAATATTCTGCTTTCTCGGACTGGCAACTGCCTTGATAATTCTCTCCGGAGCTTTATCTGATGAAGGTATAAGAAAATCAAATTTATGCTGAAAAGAGCTCTTACCCTGAAGGATAATATTGGGGGAATACCGGATACTGTTTTGCTGAAGAAAATTAGTGATATCTTCTAAAAAAAAGGTCTCAACCTTTGGCGAAGCCAGTATGAACAAGTCATCTACGGATAGCATCGCCTGGATGAAATTGTGTTTACGCATAGGAAATGTGGCCAGCGTTGCCATCGTTGTCAATTCATTTCCTTTCAGGATCACTCCAAATCCGTTCAAGATGGTGTGTAGCTCTTTTTGTCTTGCAGGAGAGAAGACATCAACACCCGCCATCTCAAGGTTGTTGAGGGTATCCCCATCGTCTGTCATGGTAATTCGATCCCTGTCATCACGTTTCAAATAGAACTGGATCTGGTCATTGATATGATTAACAAATGGCGTATTTACCTCAAAGTGACCATTTATCTCTTTGTAGTTGATTTTCAGCTTCAACCAATCTGTATAGGATTCTATCAGGTCCTTCATACCAGCAAAGTTTTAATTATATTTGGCAATTGGTTCACATGGCAATATTTGAAAAAATCAATCATCACCTCATAAATATCTTTCCCTTCCACCGCCAATAACGAGTCGGCAGGAACGGCCCACTTCTCGCCATAACCTTCAACATATACATGTAAATGAGGCGTTTGAATTTCCTTCCCATTGAAGGGTGCCAGAAAAGAAAGAGGGACTGATTCGACTTCGGGATTTACATGCACTGCCCCATCCAAATCAAGCCTGCGCAAGATAAATGCCTTACGCACCCTGTTTTGATAGGTCACCTTAGTGATACAAATTGAACCCCTGTAGATATCGAAAAGAAAATTTTCTCTTCTGTCAGATGAGGTATAGGCAAGCGTCAATTTTTGACCAGAGCCGGGAAATTGATATTCTTTCACCTCTTCCGGGATTTTTTCCATCCCGAAGAAGAAATCTGCGTCTAATTGTGAGATAAAATGAGCCATGGCTAAATTGTTTTGAAATCTATCTCCGCATCCTTCATCTGCAATACTGTGTTGGTTTTCAGTTGGTCGTTGCCGGTGAAGAGGCGATCCAACATGATTACCTTTTGTGGCTTTCCCGAGATGATCTTATCGATAAGTGGCTGATCTGCCTTCTCCAAGGCCACGATAAGCTCGCCTTCCCTGACCAAATAAAAATGCCCCGCTTCCACCACCTTGTCAGTCAGCAAATAACCGGCTTTGAGTATCAATTCATAAAGCATATTCCCTGCCATGCTCCCTTCGTTAACCGGGTTGACAAAAATTTCGAGTTGCTCCGCCAGGTTCTCCCTGGTTATTTCATCCCCCCGCCAAATTTTGAAGTTGGAAGGGGACAATTTAAATACCTTGAAGCCCAAATCCAGGTTTTTGTTTTCTTCAATCTCACTCAAAAGATTTTTGTTTGCTTGCCGCTCCTTTTCAATTTTCCGGATGACCCGCCGTATGCGCTCTTTGGAGATGTCGGCAATGGTCTTGTACCCGGCCTTGAAGGCTTCGCTGCCTTCATCGCATACCTCAGGCAGCTGCACAAGAATATATTTGCGGTTGCCACCATCCTCCTTGTTTAGCTCCAGAACAGCCTGGGCGGTGGTACCGGAACCGGCAAAGAAATCCAAAATTATTTCATTAGGTTTGATACTTCCTTGCTCAATAAGAGATTTTAATAATTCTTTTGGTTTAGGAAAATCGAAATATTCTTTTCCTTCAAAAATATCTCTTAATTCTCTTGTACCTTGAGTGTTAAATACCGAATTTAATATTGTAGAGAAACCAGTAAATTCACTTTCCAAATCATTAGCATATTTTTTCCTTCGAGGACGACCTTCAGGATTATTTGGGAATAAGACTTCAGAATTTCTTATTAATTCCTTCATTCTTTTCGGTTCATATCTCCATCCAGTTGGGGGACAAGAATAAATTATACCCGTCAAAGGATCTTCTAAATCATAATGAAGATTTGGTCGCTGGTCAATCGTTGCTAAACCTGTCATATCAGCACTCATCCAATCGCCTTTAGGATCATTATCTGGATTTGTATACTTATTCATGTCTTTGTCAGCCCCTCTAATCTGACCTTTTTCAGATATTCTAAATCCCAGAATATACTCATGATCAATAGAAGCACCATTTTTTGACCTACTATCAACATTTTGCCTCCTTTTCCAAATAAACTGTGCCACAAAATTCTCCTCCCCAAAAATCTCATTCATCAACATACGGAGGTTGTGGACTTCGTTGTCGTCGATATGGACGAAGATGACCCCATCTTCTTTCAGCAGGTTTTTGGCAAGGAAGAGGCGCGGGTACATCATGCTGAGCCAGTTGCTGTGGTAGTGGCCGTTGTCGCGACTGTTTTTGCGGAACATCCCCTCTTTCATCAAATAGCCTTCTTCGTCTTTCTCGCCAATCCGTTTGAGGTAAGCGTCGCGGCCTTCTTTGAAATTATCGGGATAAATAAAGCTGTCGTTCCCGGTGTTGTAGGGCGGATCGATAATGATGCACTTGATTTTCCCATAGTAGGCTTTCTGCAATACCTTCAGCACTTCAAGATTTTCGCCTTCGATAAAAATATTGTCGGTAGAATCAAAGTTGATTGATTCATCTGCAACGGGTTGGAGTGTAGCTGTAGTGGATTGTTGCAGAACTTTGAAGGCTTCTGTTTTCCCTGCCCAGTTGAGCACGTAGCGCTCATTTTGGATCTCCACGTTTTCCTTCCCCAGGGTAAGCCGGAGTTTTTCCCAGTCAATTTTGCCTTCGGTGAATACCTCGGGAAAAAGCTCCTTCAGCTTATCTAATTGGTCTTGCATGATATTGAATGAATCGCCGGTCATGTCAGTTTGGGCTAATTTTAGTCGTAAATATACGAAGTAATCTTGGTGGATCGGATGGCGCGATACTTCTAATTGAATGCATTTTTTATTTGGGGGGAAAATCTCCTTTTCTCCATGGCTTCTGTTCCGCAAGGGCGGCTACACAGAGCCGCCCCAACAACTTCATGCCCTTTTCTCCACTCTCAACTCTCCACTCATAACTTTCAACTTTTTTTCTATCTTTGCACACGAATCTATCAATTCGTAACACCGTGCCCGTCTCCCGATTTAGCGTATCCCTGGAAGAAGAGTTGCTCGAAGCCCTCGACACCTATGTGAAGGAAAATCAATTCCCCAACAGGTCGCAAGCACTTCGTGCCCTGATCGAAAAGAACACCGTTGAGAAGAAATGGCAGTGCAACAATCTGGTTGCAGGTGCAATTGTCCTGGTTCATCCAAACAGCAAAAAGGAGGTCTGGAACAGGTCTTTTGAATTGCAAACTCAATACGCGGAAGTTGTTCTCTCCTCTCAGCGCTTCTTTATCGAAAACGACCATACCATGGAAGTGATTACCGTGAAGGGTACCGCGCAAACGTTGACGCAATTTTCTGATCAACTCATTGGAATTAAAGGAATTGAACACGGCAAACTGATCATGAGTAAGGTGAGGTGAGGCCGGAAACCGGAGGAGGGAGAACGGAGCAGAGGGCATGGGGCATGGAGAATGAGGGGATTGCGGGTCAAGCCCGCAATGACGGTTCCATCAAGGGATTGCTTCGCTGCGCATGCAATGACGGGGTCGGGGAACGACTGTTGGATGAAGTGCGCGAAGCGTAAACAGACCATTCCGCTGTGACAAAAAGCTGTTTGAGCGGAGCCGTAGGCGTAGTGAGTTCTTTTTGTCAAGTCCTTTTTGGTTACTTTTTGTGACGACAAAAAGTGACGGAAAAAAAACAATTAGTATTACCAATTAAAAATGAAGAAATACATTCTGATTATTACGATTTTAGCCAATTCCTATGGCGGATTTGCTCAAGACCAATATCCTTCGATCAAAGATACCATCAAAATCAAAGAGGTGATCGTCACAGGCACCACCACCAAAATCAAGCGCGATAACACCCCCTTGTCTGTCTCCATTCTGGACCGCAGACAGATTGCCGAAGGAAATGAATCGGCCATTTTACCCATGCTCAACGGCAGGGTACCCGGATTGTACGTGACAGAAAGAGGCGTTACCGGCTTTGGCGTAGCGGCAGGATCAGCAGGGCAAATCTCCATCAGGGGCATTGGAGGAAACCCGACCACGGGTGTATTGATGTTAATTGACGGACATCCGCAATTTATGGGATTGATGGGGCATCCGCTTCCCGACAGTTATGTAGCATCCGATGTTGAAAGGGTTGAGGTCATCAGGGGACCGGCATCGATTTTGTATGGCTCCAATGCCATGGGAGGTGTCATCAACATTATCACCAGAAAGGAGACAGAGGAAGGGATCAGCGGTAGCGCAAGGCTCTCCTATGGATCTTACAATACTCAAAAGCAGGCAGTTTCACTGGGAATTAAAAAGCACAAATTCAGTGCTTTTGCCTCAATAAACCACGATAAAACAGACGGCCACCGTCCGAATGCTGATTTCGAAATTGTCAATGGCTATGTGAAACTTGGTTACGAATTCAATGAACATTTCAAAGCAGACGCTGATTTTTCCCTGGCTAAATTCAACGCGCAGGATCCTGGGCCGGACACATTGAAAGCATTGGCGGGGAATCGTCTGAACATCACCCGCGGATACTGGGCTTTATCGGTTTCGAATGAATATGACAAACTCTCAGGAGCCATCAAAATCTACAACAATTTTGGAGAGCACACCATTACGGATGGGTTTCATTCCACAGATAAGAACAGGGGTGTAAACCTGTATCAGACTGTAAAGCTTTTTGATGGAAATAACCTCTCATTTGGAGCCGACCTGGCACAATATGGAGGAAGAGCCGAAAACACCAAAGCCATGAATGGCAAAGGGATCACATTTGCAGACACAACAGTCAGAGAAGCAGGTATTTATGGTTTTATGCAACAAACACTCTTGCATAATCTTACCCTGAACGGAGGAATAAGGCTGCAAAACCACAGCAAATATGGGAATGAATGGATTCCGTCGGCCGGTTTCGCCTGGCAACTTTCGCCGCAAACAACATGGAGGGCAGCATTATCAAAAGGATTCCGCAGCCCGACCATCCGCGAGCTTTACATGTTCAACCACAACCCGAATCTTCAGCCGGAGCGGATATATAGTTATGAAACAGGTGTATCTCAGAGCTTTCTCCAAAACAAGTTAAAAATTGAATTGACCGGATATCTGGTAAAAGGGGACAACCTGATTGTTACCGGCGCCATGGGAAATCTGTACAATACCGGACTAATCAATAACAAAGGCGTTGAGTTAGCGCTCACTGCCAGACCATTGAGAAATCTTGAATTACTGCTTTCTTACAGCTACATTCACATGGAAAAAGCGTTGTTTGCCACACCAAAAAACAACTTTTTTCTTAGCGGAACGTATCACTGGGAGAAATTTAGGGTCAACTGCTCGTTCCAGCAAATCTCAGATCTCAATAACGATGCCTCAGGAAAAATTAATCTGGTAAGCTACAATTTGCTTCATGCAAAAGCAGCCTGGAGTTTAAACAGGCATCTGGAGTTCACCCTCAGTGGAGAAAACCTGCTGGGGCAAAAATACGAGCCCAACCGCTACTACCCGATGCCTCTGACAACCATTTTTGCCGGCGTCAACCTGCAATTGGGCAGCCGGTAAAAAACCCAACCCCCGAAAAACCATTCAAAGGTAAATATTCGCCATTTTATGTCTACTTTTGCGGAAATTTTATGGTAAAGAACCATTGATTCTTTGACAATCAATTGGAACATCCTAACCACAAATTTGTTATATTTAGCTGTTTGATAGGTTCTCAATTAAAATTCGCAACCTTATAATAACTTTCTTATGAAGCTTGACAAAATTTTTAGTTTTCTGGTCCCCAAAGACACAAAATTTTTCCCTTTGTTCAATGATGCTGCCGACAACATGGTTCTGGCCTCAGAGCTGTTAATCAAACTTGTAAGAGAACGGGATATTACTCAACGACTGGAGTACACAAAACAGATCAAAGATGTTGAGCACATTGGCGACAACATCACAAAAAACCTGCTCAATGAATTGAATGGAACGTTTATTACGCCTTTCGAAAGGGAGGACATCCATGAGCTGATCAACAACATGGATGATGTGGTTGATTACATTCATGCCGCCTCGAAAAGAATCCACTTTTACAAATTGAACTCCGTCCCCGAAGAATTTGTCTGGATTGCAGACCGCATTCATTCTGCCAACAAAGAAATTCAGATGGTTCTGAGAAGTGTTCGATCGGTCAATGACTTTAAAAAATATGCCCATTGTTGCGAAAAGATCAGTGAATTCGAAAGCGAAGTCGATGATATTTACCAGGAGTATCTATCCAAACTCTTTGAAGAAGAAGCAAATGCCATTGATCTGATCAAAAAGCGTGATATTTTAACTACGCTCGAAAAGGCCATCGACAAATGTGACGATGTGGGCAATATTTTCTCCTCCCTGGTTGTCAAAATGGGATAATTTGACAAAATTATTTTTTACTTCTGTTAGAACTAATCGTTTAATTATCAGATAATGAGCTTTACTCTACTGATTATAATCATCGTGCTGGCTTTTCTTTTTGATTTCATCAATGGTTTTCATGATGCAGCCAATTCAATTGCCACCATCGTATCCACAAAAGTATTGTCACCCCTTCAGGCAGTCCTGTGGGCCGCTTTTTTTAACTTTTTGGCCTATGCCATTTTTGAACTTAAAATTGCTGATACTATTTCCAAAGTAGTGAATACAAACGCCATTACGCTTCAGGTTATTTTGGCTGGTATCATTGCCGCCATTATCTGGAATTTGCTTACCTGGTATTTGGGTATTCCTTCCAGTTCTTCCCATACACTCGTTGGCGGTTTGGCTGGAGCAGCCATTGCGCATGCAGGGTGGGCAGTTGTTCATTCAAGCGTTATCCTCAAAATCGCCGCATTTATCTTTCTGGCTCCATTTTTGGGAATGATGATTTCCTATTTTATCTCCATTCTTATGCTTAATCTTTTGAAGAATGGCAATCCGCATGTTTTAGAGAAATATTTCAGAAAGTTTCAGCTCCTCTCTTCAGCACTTTTCAGTCTCGGCCACGGTGGAAATGATGCGCAAAAAGTAATGGGACTTATTGCCGCTACTTTAATGGTTTATTTTAAAGGAGTGGATCCTGCTTCTATTCCGGATTGGGCACAAATTTCAATGGTTGGAGGAAAAATTCATACCATTCCTCACTGGATTGTATTGGGGTGTTATTTTGCCATCAGTGCCGGCACCATCTCCGGGGGTTGGAAGATCGTCAAAACAATGGGTACGAAAATCACCAAACTCACCTCCTTCGAAGGGGTTGCCGCTGAAACTTCAGGTGCGTTGCTCCTTTTTGGAACCGATGCTTTTGGAATACCTGTCAGCACAACTCATACCATTACGGGGGCGATCATGGGTACCGGCCTGACCAAGAGAGTCACTGCTGTAAAGTGGGGAGTTACCATCAACCTGCTTTATGCCTGGATCTTAACAATACCGGTTTCAATGGCAATTGCTGCTCTGGTGTATTACCTGTTCAAATTATTTGGAGTTTGATAATGAAACATGCGAATCCTCAGGTCATATACACCTAGTAACCTCTCCCTGGTATCCTCTTTGGTTACCACACTTTTTACGGGGTTTTTGGTGACCATTAACTACCTTTATGGTCATGCTTATTTGCTGTTTATTCTGATTCCAATACTATTTTTGCTCTCTTTTCTGACCACCAGTTACATCCTGAATTATCTGGTAAACGACAAGATCACGCCGATCTATAAAACAATCAGTGGTGTTCCGGGGAAAGACAAAAAGAAGAAAAAAGAGCGGAACAAAGATATCCTGGCTGAAGTTGAACATGATGTAAAAATTTGGGCCGACGATAAAATGGCTGAGATCGAGCGGCTTCGCGACCTGGAAAAATACAGGAAAGATTTCGTTGGAAATGTCTCTCACGAACTAAAGACACCAATATTCAACATTCAGGGATATATTTTAACCCTTTTGGATGGTGGATTGGAAGATCCCGAAATTAACAGGTTGTACCTCGAACGGACAGAGAAGAGCATTGACAGGATGATCAATGTTGTTGAAGATCTGGAATCAATCACCAAGCTCGAATCCGGAGAGCTTAAACTTAATCCGGAGATTTTCGACATGAGTAAGCTGATTGAGGAGGTGTTCGAACTTGAACTTCGCGAAGCCACAGAAAGAGGTATTGCCATGAACCTGAACCTCTCCTCAGGGAAACCATTTCTTGTCAAAGCCGACAAAAAGCGGATCTTTGAAGCCATGCGCAACCTGATTGGCAATGCCATCAAATATGGCCGGCGCGATGGAAACGTCACAGTAGGCTTCTACGATATGAACAATTTGCTGCTGATTGAAGTCCATGATGATGGAATCGGGATAGACAAAAAGGATCTTCCACGCATCTTCGAACGCTTTTACAGGGTAGACAAAAGCCGGTCAAGAATGCAGGGAGGTACCGGATTGGGCTTGTCGATTGTCAAACACATCATCGAAGCGCACAAACAGAAAATCCATGTGAAAAGTGTCCCGGATGGTGGAACAACATTCACTTTTGCTCTCGAAAAAGGAAAGCTGACAAAATAA
>JANYJT010000165.1 GCA_025358395.1 Bacteroidia bacterium
AGCAAAAAAATGGCTGGATAATGCCCACAGCATTATGAACAAAATTGAAGATACTCAGCTGGAGAATATTAAAAAGGCTGCCGTCATAATGGCCGATTCAATTGAAAAGGAACGTTGGGTTCACACCTTTGGTTGCGGACACGCCACGCTCCCCATTCAGGAGATCTATCCCCGAATAGGAGGTTTTGTAGGGTTTCATCCGATGCTTGAACTGACCCTGACCTTTTTTACCAACATCACCAAAGGCATGAGTGTCCAGAATTTCGTTTTCCCGGAAAGGGTGGAAGGCTACGGCACTGAAATCATGAAAGGATACCGTTTTCACAAGGATGATTGTTTCTGGTTGTTCTCTCATACAGGCATCAACGCTGTGAATATCGACATCGCTTTAAAGGTGAAAGAGATGGGAAATAAACTGATCGTTTTCGGATCGGCGGGCGAGGCAGAAGGGAAACAAACAAGGCATTCATCTGGCAAGACGCTCTTTGAACTGGCCGATGTGGTCGTTGATACCTGTGTTCCAATTCAGGATGCTTCCGTGGATTTGAAAAACCATTTCGATAAAATCGGACCTGTGTCGACTCTGGCATTCGTCACCGCGGTGTGGATGACGGTGATCACAACGGCCGAAATACTTGCAGACAGGGGTGTCAAACTATACATACACCCGTCCCACAATGTCCCGGGCGATGCAACAGCCCATGAACGGCTGGAAGATTGTCTGAGGGTTTACAAGGATCGGGTAGCGGGGATATAGTCTTCATTTCTGAGTCAGAAATCACCAAATAAAGTCAAAATAGTTACTTATCAAAATAAAACGCTTATTATCAATTGATTATAAGCGTTTTATTTAATTTTTATGATGGCTTTCGTTCCTAACCCAAAGTAACCGTAAGAAAATATAATATCCTCACTGTTCTTCTGTGCGGGAACTATATATTTCGCAGTAAAAATGCCACTATTGCTATCTGTTTCAGTAACCTCAAGTTTTTCTGATGAACCTTTGACTTTGGTAATTTCCAACCATCCCTTATCCACCTTGTTCCAATTCTGGTTTAGGGCTGCCTTCAGCTCGATAGTAATTGTTTGACCTGATTTGGCAGATGCAATTTCATTCTTGTATGCCTCATTAAAAATTCTGATTTTTTGGGTGCCTGGCGTAGCGAAGGTAACTGTCGCCTCCCAGCCCCTGTTGGAGACGCACCAGCCTTCGGTGGCATAGGCATTTTTACCAAATACCTGTCCGTTGTTCTCACCAATAATCTTCTCAACCTGTTTGGCAATCGGGAACTGATTGTCCGGCGGTGTGCCATCCAGGGTACCGCGTACCAGTCCTAATCTGCCATATCCATCAGGATGCACCTGTGGCCAGCCCTCTTCGACGCCTTCCCAGTATCCACCACATATGACGGGGATTGTTGAAATCCCAATTGGCGATTACAAACAAAAGCAACATCGCAAAAAGTAGATTCTTTTCATGATCGTAGCATTTCTGGTTTCTAATCTTTACGTCTTCTCAATCAGCCCCGAACATTAACATTTCCGGCAACGTCGGGAATTCCTTTTGGTTTTGAATTAACAGTTTGAATCACAACGGTTAATAAGATAAACTGCACAGCACGCCTGAAAAATAAATTAAATTAACCTGCATTGTTCGATATTAATACTACCTTTATTAAAGTTCTAACCAAACGTTGAAAAATTTGAAAATATACTCATTAGTACTCTGTTAGCCCAACTATTACTGTAGGCGACTTCGCATTTCCTTAAAACTGGAGTTGCCGGAGGAGCTGTAAGAGAAAGTCCTATATAAATATTAAAATAAACAAACCTGTTGGTGCGACAGCGCCACGGAATTAGAGTGTGTTAATTTTTTTTAGTGTATCATTTAACGTATCAAATTTATGAAAAAACCCCCTGTAATCTTTTTCCCTGGCGGGGAAGAGGTTCGTTTGAGAATTTGTAAGATGAAACTAAGCGTTCTTGTGGTTTTCCTGGTGCTGGCCAGTTTTGGCAACAGCTTTTCGCAGGCGCCCCAGCAACAAATCAAAAAAAAATCAATCACCGGTAAAGTCATGGACGATAAAGGTTCGACTTTGCCTGGTGCCTCCGTTGTCGTGAAAGGGACCACCAACGGTGTTATTACAGCCGTCAACGGTAGTTATTCAGTGACCAATGTCCCCGAAAATGCCATCCTGCAGTTTTCTTTTGTCGGGATGAAGACCCAGGAATTCCCCGTAGCCGGGAAGTCGACTATCAACGTTACCATGGTCGATGAAACAGTGGGTATCGAAGACATTGTCGTTGTGGGTTATGGAACACAGAAAAAAGTGACTGTCGTTGGAGCCATCACAGCCATCAGCACACAAGAACTCAGACAAAGTCCAACCACCAACATATCAAATGCCCTTGCTGGAAGATTACCCGGATTGATTGTCAACCAATTTTCAGGGGGTGAGCCGGGTGTCGATCAGAGCACAGTGTTTGTACGCGGTATGTCAACTCTTGGGAACCAGAGCCCGATCGTTCTCGTAGACGGTATCGAAAGGGATTTTCAATATCTTAATCCTGAGGAGGTTGAATCGTTTACAATCTTAAAGGATGCATCCGCGACCGCCGTTTATGGAGTCCGGGGTGCCAACGGTGTTATCCTGGTTACAACAAGAAGGGGTAAAACGACTGAAAGAGCCAATGTTACCTTCAAGGCCTCTTCGGGAATTTCCGCACCGGTAAAATTTCCCGAATATCTGGGATCCGCCGACTATGCGATGCTTTACAACGAGGCAAATTTAAATGATAACCCACTTACCTCGAAAGCCCTATTCACCCAGACACAGATCGATAATTACAGAATAGCCAAAGGGGATAACTCGGACGGACTGGGTTATAATGTGAATCTCTTTGATTATGCTTTCAAGCCAAGCATGCAACAGGACTATAGCCTCAATATTCAGGGAGGTACTAAGACCGTAAGATACTTCGTACTGGTCGGTTACATGAATCAAAATGGTAATTATCAGCATACCAGCGACGGTCCAAAAAACACAAATGCTGTTTTTAACAGGTATAACTTCAGATCCAATATAGACATCAACATCACACCCGACTTCTATGTGAAACTGAACCTGGGAGGTCGTATTCAAAACAGGATTGCTCCCGGAACGACTGCCGCACGGCTGATTACCATCGCAAATACCCAGCCTTCCATTTATCCGGTGATCAACGAAACAAATGATAACCCGGCGAATACGCTCTACAATTCCAAACACCCGGAAGGATTGCTCTTTGGAACGGCTCTCTATCGTTACAATATTTTGGGAGAACTAGCCTACTCCGGTTTCATCAATGAATACAAGTCATTTATGGACGGCAGTTACGCGATGGGCCACAAACTGGATTTCATCACAAAGGGCCTGACTTTCGAAGCACAATTCTCTTTTGATATTCAAGCGGGCAATACGGTCGACCGGCAAATTCCACATGAGACGGAAGGTTACAGGGAATACGGCGGTTACGCTACATTCTATCCGAAAGATGGTGTGGATGTTCTGATGAACGGTGGACATTATGCCGGAGCCTACGTTTCTCCCCGCCGCGTGGACAACAATACCATGAACAACGGTATCAGCAACGCGGCGCCTCAACGGAAAAATGACATCCAGGCGACCCTTAATTATAACAGAAGCTTCGGAAAGCATACTTTTTCAGCACTTCTCCTGTCTCGTGAGTCTATACGAATTTATAACAATGATATTCCGTATGCCACGCAAGGAACTTCTTTTAGGACCACCTACAATTACGACGAAAAATATCTTTTTGAAATAAATGCCGCCTACAATGGTTCTGAAAACTTCGCCAAAGGGCATAAATATGGTTTCTTCCCAGCTGCAGCTTTGGGTTGGGTCGCGAGTAATGAAGATTTTCTGAAAAAGAATAAACTTATTAACTATCTGAAATTCAGAGGTTCATTCGGTATTGTCGGCAATGATCAGCTTCCAGGATCACGATTCGGATACATGCAGTTCTTTACTGTCAACAGCAATACTTATAATCTGGGAATGGATCTTGCTTCCGGGGTCCCCGCTAATGTGTACGAAGGCGCCCTTGCCAATCCACTGCTGACCTGGGAAAAGTCCAAGAAAGCCAACTTCGGGATCGATCTTAGAATGTTCAATAACAGACTGAACCTCTCAGCAGATGCGTTCTACGAGAGTCGAAGTGACATTCTGCTGATTCCCGGACAAAATTACTCAAAGAATATTTCAGCAGTTGTAGGGATGAGCGCTCCTCAGATTAACCTGGGTAAAGTCGATAATAAAGGTATTGACCTGGAACTTGGATGGAACGACAGAATTGGGAAAAACTTCAGTTATTATGTCAAAACGAACTTTTCCCTTGCACGTAATAAAATCAAATTCTGGAATGAAGTCGACCATATTGCACCGGATGGAAAGCAGGTACCTACAGCTTATCGTACAGGTAAAAGAATCGGCGAACAATTTCTCTATCAGTATGATCACTTCGTGAAAGACCAGGCTGAAGCCGACAAGTTAAACACGTCTGGGTACCAACCATGGGGTAAATTAATACCTGGAGATGTCGTTTACAAGGATCAGAACGGAGATGGAAAAATAACAGATCAGGAAGACAGGATTCCGATGGGCAATCCTCGTAACCCGGGTATCCAGTTTGGCTTGCCAATGGGAATTAACTTCAAAGGTTTTGATGCGAGTTTTCTTTTTCAGGGGGCGACCCAGGCCAGTATAGAGCTTACCGATGCCGCCTCATGGGATTTCCCAACTTACGGCCAGGATGTTATCGGAAGGGTTAAACCCTTGCATCTGGAACGTTGGACACCAGCAACCGCCGCAACTGCAACTTATCCTGTTTTGCATTACGGACCTTATCCAAACAACAAGAATATACAGAATTCACTCTTCTTAGCCGATGCATCTTACGTAAGGTTAAAGACAGTAGAGATTGGGTATTCCATTCCGAAAAGCACACTCAAAAAGATCGGTTTCACCAAAACCCGTTTTTATCTTCAGGGATTAAACCTGTTTACTTGGGACAAACTGAAGAAATACGACGTGGATCCTGAGACGAACACCGGTGGTGACTGGTATCCTATTCAACGTGTAGTAAGTTTAGGAGTTGAGGTAACATTTTAATTGACAGAATTATGAAAAATAAAGCATACATTTTCAAAACAGTACTTTTCAGTATTGTGCTCCTGTTTTTAATCTCTTGCGCTAAAGTCCTCGACAGAGTGCCTGACAATCAAATTACAGAAGAAATTGCCTTTGCCTCCTGGGACAAGGTGAATGGCATGGCCAATAACCTTTACAGGGATATGCGCGACCGGGACAAAGGAATTGTAACACTTCAGGATTTTTCAATGTCCGGAATTACCGACGAATGCAAGGGAACCAAAGTAGAAACAGCCATTCCCGACCAGTTTAATTTTGGATCTTTCGGACCCTCTATCGGAATGGCAGGTACCACAGGGGGCAAAAACATCTCTATCTACTGGGGAGATTATTACAACTCAATTCGCAAATGCAACGTATTTCTTGCCGGCGTCGAAAAATACAAATCACCCGACAATCCGCTGCAGGCTGGAGACTTGAAAAACAGGATCGCGGAGGCCCGCTTCATTCGTGCTTACCTTTATTTCCTGGCAACCCGCTGGTATGGTGATGTGGTTTACGTGGATTATGTAGCAGACCTGGCCGGGGATCTTAATTTTAAACGCCAGTCATGGCCGGAATTTGTCAAGAAGATCCTTGCTGATTTACAATACGCTGCCGACAATTTACCCGTCCGCCACCTCGACATCGAGTATGGCAGGGCAGATAAGGGAGCAGCATTGGCACTGAAAGCCATTATCCTTTACATGAATGCCAGTCCGATGTACAATGGCGGGAAATTACCGGGCAACGATACGAGAGTAGGCAAAGATTCATACAGTACCGTAGACATTAACAAATGGAAGCTGGCGGCAGATGCTGCAAAGGCCGTTATGGATCTTCAAAACAGTGGAGCACCCCGCTATTTTCTATATACTGGCAAAAGCAATACCTGGCAAGCCGAGAGCAACAACATGGTTTATGCCCGTATCAAACAGATCTACATCGACGTTGCTTCTATTCAAAATGAGTGGATCCTCGTGATGCCGAATTGCAAGGCAGAGTCCTGGCAGGGTGACCATATCCCGCCATCCTACGGTGGTGCTGCACGTCTGCAACCGCTTCAGGAACAAGTCGATGAATATGAATTTGTCGGTAACGACGGATTCGGCTATGCCACCTACGATCCAAAGGCTAAAGCAAAAGGATTCGATGATAATCTTCCTTTCAACAATCGTGATCCCCGTTTCTATTCAGACATCATGTACCATGGATGCACCTATCAGAATAAGGTCATCAACACTGCAACCGGAACTGACAAACTTGGCGCCCAAAATGCCACTGTTACAGGATATTACCTAAGAAAATTTTTCCACGAAGATTGGAAAAGGAGCGGAAACTGGCCACTTCACTTCCCAATGATCCGCCTTCCCGAGATTCAGCTGATTTATGCAGAGGCTATGAATAAATTCAGCGGTCCAACATCAGAGGTTTATGACGTTCTGAATACATTGCGCGCCCGGTCCTTCATGGTTCCGGTTCCTCCGGGATTAAATCAGGCAGAATTGCACAAATATATCCAGAGAGAGAGGCGCGTGGAACTGTTCTACGAAAACAAGCGTTACTTCTATGCCCGTTGGAATTTAGAGCCTGACTCCCCAACAGAACTTGCGCAGGAAGCTGCAGCTGCTGCTTCCCCAACTCCGGATAACTTATGGCCATATGCCAGGACCCAAAGAGTGGTACATGGGATCACACCAATTGCAGATCCTACCGGTAAATGGATCGTGGGTGGCGTAGCCTACAAAATGCAGCGCTTCAAACTGGAAGACAGGGTCTTTACATCAAAAAATTATTACTGGCCCCTGATCCAGAGTGAATTAACAAATTGCCCTTCACTTATTCAAAGTCCAAACTGGTAATTCCAAGACATCCTTAAAAAGAGACTGATCCATTTAAAATATCAGTCTCTTTTTATTTTACAGATCATAAAACGGACCAAATTCTGACTTAAATTTCAGATAATTTCTATCCGATTAACATCCATTAATAAATAGGTTATGAATAAATTTATTTTACTTCTCCTGACCGGAATAATCCTACTGCCTGGATTAAGTACTGCCCAGCAGATTGACAAAAGAGAAAAATACGACCTGTCAAAAGACAAGGTATTGTATACCATTGGTTATGCCCACCTCGACACCGAATGGAACTGGGAATACCCAAAAACGATCAATGAATACATTAAGAATACCATGCTGGATAATTTCAGGCTTCTGGAAAAATATCCTGATTATGTCTTCAACTTCACCGGATCGCGCCGCTACAATATGATGAAAGAGTACTATCCGGAATCCTACAAAATTGTGAAAAGTTATATCGATCAGGGTCGCTGGTTTATCTCAGGTTCTTCGGTCGATGAAGGAGAAGTCAATATCTCCTCCTCAGAATCCGTCCTGCGCCAGGTACTCTATGGAAATCTTTATTTTAAAAGGGAGTTCAACAAGGAAAGCTATGACTACATGTTACCCGATTGTTTTGGATTCGTTTCTACGCTTCCATCCGTTTGGAGTCACGCCGGATTGCTGGGTTTTTCAACACAAAAGCTGACATGGCGTTCTACCAATGGGGTGCCTTTTAACGTTGGCATCTGGGAAGGACCTGATGGTAAAGGTCTGTTGGCCGCTCTGAATGCCACGAGCTATTCAGGAGGTGTCGAGGAGCGACTCGATATCGACAAAGCATGGACTGCCCGCATGCAGGGCAATATCAATAAGTTCGGGGTAAACGTAGATTTCCGTTACTATGGAACTGGCGATGTCGGCGGTTCTCCCCGCGAAAAAGATGTCATTAACGCGGTAAACAGCCTCAAGCATACCGATAGCAATTTCAAGGTCGTTTTGACCCCTTCAGATCAGATTTTCAAGGATATGACTCCTGAAATCCGGGAGAAACTGCCCACTTACTCGGGAGACCTGCTGTTGACGGAGCACAGTGCCGGTTCGATGACTTCCCAGTCATTTATGAAAAGAGCAAACCGTAAAAATGAACAGCTGGCTAAGTCGGCCGAACAGCTGGCTTCAGTGGCAGACTGGCTGGGTGGCGCCGCCTATCCCATGACCAAACTCAACAATTCCTGGGATCTCGTTCTGGGCAGTCAGTTCCACGACATACTTCCGGGCACGAGTACAGTTTTGGCTTATAACTATGCATGGAATGACGAGTTTATTGCCATGAATGGTTTCTCAGAAGTCATCAAAAATTCGGTTGGCGCCATTGCCCATGGTCTCAATACGCAGGTTACCGGGAAAGCTGTGGTCGTCTATAACCCCGTGGCCATCAATCGTGAGGATGTTGTAACTGCCGAACTCAGTTATGTCAAAATGCCTGTCAATGTGAAGGTTTTAGATAGGAATGGCAATAGTGTTCCTTCCCAAATCATCTCAAAAAAAGACAATAAGCTGAAACTTGTCTTTCTGGCCCAGCTGCCGTCCGTCGGTCTGGCGGTCTACGACGTGCAAGAATCGACTGAATCCCCTGCCGCGTCTATCCTTTCGGTGAAAGACCAGACGCTGGAAAACAGCTATTTCACCGTTAAAATCGATGTCAACGGAGATATCTCCAGCATCTTCGACAAGAAAGCGTTGAAGGAAGTCCTGGCAAAACCGGCATCGCTGCAATTCCAACAGGAGCGTCCATCGCAGTGGCCTGCATGGAACATGGACTGGAACGATCGCAAAAATCCGCCTTTCGACTTTATGAACAAGGAAGTGACGGTGAAAATTGCTGAACAGGGACCAGTCCGCGTGGCCCTGGAGGTGACAAAAAAAGGACAGAATTCCCAGATCACTCAATTCATCAGCCTATCGGCCGGCGAAAGTGGCAAACGGATTGAGGTAAGCAATAAAATTGACTGGCAGTCGAAGGAAGTAAGTCTCAAGGCAGCCTTCCCAACCACTGTTACCAACGAATATGCTACCTATGGCCTCAACACCGCGGCCATTCAACGAACCAACAACAACGAAGTAAAGTTTGAAGTACCCGGAAGGATGTGGATCGACCTGACCGACAGACCGAACAATTATGGGGTCTCCATCCTGGAGGATTGTAAATATGGTTCGGACAAGCCGGATAACAACACTTTAAGACTCACGCTGATGTATACCCCAAAAGCGAATTCTTATGTTTACCAGGGAACGCAGGACTGGGGCATCCATGATGTGAAATACGCCATTTATGCGCACTCAGGCGACTGGGTCTATGCCGGTACTCCCTGGCAAGGGAATTTTTTGAATGCGCCATTGCTTGCTTTCGAGACTTCGAAGCATGACGGAGCCATCGGAAAAGAGATTTCCCTACTCAAAATAAATACGAACAATGTCGATGTGATGGCCTTTAAAAAGGCCGAGGAGAGTGGATATTTCATTGTCCGTTTCAACGAACTTTTCGGCAAGGACGCCAAAGAAGTTGCCGTCAGTTTTCCTGGTAAGGTAGTTGATGCTTATGAGGTGAACGGACAGGAGAAAAAGATCGGAACTGCGGATTTTAGTCAGGGTAAGTTACATTTCGAGATGACTAAATTCTTGATAAGAAGTTTCGCCGTGAAGCTTGAGCAGTCCATCGCAACCATGACGAAAGCCATTCAAAAAAACGTAGAACTGCCTTATAATGAAGACGTAATCAGTTCTGATAATAACAGGACAGACGGGAATATGGTCGACGCACGGACACTCCCTGCCGAATTGGTGCCTGCTACCATTGTGAGCGAAGATGTCATCTTCAAAATGGGCCCTGGAGCTGACGGCCAGAACAATGCGGTTGGAACAAAGGGTCAGAAAATTGACCTCCCTTCCGGGGATTTCAACAAAATATACATTTTAGCCGCCGCCACTCAGGATACCAGGGCCAATCTAAAAATCGGCAGCCAAACAGTTCCTTTCAATGTACAGGAGTGGACCGGATGGATCGGACAGCACTACAGCCGCAAGCTCTATTTCAACGACCAGAAGGTGTCGGAAATCGAGAATCCGTACAGCAAGCGCGACAACATCGCCTGGTATGCCTCGCACCGTCATTCCCCAAAAGCCAATGATGCGTACCAGTACAGCTATCTTTATAAATACGAGTTTAACCTGCCAAAAGGAGCAAAGACGATTACCCTGCCAACCAATGACAAGATCAGGATTTTTGCGGTTACAATGACTAAGAATGCCAATGAAGATGTTCTGCCGCTGCAACCATTGTATGATGATTTCAAAGATGCGAAACCTGCTGATTTGAGGGTAAAGGAATATATAACTCCTGAGCTTAAACCGGTAAAATTCTCTCAAAAACCACTTTTCACCAGTGATCCGGATCCGCGGACCCAGAGTAATCCCAGATTTCGATCCTATTTGAGGAGTTTGGGCATGGATTCAGTTGTCACGAAGACTCTGCCATCCACGACTGATTATGCAGATGTGAAATCTGGTAACAAAGTCACAGCCACCTATTTTGCGACTGGCAAATCATTTGCCGGCAAGGAATTCCGGAATATCAAAATGGACCTTTCCTATATACTTGATTCCCAATCCGGGAAACTCAAGGATACAATCTGGTTTGATAACGGGGAAGGCCGCTATGTGATCGATTTACAGAAAACTGTTTCTGTGGAAAAGATTAACCTCTACCTCGATCAATTCAGGAGCCGCGGTGGACAATTTTTCAGTCTCTGGGTCGCCGAAAATCCTTCCGAAATGACAGGAGATCCGAAAGCTGGAGGCTGGAAATATTTGGGTGTCTATGGTGCCGGGGGCAGAGGCGGAATGGGAGCTCAGGGTTCTTCACTACAATTTGAAGAAAGTCTGAAAGGCCGATATCTTCTGTTCCTGACTGATGGCAGGTGGCATGGAAATGATTACTTCAAGCAAGTGGATGTATTTGTAAAATAGCACAAAAACAGCACGGAATTCCTTAAAAACAAGGATGACCGTGCTGTTTTTTAATGACCCGGATACCTAAATTTTGACGGATAATCTGAAAATTTTCCTCAAAATCAATATGTTTCGGTCGGGTTACTTTAATTAATAAAAAAAACTTCGATAAATATCTGTTAAACAGTGTTTTATCGAAGCTTCTTTGTACCCGGGGCGGGACTTGAACCCGCACGGCCATAATGGCCATTGGATTTTAAGTCCAACGTGTCTACCATTCCACCACCTGGGCATCCTTTTGGAGCGGGAAACGAGACTCGAACTCGCGACCCCGACCTTGGCAAGGTC
>JANYJT010000181.1 GCA_025358395.1 Bacteroidia bacterium
TATTTAAGTTTTGACAATAGCTCTGTCAGAAAGTTCCAGAATTTTTCGACAGACGCTATTTCGATTTTCTCATCAGGAGAATGAACTCCCTTTAGCGTGGGTCCGAAGGAGATCATATCCAATCCTGGAAACTTCTCTAAAAATAGTCCGCATTCCAATCCGGCATGTATTGACCGTACAATTGGTTTTACTCCGAAAAGATCTTCATAGCATTGACGGGAAACTTTCAGAATGGACGAAGAGGGATTTGGGGTCCAGCCACAGTACCCTTCGCCTCTGGTCACTTTTGCTCCAAGTAGTTGAAATACAGTATCAACCATCTGATATATATCTTGTTTTCCACTTTCCAGATCACTCCGCTGACTGGTAACAATTTCAACGGCAGATTCCGGCAAAAATTTAATGCTGGCAAGGTTTGTTGAGCTCTCAACCATTCCCGGCATGCGAAAACTCATGCAATGAACACCATGTGGCATCGCATAAAGAGCATTTATCAGTTTTTCCTGACTTTCGGCATCCATCACTTCTTCCGGCATATCGTAACTTTCAAGGGATATCTTGAATCTGGGTTCTCTGTTTAATAACTCATTTTCCATGTCTGCCCTGAAATGATTCAGTTCAATCGTCAGATGTTCCTTCTTATCTCCCGGAACAACAACAATTGCATAGGCTTCACGTGGAATTGCGTTACGAAGATTGCCTCCCTGGAAACTTGAAATGCGGCATTCGCACGACTTAACTACTTGATATAGAAATCTATTAAGAATTTTTATGGAGTTACCCCTCCCCTTTTCAATATCATCCCCGGAATGACCTCCGAGCAGTCCGGAAATGCTGATTTTAAAAGCCGTTCCATTTTTTGGGGCCGGTTCCCTTTCATAACTAAAGGTTGCCCGGGTGTCAATTCCACCGGCACATCCGATAAAAAGCTCTCCTTCATCCTCTGAATCAAGGTTGATAAGGGTCTTCCCTTTTAGAAATCCAGGTTTTATAGCCTGAGCACCCGTCAAACCAGTTTCTTCGTCGACCGTAAAAAGCGCTTCAATTGGTGGATGAACCAGTTCATCACTTGCCAGAAATGCCAGAGTTGCAGCCATTCCGATGCCACAGTCTGCTCCCAGGGTTGTATTTTGTGCCCGAACCCAACCATTGTCGATGACCGGAACAATAGGATCCACTAAAAAATCGTGAATTACTCCTTCATTTTTTTCGCAAACCATGTCCATGTGAGACTGAAGGATGATGATTTCGCACTTTTCCATGCCTTTTGAGCCGGGTTTCTTAATTAGCACATTTCCTGCATCATCTTTCTGTACTTCCAGGTTGTGCCTGGAGGCAAAACTGAGCAAGAAACTGATCACTTTTTCCTCGTGCTTGGAGGGTCTGGGAACCTTGCATATTTCATTGAAATAATGCCAGATCAACGTAGGTTTTAGATCTTTCAAATTATTCATACATAAATTGTTAGTCAGGTTATATAAAGTAATTGATTCAGGTTATTATCTGTTACTGTCAGAAAACAAAAAGTTGTTGATAAAGTGTCTCAAAAGTAATGGTTCTTTTTGTACTATATTATAATCTTTTATGTAAGTTTGCGTTGAATTGGTGCCACGCGGCTTAATTGGGAATCCGGTGAGAATCCGGTACAGTTCCCGCTGCTGTAAACCCGATCCTGCAAAGGATAGTATGTTTTTGATCATTAATCCACTGTTTGTTCTCCAACAAACGGGAAGGAGGTCAAAAATCGGGACAAGTCAGAAGACCAGCCATTCAGAATTGAAGCTTTCGGGATAAAGGCCTACAGATTGTTGATAAAACACTCTGTTTATCTCAGTTTAGCTTTTTGTCATTTAGAACAAAATTTTTCGTTTTGATGCGCAAAAATGCATTTCTGATTTTTTCTGCTGACCTGTATCAGTATTCAGGACGACTTCGCCGTATGTTGGCTTATCTGTCGTTGACTGCTGGTATTTTCATGCTAATTATTTCTTTATCAGGATGCTCAAAAGATTTCGTTACAGTCGAAAGCCTAAGCTCGACAAATAATCCTTCCGCCTACATCAATAAAGTTTATGATTATAAATATGGTCCTGGTCAGCATGCATCTTTCATTTCCCCTACCGAAAAGGCCGAAGATTTTATTGGTGAACCATGGACTAAGAATAAATCATTTATTTCCCTAGGTGGCTGGGGCGGCTATGTGATTGCCGGTTTCAATCATGCGGTTGTCAATACGAATGGTCCGGACATTGCCGTTTTCACACAGCCTTCGGTCTCTTCCGAGCCGGGTGTCGTTTATGTAATGGAGGATATTAATAACGATGGAATACCCAATGATGGAATCTGGTTTGAGCTACGCGGAAGTGAATATAGTAACCCGGAAACTATTCATAATTATGAGGTTACCTATTTCAAACCGGGATCTTCAGGGTACGTAACCTGGAAAGATAACAAAGGGAAAAGTGGATCCCTTGCACCTGGTTTTGGGTATGATAGCTGGTGGTGGTCCGGTTATGCAGACAAAAGTTCCGTCACATTCTCCGGTGAGAGGCTACCAGATGTTTTTGAGAATACTTCCAAAGATCCAACCGTCGAACTTTGGCTTCAACGTAACGGTCTCTTCCAGTTTGGTTACGCAGAATGTTATTTTAATTCTGATTACAATGATAAGTTAAAGGCGAATATGCTGGATATCTCCTCTGCCGTCGATGCTTCCGGAAAGTCCGTTAATCTTTCGAAGATTAGTTTTATCAAAGTACAAAGCAGCGTATTTCAACAGGCAGGCTGGCTAAACGAGGTTTCTACAGAGATAAGTGGAGCTGCAGATATCCATTTTCTGGATAAAAATAGCTACTGATGAGACTTTTGCTCCTCAAGTTAGTTTTCGTAATATGCATCCTTCATTTTTGCGAAGCAATGAGGGCACAATCGCTGAAAGATACCCTCCAATTGAAGACAATTCAAATACTTGGTAGAAAAGTATCAAACAAATTCAATGAAACCAGGTCGGAAGTTGATTCAATAACACTCGTCAGGTCAAGCTCCGTGCGGCTTTCGGAACTTCTCTCCCAGAATACTTTTGTGTGCGATGGTGCAGTCCCACGAAAGGAGGCTGTTGCCATCGCACCCCTTCCATACTCTTTAATAAAGATGGGAGTATTCTGGGAGAGAAGTTCCGAAAGCCGCACGGAGCTTGACCTGACGAGTGTTATTGAATCAACTTCCGACCTGGTTTCATTGAATTTGTTTGATACTTTTCTACCAAGTATTTGAATTG
>JANYJT010000202.1 GCA_025358395.1 Bacteroidia bacterium
ATTATTTTAACCCCTTTGGATACGCCTCTTGTCGCATTTTCGGCTTTCGACCAATATTGAGCTACCGTGGATGGTTTCAAGGCCGAAAGAGTGGTCTCGTCCCAGCCGATCATCGTCTTTCCATTTGCCAGCACAATCTCCTGAACCCGCTCAATAAACGGTATGTAATCCTCTTTCTTGGTAACGTGCGATTCATCTCCTCCCACATGAATATAAGGACCGGGGGTTAAGGAAGTAAGTTCCCGGATAACATCATTCAAAAACTGGTAGGTAAACTCTTTGTTTGTCTGTAAAGTACTGAATCCGACATTGGTACCGGTATAAAGCTTGGTGGGTATGTTGTCGGGGTTCAGCTCCGGAATTGAAGCCAGTGCGGCATTGGTATGCCCGGGCATATCGATCTCAGGAATGATGGTGATAAACCTGTCGGCCGCATATTGAACGATCTCCCTGTAAACTTCCTGGGTATAGAAACCGCCTTTGCCGCCACCAACCTGGGTGGAACCACCGATTTCGGTAAGAGCCGGCCACGATTTAATCTCGATTCTCCAGCCTTGGTCGTCGCCCAGATGCAGGTGCAAGACGTTCATTTTATAAGCCGCAATCAGGTCGATGTAGCGTTTGACATCTTCGGCGCTGAAAAAATGCCGTGCTACATCGAGCATCGATCCCCGGTAGGAATAGGAAGGATAGTCGACAATGGTTCCGGTGCCAATTTTCCATGGCCCTTTTTGTGGTTTACTGCTTTCAATGTTTGCAGGCAATAATTGTCGGATGGTTTGGATTCCGCGAAAGATCCCTTCCGGTGTGCCGGCTGTCAGTTGCACATGCTCCTTTGTAACTGTGAGCTCGTAGCCTTCCTGTCCCAATTGAGTATTGGCCCTGGAAATTTCAAGTAGAATATAGTTGGAAGCAGGCATATCACCTGTTGTCGCTATGGTAATGTTGTACCCGGTAGCAGGATTCAGTTGGTCGGCAAAGTATTGCGCAACTTTTTGCAGCTCAGGCTGACCCTCGGCAATCCGGATGACGGCCCCTGATGATAATTCGAATGAGCCACCAGTGGCGTTGATGGAAACAGGTTTGGGAATCAGGGCTGCCTTGCTAAGATCGGCAGCTTCAGCAGGTTTGGCGAGTGTAATTAGCAGCATAAAAAACAGTCCGTTTAAGATCAGGATGTAACGTCTTCTTAATGTTTTCATGATGGATTTTTGATTAAAATTTCGGATTTTAAATATCGTAAAGGAGTAATTTTTCTATTCCCAAATGTAGGAATTGATTTAGATTGATCATTTACAAATTTAGGGCATTTCCTGGTAAGATCGTATCGAAGGTAAGAAAAAAGAAAAGCCCAAATGCTGAAAAATTGCATCATGGGCTTTTCTTGGGGTGGAAGATGGGATTCGAACCCACGACCAATGGTACCACAAACCACTACTCTAACCGACTGAGCTACATCCACCGTATTTCATCTGATTATTATTTTTTCAATTGCCAGATGGAACTCCCAGTAATCATTCTTCTGAGTGAAAAAGATTCTCTGCTGGTCGTTTCGCCCGCAAATATAGAGCTGTTTTTCGAATTAGACAAAAGAAAGATGTTATTTTTGTGGCTACAGTTATAAATTGCGTGAATGGAATATTTGCTAGATGATCCGGTTTCTGAAAAGGTATACCAGGAGATACTCAGAAAAATCACGCCTTTGCAAAATGGCGAGACAGCTGATTCGATGACACAAAGAGGGGTTCACTACAAGCTGAACCTGGGCGCTTCGGTGGTTTCACTACAGCAATTGGCCTCTAATTATGCCCCTGATCATCTGCTTGCACTTAAATTGTGGAACAAACAATGGCGCGAAACCATGATTTTGGCAACTTTACTGGAGAAACCTGAGGAGGTTACTGAAAATCAGATGGATTTTTGGGTAAAGCAGATTCAGCAGAAAGAGATTGCAGAGCAGGCAGCAATGAACCTTTTCTCAAAGTCGCCATACGCATATAAAAAGGCTGTCGAATATTGTCTTGCAAAGAAAACCCTTAGCAAGATTACCGGCTTGTTAATGATGGGCAGACTTGCTTTGACTGATCGGATGGCAAAGAATGAGCAGTTTGAAGTGTTTCTTGAGCTTTTCCCGCCGCTGGCGAAAGACGCTCAACTTTCGCTGGTTTTCAGAAGGGTGTTCGTCCAGATTGCCATGAGAAATCGTGAGCTTTATGATATTTCCCTGGCTCAGGCACATCTGTTTCGAACGCTGGATTCAGGCGTCGCACTTGAGAATGCTGACTTCCTGATCGATCAACTTGAATGTGATTCTGTTACCGGGTTGGTAGAACGGCGGTCCTAAATATTAAATTTTATGCCATTTCGGCTGTACCGTTATGCAAATAATTGAAGTTATAGAACCCTCTTCTGTGGCAGCTTTTCATAAGTTGGCTCACATGATTTACAAGGGAGACGGCAACTGGATTACCCCTTTGGAGGTGATGATTGACAGTGCTTTTGATCCGAAGAAGAATGCTTTTTTGAAACATGGAGAAGGTACGAGATGGATTCTAAACGATTCGAAGGGGAGAACAATTGGTCGTATCGGCGCTTTTATCAACAGGAATAAATGCAATACGTTCAGGCAGCCGACAGGCGGAGTCGGTTATTTTGAATGCATAGATGATTTGGCTGCTGCTTCTCTTCTCTTTGACACAGGCAGAGACTGGCTTGCCGAAAGGGGCATGCAAGCCATGGACGGTCCCGTAAATTTTGGGGAAAATATGATCAATTGGGGATTGCTGGTCAAGGGATTTTTGCCTCAGGGTTTTGGAATGCCATACAATAAACCATATTATCTCAACCTCTTTGAAAAATATGGATTTAAAGTATATTTTGAACAATTTACCTATCACCTGGACCGGAAGGTTCCTTTTCCCGAAAGATTTTGGAAGATTGCGGAATGGGTGGCCAACAAGCCCAATTTCAGGTTTGAACATGCAAAGTTCAGTCAGATGGAAAAGCATATCAGGGAATTCACACATATTTATGAAGAAGCCTGGGCCCAACATGATAATCACCAGGAGGTTGATACCGATGACATCCGCAGTATGATGAAGGTTGCCAAACTTATTGCTGAAGAGAAATTCATCTGGTTTGCTTACCATCTTGAGGAGCCGGTACTTTTTTTTGGCATGATACCTGACTGGAACCAATTGTTGGCCAAGCTGAAAGGAAAACTCGATTTATGGAGCTTATTGAAATTTTTCTGGTATCAAAGGATTAAAACGATTACCCGGACGCGAATCCTTGTGATGGGTGTGGTTCCAAAATATCAGGGAAGCGGACTGGAATCAGCTGTGTTCTGGCATTTGGATAAAATCATGAAGCAGAAGCCTTGGATTACAGAGGTCGAGCTTTCCTGGGTTGGGGATTTTAATCCGAAGATGACGGCAATGTACAAATCTGTTGGCGGTGTCCATGTCAAAACACATTTTACCATGCGATACCTGTTTGATCGCAACGCTCCGTTTGAGCGCGCTCCGATGCTGATGAAGGATGTCAGGATACTTCGCGAAGAGCGCGAAAATCTAAAGCCGGCAGAAAGGATGGAGGAATGGATTTCAAAGGAATAAATTTAATAGGACCGGAAGATAACTTTATAAATCTGTTGCAGAATTATAAATTATCCTTATCTTTGCAACCCGTAATTAAGGAAACGAAGAAAGATTTAAGATATAAACGATTATCATGAAAAAGGGAATACATCCGGAAAGCTACAGACTGGTTTGTTTTAAAGATATGTCTAACGAGCATACATTTATCACAAGATCAACAGCTGCATCAAAAGAGACCATCGAAATTGAAGGTGTTCAGTATCCATTGCTGAAAGTTGAAATTTCGAATACTTCACACCCTTTCTATACCGGTAAAATGAAGTTGGTCGATACCGCAGGACGCGTCGACAAGTTCATGAACCGCTATCAGAAGCACATGGACAAACGCAAAGCATAGTTCTTGGTATTTGTGAAAAGAGGCCCCGTATTCCCAAATACGGGGCCTCTTGGTTTTAAACATTGGAGCCATTTATTTGTTACTTTGGCATGACAATTGACCAAGTATTCACCGAGTCGGTAGAAAGTGTATTCCGACATTTTGTCATATTACAATTACTTCAGCTATAGCAATGAACAATTCAAATCATAGAAACAAGGCTACTTTTATATTCTCCGGTATGGATGAAGACCAGCAGGATTTTTATCCGATCATCGCTGATGGTGATGATGATGAACTTTTCTCTGCCAATGTTCCGGACCTTCTGCCGATCCTGCCTTTGCGCAACGCGGTATTGTTTCCGGGAGTTGTGATGCCAATAAGTGTCGGCAGATCAAAATCCTTGAATCTGGTTCGGGAAGCCTACAGCAGTTCAAAATTAGTTGGGACAGTGGCTCAGCGAAATGGCCAGATTGAGGATCCAAATCTTACAGACCTTTATCCCGTTGGGACCATGGCGGAGATATTAAAAATTCTTGAAATGCCTGATGGTTCAACAACAGTAATACTTCAGGGGAAAAAACGTATTCTTATCGGAAAACCTTTTGAGCATCCGTCTTATCTGATGGCTACTATTCATCCTTTGCCCGAAATTGTTTCAGACACCAAATCGCATGAATTTTCTGCCATTATAGAATCACTCAAGGATTTCTCACTTAAAATAGTCAGATCATCTGCCAATATTCCACAGGAAGCACAGTTTGCCGTAAAAAATATTGAAAATGTCACCTTCCTGGTCAATTTTATCTGCAACAATACGGATCTGAATACTTCGGAAAAGCAGGATTTGCTTGAACGAAACGACATCAAGGACAGGAGTACCAAGTTGCTGTCTCTTTTGATGAGAGAGGTTCAGATGCTTGAGCTAAAGAAGGATATTCAACAAAAAGTGAAAGTCGATCTTGATCAGCAACAGCGCGAATATCTTCTTCATCAGCAGATCAAAACCATTCAGGATGAACTGGGTGGGAGTCCGGTGCAACAGGAACTTGAAGAGTTGAAAAAAAGGGCAGCGCAAAAACTATGGAAGGAGGATATTCAAAAGCTATTTGAAAAGGAGTTGGGCAAACTATCCCGTATGAACCCTGCGGCTGGTGAGTATTCGGTTCAGATCGGTTATCTGGATACTTTATTGGATCTGCCCTGGAGTGAATACACAAAAGATAATTTTGATCTTAAAAATGCCGAGAAGGTACTCAACGAAGATCACTTCGGCCTCGATAACGTCAAGGAGCGCATCCTGGAGCATCTGGCGGTATTGAAGTTAAAAGGAGATATGAAGTCGCCGATCATTTGTCTTTATGGCCCTCCCGGAGTCGGTAAGACTTCTTTAGGCAGATCGGTTGCAACGGCTCTGGGCCGAAAATATATTCGCATGAGTTTGGGCGGACTTCATGATGAATCTGAGATACGTGGTCACAGGAAGACTTATATAGGCGCAATGCCCGGACGGATCATCCAGAACCTGATCAAGGCAGGCTCATCGAATCCCGTTTTTATTCTGGACGAGATTGATAAGGTATCCAAGGATTTTCATGGTGATCCGGCGTCTGCACTTTTAGAGGTCCTTGATCCCGAGCAAAATATTGAGTTTCACGACAACTACCTGGATGTAGATTTTGACCTTTCCAGGGTACTCTTTATTGCCACTGCCAACACCATTTCGACTATTCATCCTGCGCTTAGAGACCGGATGGAGCTAATCGATGTGAGTGGCTATCTGATGGAAGAGAAACTGGAGATTGCCAGGCGCCATCTCGTAAAACGTCAGCTGGAGAATCATGGCATGGAAAAGAAAAGTGTTGTCTTCTCAAAAGAGATCCTGGTACGGATTATTGAAAATTACACCAGGGAATCAGGAGTCAGGGAGTTGGATAAAATGCTGGCCAAGGTGATCAGAAGAGTTGCCCGGAAGATTGTATCTGACACTGATTACCGGAAGAAATTATCTGAGGATGATTTGCGAGGGTATCTTGGTGTCCCTAAATACACGAAGGACAGCTATGAGGGAAATGAGTATGCAGGTGTCGTCACCGGACTGGCCTGGACTTCTGTTGGTGGTGAGATCTTGTATGTTGAAACCAGTCTGAGTGCAGGGAAAGGAAAATTTAGCATCACCGGAAATTTGGGTGAAGTAATGAAAGAATCAGCCACCATTGCCCTGGAATATTTGAAATCTCATGCCTCAGAGATTGGTTTAAAAACTGAAATTTTCGACAAGTGGGATGTCCATATCCATGTTCCCGAAGGAGCAATCCCCAAAGATGGACCTTCGGCCGGAATCACCATGGCAACGGCCCTGGCCTCTGCCTTTACACAGCGAAAAGTGAAAAGGAATATTGCCATGACAGGTGAAATCACCCTTCGCGGAAAGGTTCTCCCTGTAGGTGGCATCAAGGAGAAAATACTGGCTGCCAAAAGGGCCGGTATTAAGGAGATAATCCTTTCTGAGCAAAACAGAAAGAATCTCGAGGATATCAATGAGATCTATTTGAAAGGCTTGAATTTTCATTTTGTCAGGAATGTTGGGGATGTATTTGAGATTGCCTTACTGAAAGAAAAGGTAGATAAGCCATTGATAATTGTTTAAGCAAGTTAGTTCCAATTTGCCTGAAGGGTTTGCCTTCAAAAAATGATATCCAATTTCTTGCGTTTATTCCCGGGAAATTGTGTTAGTTTTGCGCTGAATTTCTTTATCCCTTATGAAGACAAAATTTGCAACTGCCGAACGTGTTTCGATTGCAGATGTCCTGCTAAGCAAATCAAAGTTGGACATCCTGCCGTTTATCGATGAAATTTTTTGCTCCCTTTCTTATATTTTCTGCATTTTCAACGATCAAAGACAAATCGTCTTTGTCAATGATGTGCTTATGAAGAGCCTGGGAGTTGATAGGGTGGAGAAAGTCCTGGGGAAAAGATTCGGTGAAGCTTTTGGTTGCGTCCATTCCAATGAGGACGAAAGTGGCTGCGGAACCACCGAACATTGTCGTTATTGCGGCGCGATCAATGCGATCCTTCAGAGCAAAAGAATCATGAAGAAGACCACTGAAGAGTGCAGGGTGCGCAGGATGGTCAATGGAAAAGAAGTTGCCATTGAACTTGAGGTTACAGCAACTCCATTTGTTTATGAAGATGAATATTTTACCATCTTTTCCGTGATTGACATAACCGACAAGAAAAGAAGAGGTTTAATAGAGCGGATATTCTTCCATGATATTCTGAACACGGCAGGAAGTCTGAGTAATATTTTTGAACTGTTAAATGTTGTGGAGGATGGTGAAAGGGCTGAGTTGCTGAATATTGCCTCTTCACTAAGTCAACAGATTCTTGATGAGATTACCACACAACGATTGTTGCTGCAGGCAGAAAATTCCTCCTTGATAATCAACAATCAGGAAATCAATTCCCTGGAATTTTTAAATGTGGTTGTGAATGATCTCAGATTCCACGAAGTTGCAAATGAGAAAGTAATCAGTTTGGACGAAACCTCCGATTCTGTCATTTTTATCAGTGATCCTGTCATTCTTCGAAAGATTATCAACAACATGGTAAAAAATGCGCTGGAGGCAAGTAATTCAGGTGAGACTATCACCGTGAAAGCGCAAAAGACTGGAAATAAATTTCGGATTTCGGTTCACAATAATTTATTTATGCCTGCTGATATTGAGCTTCAGGTCTTTATGCGTTCCTTTTCAACAAAAGGGCTGCAACGCGGATTAGGAACTTACAGCATGAAAATTCTCGGAGAACAATATTTGGCGGGAAAGGTTAATTTCACAACTGATCCGGTTAATGGAACCATCTTCTTCATCGATTTAGGATACACCGATCAAAATTAAGGCTTGGCAGCCTCAACTTTTTCATTTCCATTGGAGAAACCAGCTCTGGTCATTTTTCCCCATGCCTTCTTTTTCAGTACAAAGTAGTCCCAATTACCTTTCAGAGACCACCATGTAACCATCGGATGATAGAAAAATGGCTCTAACCAGCTTGTTACCAATAATTTAAAGAGCATAGATTTTTTGGTATACCGGTGAAAGATCAAATGATCAAAAAGAATGGCATAGGTCGAAAATGAGACTGAAAAGAAGTAGACGAAAAACAGCATGACACTGAAAAATGGCCAGTTGGGGTATCCGAATATGGCAATCAGGATAAAATAAAGGATCCCTAAGGCTTCAATGATAGGGGCAAGCCATTCAAAGAAGACCCAGTATGGGAAGGAAAGCATTCCCATTACTCCGTATTTTGGATTTAGGAATAAGTCTCCATGCAGGAAAATGGTGTCAATGGTACCGCGTGTCCACCTGTTGCGCTGACTGCCCAATATCTTTAAACTCGAGGGGGCTTCCGTCCAGCAGAGCGGCTCAGGAATGTAAACTACTTTGTACTTTTCTTTTTTGTTGGCCATGTATTTTCGCATCCTGACCACGATTTCCATATCTTCGCCCACCGTTTTGGGGTAATATCCGCCGCAGGCGATGGCGATTTCCTTGTCAAAGAGGCCCAACGCTCCGGAGATGAGCAACAATCCATCCAAACGGCTCCATGCCAACCTTCCCAGTAGGAAAGCCCGGTTATACTCAATCACCTGGCATCTGGGTAGGAAATCTTCAGGTACATTTATCTCCACCAACTGCCCATCTTTAATTTTGCATGAATTTGCAATGCGAATCACCCCACCGGTAGCAATCACCTTTTTGTCGGTTTGGGTGAGAAAAGGAAGTACCAGCTTTTGCAATGCGTAAGGATCGATGATGGAATCTACATCAATGGCAATAAAATATTGACTCTTCGCGATATTGATCCCTGCATTCAGTGCATCGGCTTTTCCTCCGTTTACTTTATTGATGATGGTAAGGTTGTTGAATGCCTTCTTTTTTGATTTGTAAATATCCAATATGTCCTTGCTTTCGATCTTGTAATCGACAACATAGGGTACCTTCTCCATATCATATGCTTCAACAGCTTTGATCAGGGTATTGTCTTTGCTGCCATCGTTTACAATGATGATTTCAAAATTAGGATAATAAAGAGATAGCAATGCCCTGATATTCTCAACGATAGTTGCCGATTCATTGTAGGCAGGCGCAATAATGGAAATGGTAGGGGCGAAAGGCGAAGAGAGTATGGCATCGTAATTGGTGATTTTTTCAGAGTGGAAAAATTTCAGTAACTCTTTGCCGGAAAGAATTGAGAGGAAGGTATACACTAAAAAAACTGCAATGGCATAGAACAGTATGATCGTCTCGGCAAATAGAGAAAGGATGTGAAATATCATGGCTTAGTTTCTTGAATCTTGAATGTGGGCAATGAATGGGTCAAGCGTATTGTTCATCAAATGGTTCAATTCATTCAGGTGATTTTTTCCTGATTCGCCCAGGCTTAAAAGCGACAGACAGCCTTCCAGCCTCAGGGAGACGACATTGCTTCTCACGATTTCTGCCAGGAATGAAATATCCGAATCATCTCCTAAATTGCGATACGCTTTCGCTATTTCAATTTTGTTTTGCAATGTTTCAGTCTGGAATAGTTTCCCCATGAACACTTTGCTCTCAAAAAGGTGCAAATCCCCGCATGCCCTGATGGCCTGGTTCCGTATTGTCTCATTTGGATCCTGCAGTTTCTCCACAATGTGTGAAGAATTTTCCTGCTGTTGAAAGAGGTCGATCATCAGCAAACAGAAATTCACCACATTTGGATTCCCGGAATTTAGCCAGGTATGAAAAGATGGTACCGGCAGCTCATGAATTTTGATAAAGTAGTAAATATTTAGCTGTGCCCATTTGGAAAAGGGCTTTTCCAGAATATTAAGAAAGTCGAAAGGAAATTCTTTGTTGACATGGGGATAGCAAATTTGAGCCTCGGTTCGCACAATATCATTCGAATCGTTCAGCCTGATGGCAATCATTTCAGCAACATGCTTGGGATGCATGTTGGTAAGTTCCCGAATTCCCATCACCTGTTTGTAGAAAGAGAGGGCAAAAGTTTTGTCGAAGGAAATTTTACCCAGGTTCATCTCCTGATAAAGCTCAGTAATCTGCCGGTCAGAATCTCCCCGAAAACTTTTCTGAAAATCCATCATCACCTCAATCAATAAATTGGGATTCCTTTTCTGCATTGGTTTGGATAGCTGACGTATAGCTTCTTTAGAATCAATAACCTGTAACATGAGATCTGTGAGGACCCTTTCATAGTAAAAACGTAATCTTTCCCTTTGCTTTACACGGTAATTCATGATCTTGTTGGTGAGGAACAAGATTCCGATCACCACCAATACATTTCCTGCGAGGGCAACAATGATGAAAAGAAAGAAAAATACGATAGGAAAGCGAAAAGATTTTTCAACAATAACTGCGTAAAATTCATTGAGAGGTCGAGGGAAATAGGTATTCCAGCTGATCATGACAGCTCTGAGATTCCTGTTTTTATAGCCTGATAAAATCTTTCTTGAGAAGGCATTGTTGTAGGTACGTTCATCTTTGATGTCGATGCGGTAGTACGAGTCTGCATTTTTTGAGATCGGGCCTGCTGTTGCCGGAACAATTTTCTGTATTAAAGAGTCAGAGCGGCTATCCAAGACAACCTTTTGCCCCATTAACCGGCTATCCCGACTGTAGGAGGCCATTGATAATAACAGCGAGAAGGCTGTAAAAAGCATCGATGTTATATGTCTTAACCCCATCAGTACTCCAAATGTAAATTTTACGTTTAAGCTATTTTCTAAAGGCCAAAATCTTTCTAACCCTTATGGAAAGCTCACTCAAACTAAAGGGTTTGATCATATAATCATCGGCTCCAAGTTCAAAAGCCTTTAAGACTGTCTCCTCAGCACCTGCTGCTGACAATACCAGAATTGGAAGGTCGATTTTCATCTCAGTTTTTACCGCGGAAATAATCTCATGACCACTGATGTATGGCATAAACAAATCGGTGATTAGTAAATCATAAATGCCATTATTTAAGCATTCCATACACTCTTTCCCATTGATGGCTTTAACAACCTCATAGCCATCTTTTTGCAATTTGAAAACAACAGTATCCCGGATGAGCTTATTGTCTTCGGCTACTAAGATTCGTTTTGGTGACATACTATAATCATTTGGGAGGTTTCAATGCAATAAATATACATAAAATAATAAAGGTCAATAATCAATCTGCCATCAAAATGTCGGATATGTGCTATGTTCATGGCATTGATGGGAATGGAAATATTTTCCTGTTTAACATTTGAAATCCAATAATTGTTTTAACCCGAAGATGTTGTCATAGGTTCTGTTAACTTTGAAATTAGGAGTAGAAATTTTTTATAGTACATATCTTGAAAGTTCAAGACAGAAACATTTTTTCAAATGCCACTTCTATCGCGTTATCATCCTGGTAGTTATTCAGATGAGCAGTACAAAATTGAGAAGCATATCGGCTGGTATTCACTCTTTGTATCAGTTGCCCTAGTATCGGTTTTGTGGATGATAAAGCTGTTGGAATTTGAATATGGTTTCGATTTTTCCGGCTGGGGATTACTTCCCAGGGATCTTAATGGTCTGAGAGGGATTCTCTTTTCCCCATTGATTCATGGAAGTTTTGAGCACCTGGCTGCCAATACCTTTCCATTGATGGTGCTCACATTTTCTCTGTTCTTCTTCTACAGGAAATCTCCATATACAATTTTTGGACTCATTTACCTCTTTTCGGGTATTTTCCTTTGGCTGGGAGGAAGGGAAGCACTACACATCGGAGCAAGTGGAATTATATATGGCTTGGCCGCTTTCCTGTTTTTAAGCGGCGTTTTGAGCCGTCACACAGGTTTGCTAACCATTTCGCTTATCGTTGCTCTGCTCTACGGCGGATTGCTCTGGGGCATCTTTCCAATCAAACCGGAAATCTCGTGGGAGGGTCATTTGTGGGGTGCCATCTCGGGCCTGGCGCTTGCCTTGCTCTTCAGGACTCCGGCCCCTATCGACCAGGTTGTTCTGTCTGAAGAGGAGGATGATGCGCATGATGACGGCGAATGGCAGGTGGACGAGCAGGATACTGTGCAAGAGGAAAGAGATCCCAATCAATGAATACTGATTAACTTTCAAGGATTTCAAAACCTCGAAAGTTAAAATAAAGCAGGATTCTGCTAACTTTGTATTCATGAGAAAAGACAAGATAATACAACTGATTTCTGATCGTCTTAGTGTTAGCAAAGATCAAATAATCAGTGTTTTGACATTGTTTGATGAAGGGGCAACTATCCCTTTTGTAGCCCGGTACAGGAAAGAGATGACGGGTAGCCTGGACGAGGTATTTTTAACGAATATCAAAGAGGAGGCTGAGCGTCTGGATGAACTGGATAAACGAAAAGAGACCATCCTGAAATCTGTCGACGAACAGAATTTACTCACTCCGGAACTTCAATCCAAAATTGAAAATTGTTTTCAGCTCAATGAACTGGAAGATATTTATCTGCCTTTCAAACCAAAGAGACGTACTCGCGCAAGCATCGCTAAAGAAAAAGGTCTTGAGCCGCTTGCTGAAATACTGATGCAACAAACTGAAAGGGATCCTCTTTCGCGGGCAAAACATTTCCTGAGTGACCAGGTGCCGGATGTGGAAGAGGCATTGGCCGGGGCAAGGGATATTGTTGCGGAAGCTTTGAATGAGCATCATAGCGCCAGGAATATCCTAAGGAACAGTTTTGCAAGAGAAGCAGCAGTTTTCTCGAAAGTTGCAAAGGGAAAAGAAGAGGAGGGAATCAAATACCGCGATTATTTCGAATCTTCAGAATTGCTTAGCCGTTGTCCTTCCCACCGTCTGCTGGCCATGCGCCGCGGGGAAAAAGACGGATTTCTGAAGTTGTCAATCTCCCCGGATGACGATCGAACGCTTGAACGATTGGAAAAATATTTTGTAACTTCTCAGAATCTAAGCAGTCAGCAAGTGATATTGGCCATTAGGGATGCCTACAAACGACTGCTTGCTCCTTCCATGGAGACGGAGTTTTTCAATGATTCCAAGCAAAAGGCTGATCTTGAGGCGATCAGAGTCTTTACGGAAAATCTCAGACAATTGCTTTTGGCTCCGCCACTCGGTCAGAAGAGGGTGATGGGCATCGATCCGGGATACAAATCAGGATGCAAAGTAGTGTGCCTCGATGCCCAGGGAAACTTACTGCACAACGAAACGATCTATCCGCATCCTCCGCAATCGGAGGTAGGTCAGGCGATGCGAAAGATCAGCTCGCTGATTGGCAGCTATAGGATTGATGCCATAGCCATTGGAGATGGAACGGCCAGCCGGGAGACAGAGAGCTTCTTCAAGAAGATGCGGTTCGACCGGGAATTGCAGGTTTTTGTGGTCAGTGAAGATGGAGCATCAGTCTATTCGGCATCCAAAACAGCCCGCGACGAATTTCCGCAGTACGATGTCACCGTCAGAGGTGCCATTTCCATTGGCAGAAGGTTGATGGACCCGCTGGCAGAACTGGTGAAAATTGATCCAAAATCGATTGGTGTCGGACAATATCAGCACGATGTTGACCAGAAACAGCTCCAAAATTCTTTGAAAACTACCGTAGAATCCTGTGTCAACAGAGTCGGTGTCGATTTGAATACGGCCAGCAGTCATTTGCTCAACTATGTTTCGGGACTCAATGCCACACTGGCACAAAATATTGTTGATTTCCGCAAAGAGAACGGTCCGTTTCCTTCGCGGGAAGCCTTGCGCAATGTTCCGCGCATGGGACCCAAAGCCTATGAGCAGTGTGCCGGATTCCTGCGGATTTCGGGTGCCCATCATCCGCTCGACAATTCGGCTGTGCATCCTGAGCGGTATAAACTGGTGGAAAAAATTGCAGCTGACCTGGGCTGTCAACTTGCCGAATTGATCGGGAAAGTGCAACTGACTTCAAAAATTGATCTGAACAAGTATGTCAGTAAGGAAGTAGGAATTCCTACTCTCACAGATATTTTGACCGAACTGGCTAAACCCGGCCGGGACCCGCGAGCGGGTATCAGGCATTTCGAATTTGCCGACGGGATTTACGCTATGACAGATCTGATTCCCGGAATGGTACTACCGGGTATCATCACCAACATAACCCGCTTCGGGGCCTTTGTCGATGTGGGCATCAAGCAGGACGGATTGGTTCACATCAGCGAGATGGCCGATAAATTTGTCAGCGACCCGGCCGAAGTTGTCAAACTTCAGCAGCATGTGAAAGTTAGGGTAGTAGAGGTGGATATTCCCAGAAAAAGGATCGCTTTTTCGATGAAGGGACTCTAACGTGAAGGATAAAGGATAAAGTAAAAAGGATAAAGTGGGATTCGTGCTACTTTATCCTTTTTACTTTATCCTTTATCCTTCTTTAGATCCTTTAGCCTTTTTATTTCAAAGAATTGCAAATCTCAGAATTGATCTTCCTGATCCGTGCCTCATCAAGCTTGATCACCTTCCTGTCGTAGGTCATCAGCCCGTTGACTTCCATCTCAACGTCGGTGGTCTGGGTGTAGACGGCTGCCGAGAAGCCTCGCGGTATCAAGGTTTTTAGTTTCTCAGCCAGATCCACATAGGCATTGGTGGCTTCTTGGGAGGTTTTATACTGAACGTAGCCCCAGTTCCTCTCTTTGACCCAGAGGTGATTTTCGAGGGGCAGTCCGATGCCGCCATATTCACCCAAAACACAAGATCTTCTGCCATCGTACATGGCCAGATCGGGTGCGGGGTAATTGTGGATATCGAGCATATCGCCGACAGGATAAAAATTGCCTCCGCTTGCGCTGTTCACCAACCGGGAGGGATCGTATAATTTGGTCCAGGCAGTGATCTCAGGCGTTTTGAATTGTCCCCAGGCCTCGTTAAATGGAACCCAGGTCACAACGCATGGATTGGAGATATGTTGGTCGACAATTGCTTTCCATTCGGCACGGTAGTTCTCTTCGGATTCCGGACTTCTTTCCAACTCTTTCCCATTAAAATAGTTGCGCATTTGCCATTGCGGGCTTTCGCCGCCACTTGGCATATCCTGCCATACCAGGATTCCCTCCCGGTCGCAGTGGTAATACCATCTTGCAGGTTCTACCTTCACATGTTTACGGATCAGGTTAAACCCGAAGTCCTTTGTTTTTTTAATGTCATAAAGCAGTGCTTCGTCTGTCGGCGCGGTGTACAATCCATCCGGCCACCATCCCTGGTCGAGCGGACCAAACTGAAAGTAGTCCTGGTTGTTGAGTTGAAGTCTTACGATTCCGTTCGCATCCCGTTTGGTAGAGATTTTGCGCATTCCTGCATAGCTTTTTACCTGATCAAGCACTTTTCCGTTCCGTGTCAG
>JANYJT010000218.1 GCA_025358395.1 Bacteroidia bacterium
GTTAGGCTGATCCCAGCACTTGCACCACTTGAACCATGACATGGTGTGCACTTAGCCGTTACAATCGGAAGAACATTGGCCGAAAAAAATTGTGTTCCTGAACCACATGCTGCAACTACCGTTACAGTTGTAAAATTCCACGAATAACTGACTACTAATGCGTTGCCAGCCAGATCCTTAACACCATTGGTAATGGTTGCCGTATAAGGCATCATTCCTGAAAGTGCGGCAGCAGGTTTAAATGTCGCTGTATTCCCGGTATAGGTAACAGTGCCGGCAATGTCTGTCATTCCTTGTTTAACCGTGAAGTTAGTGGCTGTAATTGTTGAAGCAGTCATTGGCTCGCTAAATGTAGCAGTAATTGAGGTGCTTAAGGCAACTGAATTTGCTCCGGAAGCAGGTGCAACGCTCAATATTGTTGGCGCTGTTACATCTGCTGTCGCTGCGGCTGCTGTAGTGAAACTCCATGCATAATTAGCTGCCATTGCATTTCCGGCCAAATCTTTAGCAGCTGTAGACACTGTTGCTGTATAAACAGTATTGGCAGCCAGTGAACTTGTTGGGGTGAATGTCGCCGTTGAGCCTGAATTGGTTACAGTTCCTGCAATAGCAGTAGTACCTTGCTTTAATGTAAATGTAGTTGATGTGATTGTAGAAGCATTCATCGGTTCGCTAAAAGTCACAGAAGGTTTGTTACTTACTACGACACCTGTGGCATTGCTTACTGGAAAGACAGATAGAACTGTCGGCGCAATTAAATCGGTTGTAGTTCCACCTTCAGTTGTGAAGCTCCAGCTGAATGGTGCCATAGCTCCTTTGTCATGATCATCTTCTCCATCATGTGAAACACCTGATGTGATCATTGCTGTGTAAGTAGTATTGGCTGCCAGACTTGCGGAAGGTTTAAAAGTGGCTGTCCTGTTTGAGAATGAAACGGTTCCGGGAACTGTAGTTAAACCTTGTTTCACAGTAAATATCATTGAACTTTGCATTAAGTCAGTAAAATCCATGTTAAAAGTAACAACGGGTTGAACAGTCAAAGCAACTTTGGTCGCATGATCAGCAGGTATCGTTGAGACAACTGAGAAAGTGGGATTTTTATGATCTCCTGTTTTGAAGTTCCAGGAGTGGGAACTCTCTTGCTCTGTTGAACCATTTTTATGAACGGTTTTAACTGTTGCTGTATAAGTTGTTTCGGGATTCAGATCAGCAATTGGTGTAAAGACCGCCTTGGTACCTGTAATGACTGTTGTTCCGGCAACAGGAATTGTACCATTATTCAGGGTTATCGAAGTGGATGAAATTTCTGCCGGAATTGTCCCGCTTTTGAAAGTAACGGATATTGCGGGATTTAACGGGACCGTTTCAGATAGATTTGCAGGTAGCGTTTCTGAAATTAGATCTGCAGGGGAGCTTGTCGGGATTACAGTATCCTTAATTCCCTCTTTTGAACATGAAGAAATCAAGGCAGTCATAGAGATAAATGTCCAGACAATGGCAATTAGGCCAAAACTACGCTTAGAATTTTGAATCCGGAATTGGGAATTTGGTAAAAATAATTGATGATTCATGGCTTTCATTTTTAAGTACATAATACATTCTATATAATTGATAATTTTTTAACCACTTTTAAAATATTATCAAGGGCGAATGTATTTTATGAATAAAAAAGAAAAAACATTTTTCAGTCAATTAGACTTACTTAGAATGATTTTTAATAAGCTGAATTAATTAGCAAAACAAAAAGTAAATTCACATTCATATTAATTTACATATTTAAAAATGTGCATTTTAGATCAATTATTTTACCCTCTTTTTAATAGATTGAAGCGTTTTTTTTGATTAAGAGTATTTTCGATCGGCTGGTAAATTGGCTATTATTTGAAATAATTTCAAATAATTTTTCTGTGATTTTTTATGGTTTCAATGAAAAATCAGTATTAGAATTCTCTTGGATCCATCAATTGAGGTATCCAAACATTGAAGTATGGGTGGCTATCCGGTGCATTTCCTGCGGAAGCATAGTCGCATAAATTGATCCAGATTGGTTCGGCGCCTTTTTCAAGGTATGATTCAGGCATAAACCGGGCCTTGAATACCATCCAGATCCCGGCTTTCTTCTCTTCTATGGGCTGAAGATCAATATATCCTTCTTTATCCGCCAAAGGTTTGATCACAGATTCGATGGGAAGATCAGATAAACGGGCATCCCTCGATAATACAACAGGTCCGCGCACAATAACTTTGTTCTTTGGGTATTCGCCAAATGTAAGAACCCGGCCACGCATGTCCAGATTGAGTTCTATGGCATCCCCACTTTTCCACGGACGTTCGATTCCGGCATTCTGTCCGGGTTTTACGTCACTAACCTGTTCACCGTTCACGAATAAGGCAGATTTGGCGCTCCAATTGGGAATTCGCACCAAAATTTTCATTTTTTCCGGCTTTTTAAGCTGTAACTTGATTGATATCTTTCCGGAGACAGGATAATCAGTTTCCTGAATCACTTGTATCTGCTGCTTTCCGGGCGTTTGCAAGGTGTATTTACCGGCGGCAAAGAAGTTCACCTGCACTCCGTCATTTGCAGACATCACAGCAGTTTGCGGAAAAGTAAACAGTCCACGGGGACCACTGGCTACGCAGCAGTTCAATCCCATTCCGCACTGTTCGCTTCCAGGCAGTCGCTGACCTGCCAGAGGTGTGTATTTGGCCCAATCAGAACCATCGTAACTCATGGCACCCAAAAGTGCATTGTAAAAACTTTGCTCAATGGCATCGGCATATTTGGCCTCTCCCGTGAGGCGCAACAGTTGCTGGCAGAACTTGATCCAGGTGGCTGTTACACAGGTTTCCTGGTAATGAGCGATGGGCAATGTTTGAAATTTCTTACCCAAAAACCATGTTTCCACGGATGATCCTGATCCTATTATATTAATCTCAGTATCAATAATATTATCCCATGTCTTCTCAACAGCTACTTTATATTCATTTTTCCCGGTAATCCGGTACAGTTCCAACAATCCTTCGTAACAGGACATCATTTCATAGGCCTTTTGTCCCTGCTCCCAGCCGTACCAGCTGGATTTAGGCTTTGGAAATCGATTCGACACATCGGTATCCGCTTTGAAAATCAGTTGCGGTCCATCCGGAGTTTCCCATTGCCGGACAATCTCTTCGGCAAAATCAAGGTATCTTTTGTCTCCGGAACGTGTGTAGAGAAGGCATATCGGTTCAAGTATGCTGGAAGCTGCCATACCCCTGTGATTGCCAAGCTTAACAATGAGCTCATTGCGTTCTTTTATCTCTTTCATCAGGAAGTCGGCCTCTTTACAGGCAGCCTGAAGGGCTTTTGGTTCATTCGTGAGGTCGAAATAGGACAGCAAACCCAGCATGCAATACTTCCGTCCCCAAATGTCCCAGGCCGCAAGATGCTTGTCATCCGCATAATTGCCAATGTATCCATCTGGAGTCTGGGTGGCAAGCAGGCCATTTATGGCATCATCCAGCTTTTTTTTCAACAGAAGTTCCGGTTTATAGCGATAGGCCAGAACAGCCGAAGTAAACCACTTTCCCCAGAATTCACTTTGCCAGCAACTGGTTTCTGTGCGGATGGAGAAAGGAGCCACCAAACGATCGACATTTTGAGCAATGATTCGGTTTTTGTAGGAAGCGTCTAACCGGTCGCCGACAAAACCTAGTATTTTAGCAGTTTCAGATACTCTTAGCTTGTCGTGAAGAGCAGATTCAATTCTGGAAGGTTGAAGGTTCGCTTTTTGAGCAAAAGAAATTAATGAGTAGAATATCAGGAGGATACAAATTAATTGAATTTTCATTGACTAAAAGCTATTATGTCGATATAATGGAATATTGAAGTCTAAAAATAGCTATAAAAATCATTGGATTTGTATCCTATTTGTCTGCGTGGAGGATTATTCTCTTGTTTGGTAATTAGTTCATCCAGATAGCTGAAAACAAGTTCGATATTTTTGTCTTGATTTTGAAGATTTTTCTTGATAGTCTCAATTTCAAGCTTCAAGCTTAAAGTATCGGTAAATATCGCCCTTATTTTCGTAAAAATCCGCATGATCTGGATGTTGACCTCTATTGCTCTTTTGCTATTCAATACGCACGAAAGCATTGTAACTCCCTGCTCAGAAAAACAAAAAGGGGCATAGCGCAATCCCATTCTCTCTGAATTGGAGGTCACAAATTGTGACCTCCAAATTTCAAATTCTCCTTTTGTCATTTCGAACATGAAATCCTCAGGAAACCTTGCTATGTTTCGCTTTACAGCTTGTTTTAGAACTTTAGTTTCGACACCATACAATACTGCCAAATCCCTGTCCAACATTACTTTCTGATCTCTAATCAGGTATATTTTGTCCATGATTCGTTCATCCGGTACCAAAACATTGCTCATTTCAATTGACATTTCAAGAAAGATTAACTGGAAAATAAACTGAATTTCTGTATTGTAAGTTACAAGATTTCAGCCAAATAAACGAACGAAGCGCACAATATTTCGTACGCTTCGTTCGTTTATTTGCAGTCTTAATTCGTGAAATTCGTGGTTAAAAATGGGGTTATGTCGGTGGATGCAATCTTTTGTTGAACCATCCCCTTACGGCGTTCATTCTTGCCAGCTGATTGGCCGGGACTTTGCGCTTGCATGAGGCACGTTCTTCGCTGCCTTCGGGGGCTCCCCAGCGTATTTCGATCCCATCGTTCGGATTATAGGCCATTTCGAAAGCCTCCTTCCTTTTCAGTATCTCAGAAAGGGTCAGTTTTTGTTCCATGCCGTTGGTGCGGGTATAAGTTATTGAGAGTTCAGAGAGCTTTCTGTTCAAAAGTTCTTCCAGACTTTTCTTAACCGATTCGGGTGATTTGAGCAGAGGCAGCTTGTAATCCTCAGGGTTCCGAACAATTTTATCCGGAAAATCAAGGATGGCATCCATGGCAATGAGCATTCGTAAGTCGCGGTTTGGAGTGGAGAAATTCTCCCAGTCACCACCAGCTTGAAACACGCCTGCCGGAGATCCGGGCATGCCGATGACTACCGAAGGATGGGATTTCATATACTCTTCGCCGTTGGCCACGGAGGTTACCCTTACGATTAGCTGTTCATGAAGGGCTTGAACGAGATCCAACAGGGCAGTCTCAGGATCAAGTGGTTTGGGATTGATGATCCGCTCCATGGTATGATAGAAAGTACTGCTTTCAAGTCCCCGCTGTTGCATCGAGAACGGAAGCAGCCCTGGATTAGCGTTAATCTCTTCGCCAGTGACCAGGCGAGGTTTTCCATCTTTTAAGGCAATTGGCCTGAAGGATTTAAATCCGGGTTCGCCTACAACTTCCGCGGTAGTAAACAGATAATTACCTTTCCAGAACCGTTTGATACCGACTGTCCCATCCGGCTGTGCATCCACAGAGAGAAGAACACCGGGTGTATCCCCTGATTGGGCAACTCTTCTGACCAATATTAGTGTATGGCCATAAGGGTCGGCAAAAACCACTCCCGGACGCAGAGAAGCCGCGGTTAGCGGAACCGGGTAATAATCCGAACTTTCATCGTTCAAGGCCGTTCTGGCGGTGCCGGAATGCACCCCATTCATCACCATCCTAACGAAAGTATTGAATTTTCTGGTCGGACTTCCTGACAATCCTGTTTCATTGGTGACCCAACGGCCGGTTCTTGGGGCTTTTCCAAGATAACCCCTGTCACATTCGTGGTAACCGAATGGCAGTCCAAGTTTCCAGGCAAAATAAGCCCGCAGATAAAAAGGGTTATCAGCGCAATCGGGCTGCATCAGCACCCTGTTTTTATCGGAAGGTTCATCCTCATTTAATGAAAGATGGTTGTATAAAAAATTGCGGTCTTTGTTTTGGGTTACTTCATGCAGCGCAGACCAGGAAGCACGCTCATCCGCATCATAAAATAGTGCATTGATCCAGGCAGAATAGAGCTCTTCGGATGCAGGATCCCATCCCTTCTCAGATTTCCAAACAGCTGTTTCTGACGAAGAAGCCGACTTATTTGAAACTAAAAAATCCAATTCGCTGGTTTTATTACCGCCTTTCAATGTGATGTGGTATTTCCCTTCCGGGAGCCCTTTAAATTCTTCGATTCGCCAGAAGGGCAATCCCTCCCCAATCCTGCTTTTTACGGATTTTGCAGAAGTCGATGAAATCTCGACTTTTGATTTCAGTAGGCTTTTGCCGCCTACAACCATCACGCTAAAAGGCTCGTCTGGTTTTGGATTCTTGGGAGTTACCAGAATAGCAGCAACAATATGTGAATCATCAGTATCAGAGTTCTCATCCTGCACTATAATTGTGCCTTTTTGACCCGACTGAGTATTAGCTTTTCCTGCATCCGAACGATTGCCACAAGCCATGACTGCTGATACTAACAGAAAGAGAGGAAGTATTCTGAGCAACCGATTTGAAAGATGGACTTTCCCAATATTATGAGTTATCATACGGTATATTATAGACTTTTTTGTCGCGCAAAGCTCGCAAACTTACACAAAGTATAAAAACTCTTTCATTGCGTATGTTTGCAAGTTTTGCGTGACAATATATTTATCCAACAGTTGTACAGTTACTTACAGGTTATTGTGCGAATAAATCGTCCAGGATCACGATACCATCAGTGATACATTTTTGACAAATTTTTTCGAATAGCTGGTTTTCAACGGCATAAACATGTCCTTCTTCCGATCTCAGATCACATTTCAACAATTCGTCGCACCTCGTCGTATGATAAATTGATTTAAACCTACTGTCAAATTCCTGAATCAAGGCATACGAATGATTTTTGCGACTAATATTATCCTTGTACTTTTGGGAAGTATACAACCCAATTACCATGAAGGCTCCGGTCACAGCACCACATTTCTCCTGTAACCTGCCCATACCTCCGCCAAATCCGACCGAAATACTTAATGCCTGGTTCTCATCAAAGCCCAAATCTTCTTTATAGGCTGCCACTACAGACTGAGCACAGTTGTACCCAGACTTAAACAAATTGATTGCCTTATCTACTTTATCTTCCATATTATCAGATTTTTATATGTAAAAATTCAATTTGTAACTTTTAGAATTCGATCTCTATAAATTTAACTTCAAAAGGAGAAAAATGTATAGACGTGCCACTAGTTGCCACCTTTTTACCCATCGAGTTGACCACCGAAATAGTTTTTACGGAACGACCTGAAATGACACTAGCCAATGAAATGTCTGATTCAAGACCTTCCAGCTCCCTAAAGTGCAGCGCCACTGCATCTTTGCCATTGAGGGCCGGGCGGCTGTTTACCAGTAAAACGTTTGGAGAACCTACAATCTTCAGCGTTTCAGAAAAAAATTCTTTCAGCTCCGGTTTCCCGGAAGGAAACGTCCTGGTAGGAAAGCCATTTCTTTCACCCCACCCGAATTTGGCTGCAAAAGTGTTGGTTGTATCTTTGGAGGAGGTAAGCTGATAACTCCAGCTGAAACCGCCTTCCTGGTAAGCCCTGAAATTGGTGAACCAATAATTGTTCATGACCCATGAGTATAGCCAGGTCTTGCCCTGTTTGGGGTAGCGTTCGAATTTCCCCATGTTGAGACCACTGAATTGCCAGAGCGGTATTTCATCGCTGACAACGACAATCTGTCCCGCTTTGCCCCGAACCGCCACAAAATTCTGAGCCACGTTCCAATCGGAGGATGATCCAGGCAACTGTTGTCCTTGAGTCAGAGTACCACCAATGGTTTCGAAAACAATTCTGGAATCCGGAAAAGAAAAAGGAAAGGCCACATATAAGGCTTCCGGTTCTGTAATGATCTGTTTGTGAGCATAGTATTTAAATTCTATCTTTTTAATGTTGTTATAAAGCCTTATCTCAACATCCAGACCTCTCGGCGAATTGTCGGTTCCTTTTTCCATTCCGGCAAGATCAGCACTGATTTTGAGACTTTCCCAGACATTTCCATTTATCCCCTTTTGGACCTTAACATTGGAAACCGAAGTATGAGAAGGTTCATATTTGTTTCGCGACGGCATGGTTTCATGAATAGCCTGTCCCAATTTCCAGGGATTGTGCATATCGATCAATTCTATCTGCAAATCTTTGTCGATCAAACTTTTGATAGCTCCCGTGAGCTTGTCAATTGTCAATCGATAGTATTTATTTTCAAGTTGATCTGTATTTTGTTCCTCCTCATTCACGGGAACTTGCTCCGCTGAAATCTCAATTTTAAGTGTCTTTACGCCAAGTGCCGGTATATCATTCACATCCATTGCCCAATAGGCTCCTTCTGCTCGTTTGCTAACCATTTGTGATGGCACCGGAAGTCCTGTGGAAAGGTCTATAATCCTTACCTTATGAATAATTGGGAGCACTTCGAAATCAACAAATAGGCTAATGGTTCCCGAGCGTTTCCAACCCAATGAGTTGATAACATGAATAACAGGAAAGTCTGCCTTCTTTAAAAATGGCTGAAATCTTGCGAGAGCTTCTTCGTGAAGCAAGGTCTGCATTTTTAAAGCTTCCCAGGCATAAGCTCCTTTCTGAAGCCATTGTCGGGTTGTATTTTCGGAATGCGGGCGGTCAATACTTTCGTCAGCACCAAACGTGTGTTCATCGTAGAAAATGGCATTTTCGGCTATGTGATCTGTCTTCGACTGTAAATTTGGGTTGAGCTCCCCTCCTTTTATTGCTACCATGGCGAAGAGTCCTTCATCTACCTGCTTCAAATTCTGCAGTTTTCTCACTTCCGCGGTTTCCCGGGAGGCAGACCCTGCACCATCCGTCCACCAATCGAGCCATGCTTTCCGGTAGACAGGTAACTTGCCGGCATAATTCTTTTCGATATACTCAAAAAAATCGCTGGCAACTGCAAGTTTCAGTTTAGGAGTTTCGTATTTTTCATTCCATTCCTTCACCAATTGACAGGCTGCTGTTGAAGGTGGGGCATTGTCGGTAAAGTACCCTGAAAACTGTATGGCAATCTTGTCAAAGGGATACTTTTTTGCATCCAGATCTGCCAAATGTTCCAGCATTTTTTCGGGTTTGATGGCTTTACTTTCCAATCCAAAGAAATTACCGGTCATGTAGTGATCTGCCCGGAAAGACAACAGTCTCTCGCCCGAGGGGGCTTCCCACCAGAAAAGGGTTGGAAGATTGAAGGGAAGGATGGATCTCGTCTCGTTGATTCCCATGTTCAGGTACTTCACGCCGGTATTTTTGAAATAGTCCGGCATGCACCAGGCAATTCCGTTTACGTCGTTCTGCATTACAGTTTTCACGGGAAAACCTGCCTCTTGAATGGTCTGCAAAGGTCTTAGAAAGTCTGTCATCAGGTTTTCATCCGAGGTTTCTGCCATGTTGCAAAACATTCCTGTTACCTCAATCCGACCTTCGGCTACTCTTTTCTTCAGACGCTCAATTTGGGCTTTTGGCCTGGTATTCAAATACTCCTTTACCACCCAGGCCGATTCGCATGTCCAGCGAAATTTGGCATCATCAGGAAAGTCATCTGTCTGGTCACAATAGTCCAGTGCATAATCAATGTATCGTTGGTGTTCTGCCAGAATTTCAGATTGCGGTCTGGTGTAACCAATATCGGTATGTGAATGCTGAACCAGAAAAAGTTCCCATTTCCGAGGCGGTGTCACCAGCAAATCAGATTTGATCGGAGCGCCACTGTTTATGGATGTCAGAAAGCTG
>JANYJT010000239.1 GCA_025358395.1 Bacteroidia bacterium
ACCCTGGGGAAGATGGTTTAGAAAGGTTTTAAAGGTCTATACCCATATATTTGTTCAAAATCAGACCTCTTTTGAGACACTTCACAAATTTGGATTTGACAATGTCTCAATCAGTGGAGATACCAGGCTGGATCGTGTTGCTCAGATTGCCCGCGCAGCATCTGTACTGCCAAAGCTGGAAAAATTTTGCAACGGGATGCAGGTAATCGTAGCGGGCAGTACCTGGCCGGAGGATGAAGCAATATTCCTGAATTATATCAATGACTGTACCCATCAAGTCAAATTTATCGTGGCGCCCCATGAAGTCAATCAAGGATCTTTAGATAGGATTACGACCCTCTTGAAACGTTCCTATGTGCTTTATTCAGCCGATCCTACCCCCGCACAACTCGATTCTGCTCAAGTTTTAATAGTTGATGGGTATGGATATCTGGTTTCAGTTTATCGTTACGCGAATATCGCCTATATCGGAGGCGGTTTTACGACCGGTATTCATAGCATTTTAGAACCTGCCGTCTATGGATTGCCTGTTGTTTTCGGCCCTAATTACCGCAAATTTCACGAAGCTGTTGAGATGATTCAGCTTGGAGCGGCTCACACTATTTCAAATTATGAAGAGTTGAACAACCTGTTCGAAGGTTATTTAACCGACCAAAAAAAGTTGGAAAATGATGGCATTTTCGCTTCGCAATACGTTGAAAGTAACCGCGGAGCCGCCGAACTGATCGTTCGCCATTTCTTCGAAAAATAGATTTTTCAATTACTTTTCTTCGTACATATTTATTTTTCAAAAAATCACAAAAAAAATTTTTTTGTAAACTTTCAGAGATAAATTAATTTTTATCTCATTGTATTTGTGCAAATTAACATATATAAGTTGATAACTATTTTTTTTATCTGAAAAATTTCTATCCAAAAAAATAGTTCTATAGCTATCTTTACCATGAAAGTTTGACTTCCTATTGTAAGAAATCTAGCTCAAAAACCTTATTATTTATTCGACGAATCCTGATGCCATGGAATTAAATGACGTTACTGCTATGAAGAAAAATACAGCTCAAAAAAATTATTCAAATGAAGAGGCGTTTGAAGCTTCCTTGAAATATTTTCATGGCGATGAGTTGGCTGCCCGGGTTTGGGTCAACAAATATGCGTTGAAAGATTCGTATGGCAATCTGTTCGAGCTTACCCCCGATGACCTTCACCGCAGGTTGTCATCGGAGATAGCCAGAATTGAAAAAAAATATCCAAATCCACTTTCAGAGAAGGAACTTTTCGAATTGTTTGAAGCATTTAAATACATCGTTCCACAGGGTGGCCCAATGACAGGGATTGGCAATGATTTTCAAACAGGGTCATTATCCAATTGTTTTGTTGTTGGCAATGGAGCAGACTCCTATGGCGGCATCATGATGGTCGATCAGGAGCAGGTACAGCTTATGAAGAGACGGGGAGGTGTAGGTCATGACCTATCGCACATCCGTCCCAAAGGTTCACCGGTTAAGAATTCAGCCTTAACTTCCACTGGAATTGTACCATTTATGGAACGATTTTCCAATTCGACCAGAGAAGTTGCTCAGGATGGGCGGCGGGGAGCTCTTATGCTATCAGTTTCAATTAAGCACCCTGATTCGGAACAGTTCATCGATGCAAAAATGGAAGAAGGAAAGGTTACCGGTGCCAATGTTTCGGTTAAGATCGATGATGAGTTCATGAGAGCCGTTCGCAATTCCACTACTTATCATCAAAAATATCCAATCAACAGCAATGAGCCGGTCTATACCAAAGAGACAGATGCTACAAGTCTGTGGCAAAAAATTGTTTTTAATGCATGGAAATCGGCCGAGCCCGGGATTCTTTTCTGGGATACTGTGATTCGTGAATCTGTGCCCGATTGTTATGCTGATTTGGGCTATGGGACCGTCAGCACCAATCCCTGCGGAGAAATTCCGCTCTGTCCATATGACAGTTGTCGCTTGATTGCTATCAACCTGTATTCATATGTTGATCAGCCGTTTACAGAACATGCAAAATTTAACTTTCCCCTCTTTCGCTCGCATGTGAGGCTTTCACAGCGTATCATGGACGATATCATCGATCTTGAACTGGAAAAAATTGACGCCATATACGATAAGATTGTAGCCGATCCAGAGATGGACGAAATCAAGCAAGTAGAATTAAATTTGTGGGAAAAAATCAAAGAGAAAGCTGTCAATGGCCGCAGGACCGGAATTGGAATTACCGCTGAAGGCGATATGCTGGCTGCACTTGGCTTGCAGTACGGATCAGAAAATGCCATAGACTTCTCCGTCGAAGTGCACAAAATTGTTGCCATTGAGGCATATCGCGGATCAGTTCTACTTGCCAAAGAACGTGGAGCTTTCCCAATATATGATTCCAAAAAAGAGATTAACAATCCTTATATCAAAAGGTTAGCCATTGCAGATCCTGAGCTTTATGAAGAGATGGCCAAATATGGCCGACGAAACATTGCCCTTCTTACCATCGCCCCTACGGGCACAACCAGTTTGATGACTCAAACCACATCGGGAATTGAACCCGTGTTTATGCCTGTCTACAAACGCCGAAGAAAAGTTAACCCGAACGACAAAGAAGCCCGCATTGATTTTGTTGACGAAATGGGTGACTCATGGGAAGAATACATCATCTTCCACCACAAATTTAAAGTGTGGATGGAGATTCATGGCTACACAACCAAAAAGAAATACACGAATGAGGAGATTGATGAACTCGTCAGCAAATCTCCGTATGCCAAAGCCACCTCGAACGACATCGACTGGATGGCAAAGGTAAGGATGCAGGGACAGATTCAAAAATGGGTCGATCACTCTATCTCCGTCACCATTAACCTTCCCGAAGAGGCTACCGAAGAGTTGGTTGGCAAGTTGTTCTTCTCGGCCTGGGAAAGTGGTTGCAAAGGAGTAACTGTCTACCGGGAAGGTTCCAGATCAGGGGTTTTGCTATCCACAAGAGACAAAAAGAAAGAAGGGGAATTCCCCACCAAGAGACCTGAGGTGCTCGAGGCTGAAATTGTCCGGTTTCAAAACAACAAGGAGAAATGGATTGCCTTTATCGGACTGATCGATGGAAGGCCATATGAAATCTTTACCGGTTTGGCCGATGATGAGGATGGGATTCTCCTGCCTCGTTCAGTCACTGATGGGTGGATCATAAAAAACAGGGATGAAAATGGCGTCTCCCG